>NZ_MQWC01000004.1:1663908-1983074 GCF_002954405.1 Salinibacter sp. 10B | reverse complement strand
GCGGCACCCTCACGCTCACCATCGATTGGAGTTTCCAGATTCCTGAGTTTGGGGCCGACCGTCACGGCATTCTCGACGTGGAGCAGGGCACCGTGTACCAGCTTGCACAGTGGTATCCGCGGATGTATGTACACGACGACGTGAATGGCTGGAACGCGCTGCCCTACCTGGGACAAGGCGAGTACTACCTGGAGTACGGCACCTTCAACGTCAACATCACGGTGCCGCGCAACATGATTGTTGCGGCTACTGGCCAGCTTCAGAATCCGGAAGAGGTCCTGACCCAGCAGCAGCGATCGCGTCTGGAGAAGGCCCGTCAGAGCCGGGAGACGGTTATGATCGTGTCGCAGGACGAGGTGGGCGACGCGGATACGCGCCCCGACGGCAATGGTCCGCTGACCTGGGAGTACAAGGCCGAGGAGGTGCGCGACTTCTCCTGGGCGGCCTCGCAGGCCTTCATTTGGGATGCGGCACAGGCGAAAACCGGTGAGCGTACGGTTCTGGCCCAGTCCTTCTACCCGAAGGAAGGGCTTGGAACCGAGAAGAACCCCGGGTGGGAGGAGTCGACCGAGTACGTGCAGCACTCCGTCGAATTTTACTCCGATTTCCTGGCGCCGTATCCGTATCCGAACGCCATTAACGTGGCGGGAGTCGTGGCCGGAATGGAGTATCCACAGATTATGTTCTGCGACGTGGAGTCGCGGGGGAAAGGTCTCTTCGGCGTCACCGACCATGAGTTTGGTCACACGTGGTTCCCGATGGTCGTGGGATCGGATGAGCGACGCTGGGCCTGGATGGACGAGGGGCTCAACACGTTCATGAATCAGTACTCGGAGGATGCCTTCTACGACAACAGCAACCGGCAGAGCCTACAGCAGGTCTCGCGCGTGCTCGGCCAGCGGTTTGCGTCGTCGCCCTTCTCCGACCAGCCCGTGATGACGTACGCGGACCACATCCGCGACCAGGCGCTCGGCTTTCTCGCCTATTACAAGCCCGCCAACGGCCTCATGCTGCTCCGAGAGTACGTGGTGGGGCCGGAGCGCTTCGATCGAGCGTTCCGTGCCTTCTTCGACCGTTGGGCCTACAAGCACCCGAAGCCCGCCGACTTCTTCCGCACCATCGAGGACGTGGCGGGGGAAGACCTGGACTGGTTCTGGCGCAGTTGGTTCTACGAGACCGACGATGTCGACCACGCCGTGGCCAACGTGGCGACCGGCGACACGACGACGGTTACGCTTGAGCAGAAGAAAGAGCTGATGCTTCCGATGACGGTGCAGCTCCGCTTTGAGGACGGGTCCTCTAGTCAGAAGCGCATTCCGGCGGAAGCCTTCTTCACGAAGGACACTCACACCCTCACGTTTACGGACCGCACGCTCCAGCAGGTGCAGCTCGACCCGAACCAGCTGCTCCCGGACGTGAATCCGAACAACAATACCTGGAGTGCGACGGAGACGTCGAGCACGAGCTCCTCCTCATCACAGAACTGAGGAGAGATTGGAAGAGAGAGGAGTCAACTCCTGCTCCGTCGGTGTGCTTGCCATGAGGGAAGAGGGCGTTGGACCTACGTCCAGCGCCCTTTTCTCATTTAACGGGTCACTTGACATTCGCGTATTGATTTTGTTCTCACGCCCTTGTCGCTTGCCATTCCAAAGCAGATGTCTATATTACGCCCTGTCCCGTTCGGTTAGACCTCTCACGCAGTGCTCCACTACATGTCGTTTCCCGTCGCCCTCCTGCGCGGCCTCATTGGCGTCACGGTCTTTCTCGGCATTGCCGTTCTGTTCTCCACGAATCGAAAAGCCATCAACTGGCGACTTGTGGGCGTGGGGCTCGGGCTGCAGCTGATCTTTGCCATACTGGTGCTTAAGACCGGGCCCGGCGAGATGGTGTTCGATACGCTTGCCACCTTCTTCGACACGCTGCTTTCGTTCACCTACGAGGGGTCGGAATTCATCTTCGGCGACCTTGGGAATCCGGCGGAAGGCAATAACTTTGCCTTTCAGGTGCTGCCCACGATTATCTTCTTTGCGTCGCTGATGGGCGTGCTGTATCATCTGGGCCTCGTACAGCCCCTCGTGCAGGGCATGGGATGGCTCATGCAGAAGTCGCTGCGCATCTCGGGGGCCGAGTCGCTGGCTGCCTCGGCAAACGTGTTTATCGGGCAGACGGAAGCGCCGCTCGCGGTAAAGCCCTACGTGGAAGACATGACCCGTAGCGAGATCATGACGCTCATGACGGGGGGCATGGCGACAATAGCAGGCGGTGTGCTGGCGGCCTATATCGGGTTTCTTGGGGGCGACTCGGCGGCCTCGCGGCAGCTCTTCGCCAAGCACTTGCTATCGGCCTCGGTGATGAGTGCCCCTGCGGCCATTGTGATGGCAAAAATCCTCGTGCCCGAAACCGAAACGCCAGAGACGCAAGGCGGAGCGGAGGTGAAACATCATGAGGAGAATGACAACGTCATCGAAGCGGCCGCCAGCGGCGCATCTGATGGCCTGCGCCTGGCCCTGAATGTGGGTGCCATGCTGCTGGCGTTCATTGCCCTCATTGGGGCCATCAATGCGGGCTTCGAATGGGTGGGGGCACCGACGGTCTACGGCACAGAGCTCTATAACCTAAACGTGCTCGTGGAGCAGGCGTCCGGGGGGCGCTTTGAGACCCTCTCGCTAGAGGCCATTTTTGGGTTTCTCTTTGCTCCGCTGGCGTGGGCCATGGGCGTGGAGGCCGCGGACATCCTCCAGTTCGGTACGCTGCTGGGCGAAAAGGTGGCCGTGAATGAGTTTGTGGCGTACGCCTCGCTGCGCGACCTGAAGCCGGTGCTCAGCGAGCGGTCGACCATCATTGGCACGTATGCCCTCTGCGGATTCGCCAACTTCTCGTCCATCGCCATTCAGATCGGCGGCATCGGCGGCATTGCGCCGTCCCGGAAGAGCGAGATTGCGGCGCTTGGACTGCGGGCGGTGGTCGGCGGGGCGCTCGCCTCGTGGATGACGGCCACCATCGCTGGGGTACTCGTGGGGTAGCGGCTCGTCTTCGAGAAGGACGGCACGCCGGTTTCAGTTCACACGATCAAAAGTCAAGCTGATCGTAAAGACCGCAGATCGGCGAGCCCCGTCAGTGTAAGGGCCTTTCGAACGATGCAGGGACGCCGAGGACTGCGCCTTCTCTCCGATGTTCAGGCGAGCGAACATCAAAACAGTTTTCTAGGCAGTGTCCCGATCGACATGCAGGTCAACGTGATCGGGACGGGTGCTGAGGTAGTCTCGAAGTGTCTCTAGGAGGGTGTCGAGCAGCAGGGCGTGCTGTTGCTCGGAAAGGGGCTCGTCGGTATCCGGTGCATCGAGGATCACGAGTCGCACCTCATCGCTTTCCGCCGACGTCGACGCAAACGCAAAGTCGATGTGGGGCGGAGCGCCCTGCCGGTAGTGTCGAAGCACGAGGGCGGGCACGGCTTTCTGATCGGCGTAGTGCCGCGATGCACGTTCCAGGTACACCCAGCCGCGGGTTGCGTCGGCAAAGTCGGCCAGCACCTCCAGCGGCGTGAGTTTGGCGTTTGACGTGGGGGTGAGGGCGAGGTTCGCAATTGGGTCCGTGTCCATGAGCGTTGAGCGGTTGGGCGTTGAGCGGTTGGGTGTTCTGCGCAAGTGTTCGGCGTTTGGAGAGAGGCGTTGGGAAGGGACTTGAGTCCGGACGAAAGCGGGGGACGTTCCCGCTCGTCCCTTGAAAATGGGAACGCGTCATGCACAACGCAAAACCCGAAACGAAAATTGAAACTAGTGGCCAGTCAAACAGAAGCTGTCGGATTCCGAATTGAACACGCTGTGTTGAATACAGCATTCTGCAGCCTGAAGACCGTCCACTGGCCCATCGGTCTCCCCGACATGGAAAACGTGACGCACCACTAGCGCACCACGAGCAGTGGGCGGTCAATTTCGTAGAGAAATTGTTGTAGGGGGACATTGCAAAGGGGCGGGCATCCGGCAGGGAGCACCAGGAGGCCCTCTTTTTCGCGGGCAAAGGCGGAGAGACGGTGCATCTCGGCGGGGGTGAGCTGGCGACCGTGAAGGGGAAGATCCCCCTCCCCGTGGCGTGTTTGAATGCGGTTGCGGAGGCGGGTCGGATCGACGTCGGCCTCCGGAGGCGGAAAGAGGAGCTGGATCGGGGTGCCATCGGCCCGCCGCGAAATCTGGAGGACGAGGCGGAGGGCGGTGTCGGCCGCGTCCGAGCCGTCATAGTAGACCAGAAGAGGATGTTGGGCCGGCACGGTTTTTCGCAGCACCATGACCGGCGTCGGTGCGTCAGACAGGAGGGTCCGGCTCGTGTTGCCGAGGCGGCGGCGACTGCTGGCAGTGCTTGTTTTGCCCAGGATGAGAAGGTCGGTTCCTTCGGCGGCCCGCAGCAACTCCTCTGTCACTTGCCCCTCTACGGTCCGAAAGGCGTGGGAGACCTCGGCCTGCTCGGCCGCCCGCTGGAGGGTGTGCTCGGCGTATGTGGCCCGGTAGCGTAGCTGGCGTTGGAGGCGCTGGTTGCTCAGACGCTTGGGTGGGGCGGTGTACGTGCGCACTTCCTTCGCAAAGGGGAGCTGGGCCGCCCGCTGCAGCGTCTCGTCCTCGACGAACAGTCCCTCCACCTTGGCTTCGAAGGTTGCGGCCAACCGGACGGCAGCGTCGAGGGCTGCCCGGCTGTGGGGGGAGGCGTCGAGAGCCACAAGAATGTTCTGGGGGGAAGAGGAAGACTCCTCGCTCATGGCGCACACGGTCGTAAAGGTTCAAAGGGAGGAGCGTCGGTCCGATACGGAAATTGTGACGTGGGAGAACACTATTTCCCAATATCACACTTTACGAATCACTCATCACGTATCACGCGTCGACCGATTCCATTTGTCCATCTGTGAGGGCAAACTGGCGGCGACGGTTGGCAAATGTGCGGAGTTGCGCCTCCACCTTTCCGTTGATGGTTCCCTTCGGGAAAGCCCCCTGTTCATTTCGCGTCCCGGCCTCGAGGCCCGTCAGCAGCTCAATGCCCTGGTCGACAGTTTCCACGGGATAGACGTGAAAGTCGCCCGCCTTGGCGGCATCCACCACGTCGGGCCGAAGCATAAGGTGGTCGGTGTTGCTGGCCGGAATGAGCACCCCCTGCTTGCCGGTGAGGCCGCGCTCCTGGCAGATGTCGAAGAAGCCCTCGACCTTTTCGTTGACGCCCCCGATGGGCTGCACGATGCCGTGCTGGTTCACCGATCCGGTGACGGCGAGGTCCTGCCGCAGGGGCACGTCCGCCAGTGCCGACAGAAGGGCATAGAGCTCCGCCGACGAGGCGCTGTCTCCGTCGACGCCGCCATAGGTTTGCTCGAACACGAGACTGGCCGAGAGGGAGAGCGGGTACTGTTGGGCAAAGCGTCCTTGGAGGAAGCCGGAGAGGATGAGCACGCCCTTGGAGTGAAGGGGGCCGCCGAGGGCCGCCTCGCGCTCGATGTCTACGATTTCTCCCTTTCCTAGCCGCGTGCGGGCCGTAATGCGGTTTGGTTTGCCGAAGCTGAAGCCGCCCAGGTCGAGGTAGGCAAGGCCGTTAACCTGCCCCACAGCGTCGCCGTCCGTATCAATGTAGATCGTTTCCCGCTCAATCGATTCCTGCATCCGCTCACGCATCCGGTCGGCACGGCGGATCTGGGCGTCAATGGCCTGTTGCACGTGCGCATCGGTCACCGTCTCGGCGTCGTCCTGCCCGGCCCAGTAGTGGGCCTGCTGCACCAGGTCGCGAATGCGCTCAATCTTGCCACTGAGCTTCTCGGCGTCACTCACGAGACGCGTGCTGTGCTCCATGACGTGCGTCACGGCTGCACGATCGAAGGGACGCAGGTCCTCGTCCGCAATCATTGTGGCAATGAGGTCGGCATACTCCCCTTCGTGACCCTCGTCTCGGTCGATCTGCTCGTCAAAGTCGGCCATGACTTTGAACAACCGGTCCATGTCGGGGTCGTAGGCATCGAGGAGGTAGTAGAGCAGCCGTTCGCCCACGACGACGAGTTTCACGTCGAGAGGGATGGCCTCCGGTTCGAGCGTGACGGTTCGGATAAGGCCGAGGGCCTGTCCGGGCGATTCAATCTGAATCTCGTCGTTCTGGAGAGCCCGCTTCAGGCCCTCCCAGGCGTAGGGCTGCGTCAACAAATCGCGGGCCTCCACGATGAGGTAGCCCCCGTTGGCCTTGTGGAGCGCGCCGGACTGGATGAGATTAAAGTCGGTGACCAGCGCGCCCATCTGGGCAATCTGTTCCACCTGACCGACGAGATTCTGGTAGTTCGGGTTGTCCTCGAAGATCACCGGCGCGCCGTCGGTATCGCCATTATCGACGATGAGGTTTACGCGGTAGCGCCGCCAGAAGGCTCCGTCTGGGGGGGCGCCCCGCTGCCCGCCCTGCTGTCCCTGCTGCATCATTGGGGACTGCTGGGCCTGTTGCTGTCCGCCGTCCTGCGACGCCTGTACGAAAAAGTCGACGTTCTCGATAATGTCATTCCGGACGGCCGTGAGAAAGTCGAGCACCGCCTCCAGATTGCTATACTTTTGCCGGAGGACGTTAATGGATTCGTCGACCGCAAGGGCCGCCATTTCCTCGTTTAGCTCTTCGATGCGCTCGTGGGCCTCGCGCTCGTGCTCCGGCACCTTTCGCAGGATCTCCTGGAGCTCCTCCTGATACTCGTCGATTTGCGTCTGGACCTGCTCCCGCTCCTCGTCCGGCATCGACTCAATTTCCTCCGGGGCCACCACTTCGCCGTCGCGGATGGGGGCAAAGGCAAAGCCCTGGGGCGTGCGGATGAGGGCAATATCGTCCTCGCGGGCCCGCTCTTGAAGCCGTTCGAGGGCGACCTCCTGGTCCTCCCGCACCTCCTCCTGAATCATCTCGCGGCGCGACTGATACTCTTCGCTTTCAAACGCCGCGGGAAGGGCGGTCTTGAGCTCCTCGATGAGATCGTCAATGTCTTCCTTCAGGTCATGGCCGCGCCCCGGAGGCATCTTCAGGACGTTCGGCTCCCGCTCCTCATCGAAGTCGTTGACGTAGCACCAGTCGGGTGGGGTCTCCTCGTCCTCGGCCTGCTTCTCTAGCAGATGCTGCACGAGCTCGCGACGACCGGTCCCCGACGGACCGAGAGCAAAGACGTTGTACCCGTCGCTTTCGATGTTCATCCCAAACTCCAGGGCCTCGACGGCTCGATCCTGGCCCACAACCTCGGTGTCGGCCGGCAGGTCGTCGGTGGTCTCGAAATCAAACTGAGACGAGTCGAAGCGGGTGCGTAGAACGTCCGGAGAAAGAGCGTCGATCATGTACGGGAAAGCGTCATCGGTTCGTTGCGGGGCGCGAAACGGCGTACCGGAGTCGGTACACCAAAGAGAAGGAGGAGGCCGATCTTCGGCAAACCATCCATACTCATAAGCAAGTTGGGGGGCGGAGTTCGGAATGGATGCTTCTCTCACACAAACCTCACTCAGAAGCACATGGGGCGGGAGGGGAGAGAAGAAAATGGCTTGCCTTGAAACGAGGCCCGATTTCAAGGGCCCTATGGAGAAAATCGATGATCTCAGAACATACGAACGACTTCGTAGTAAAGTACGAGCGAGTTCGTATTTGAGGGCGAACATTCACCCCTACGTGCTTCCGTGCTCTTGTGCGTTCGAGAAAGCGACAATCGACAAGAGTAACGGAGACGCAGTCGTTCATTGTGATCTTGTTTCTCACCGCTCCTCCATGCCCCCCGACCTACCGCTCCCCACCGACGCTGAGCTCGCCATCCTGCGTGTGCTGTGGACACACGGCCCGGCCACGGTGCGCACCGTGCAGGAGCGTCTCGACACCGACCAGGGCTACACGACCGTGCTGAAGCACTTGCAGCTCATGCTGGAGAAGGGGCTCGTGACCCGCGACGAATCCGGCCGGGCCCACGTGTACGCGGCTGTGATCGAGGAGGCCGACACGCAGCGCCGCCTCGTCCGCGACCTGTTGGACCGGGCCTTTGAGGGATCGGCGCGCCAGCTCGTGATGCGGGCGCTCGCCACCGAGGACGTGTCCCGCGACGAGCTTAACCAAATCCGTGATCTTCTAGACCAGTTCGACGAGACCGATGACCCTGCCTGACTTCTGGACGCTTTTGTCTGCTTCCTCCATCGACCTGCTGGGGTGGACGCTCCTCCACTTCGTGTGGCAGGGGGCGCTCGTAGCTGTGCTACTGGCGGGGACATTGCGCCTGCTGGACGATCATCCGCCCCGGGTTCGCTACGTCGTGAGTTGTGCAGCGCTTCTCACTCTTCTCGTGCTACCGGTGGCCACGGGTACCTTGCTGAGCGAGCACGTTCTCGTGGAGGAACGCGGAGCCCCAATCGCATCGGTCCTCCCAGCAACTGTGGATGCGCCGTCTGTTGAGTCTGCACCAGTACCTACAACTATTGAGGGGGCCCGGTCGGCCTCCTGGTACGAGACGGCGGCCGCTGGGCTCCAGCCGGCCCTGCCTTGGATCGTGGTCGTTTGGGGCTTCGGCGTCGTGGTATATGCGATCCGGCTGGCCGGCGGGGCGTGGCGCGTCCGCCGACTGCGCCGCACGAGCACACCCGCTCCGAGCAAATGGCAGGATCGACTGCGACGCCTCGCGGACGAGATGGGCGTGTCAGGTCCGGTGGCTCTTCGCCAATCGGTGCGGATCGACAGTCCAATGGTCGTCGGGTGGGGGCGGCCCGCCGTGCTGGTGCCAGCAGGAATTCTCACCGGCTTTCCGCCGAACCAGGTAGAGGCACTGCTCCGGCACGAGCTGGCTCACGTCCGGCGTCACGACGTGCTGGTGGGGCGCCTGCAGGCGGTTGTAGAAGTGCTGCTCTTCTTCCACCCAGCGACGTGGTGGATTTCGAAGCAGGTGCGCCGAACCCGAGAAGCCTGCTGTGACGCTCTCGCAGTGGATACGGGCGCCAAGCGCACCGTGTACGCGAACGCCCTCACCACTTTGGCAGAACAGGCCGTGGGCGGAACGTCTCCGGCCTGGACCCCGGCGGCGAGCGACGGATCATTACTCGGGCGAATTCAACGCGTGCTCGCACCGTCCGAGGCCCCGTCGACGCACGTGCAGCGGCTCTCAATGGGGGCGGCGATTCTGCTCCTCACGGGTCTACCGCTCGGGCTGGCCGCGTGTGCCTCACAGCAGTCGACCGCAGACACGGAGTCGGATCGCGCAACGGCGGAGCAGACCGTGGACGTGATGGAGACGAGAGAAAGAGAAGGGACTACCTCGGCAGAAGCATCTCCTACCGATTCAACAACGAAGGTACGGGAGCGGAGAATCGTCATCCGGAGCGATTCAACGGAGCGCACCCTTCGCCTCGGGGAGGGCGGCCCATTCGAGATTGACAGTCTCGGGGACGGCACGGTCGTGTTCTGGCGAGGAGGGGACCGCGACACTCTCGATCTGCCGAAAATCCCGGATCCGCCGGAACTGGGGGACCTGGATATCGACATTGACGTCGACAGTCTCGATCGGGCCATCAGGGCAGGCATCAACGTCGACAGCATCGAGCGTGAAATCCACGCTCGAATCGACGCCGACAGCCTTGAGCGCGAGGTTCGCACCCGCATTAATGCCGACAGCCTCGAACGCGTCCTTCGAATGCGGCTCAATCCCGATAGTCTTGCCCGAGTATACACCCGTCGGGCGGACAGTCTCGTGACCCAACACCGTGCAGATGCTTATCGCCTGCGCCGTCACATGGACAGCCTCCGGCGGCAGATGGAGCGAGAAATGCCGGAGCAGCTGCGCGAACAGGCTCGGCATCTCCGCGAACAGGCCGAGCGGCTTGAGGAGCGTGCCCGAGAGAGGGAGGGGCAACCCCGACCGGATGAATCTACGCCCCCAGACCCGAATGGGAGATGAATACCATCTACCGAAGATAATTCTACGTATCCAAGCGTCGTCCCGTAAAGAAATCGACTTTCTTTTCGAACGGCTGCATGCCGCACTCCGTTGCGGGATTATCACCGGTGGACGTGGGCACTCGAACTCGATTCTACCATGGAGCCGGAATGATCGCGTTTCCCTGTGCATCCGCGCCGTCTGGGCACGATCGTTGATCAGAGGCCGCCTCCCGGCCATTTACGAGCCCGGGCCACGCACGGCGACCTTCGGCCGGTCAATACTGGAACGTTCGTTTCTATACTGCTTTTATATCTCAGACTCATTCCCCATTACAACGGCTCCACAATATGCCTCGCACGAAGGAGTTCGATCCAGAAGAGGTTCTGGACCAGGCCATGGAGCTATTTTGGGAGCAGGGCTTCGAGGCGACGAGTGCACAGGATCTCGTGGACCGAACGGGACTGAGTCGATCCAGTCTGTACAACACGTTTGGGAGCAAGCAAGAGTTGTATCTGCAGGCGCTGGATCATTATCGCCGTCAGGGGGCCACAGGGGGAGAAGGACTCCTCGACCAGTTTGGGTCGGCACGGGCTGCCATTCGGCATCTGCTGGACGAGGGCATCCCGAGGCAGGGAGAGAAGCGGGGTTGTTTTCTTGCCAACGCAGCGGTGGAGCGGGCTCATTGCGACGACGAGACACACGAGCGGGCCTGTGAGAGCCTCGCTCGTATGCACGAGGTCTTCCGGATTCTCGTTGAGCGGGGACAGGCACAGGGAGAGTTTTCGCAGGAGCGTGAGGCCGAGTCGATGGCCCACTTTCTGGCGAACACGTACTTCGGGATGCAGACGATGGCGAAGCTCGACCTGCCGATGTCGGTGTTCGAGGATGTAGTGGAAGGGGCTGTGCGCGCACTGGAGTAACAGGCCGGGCCTGAACCCTGCCTGCTGTTCGCTGTAGCAGGGAACGCCGGAGAAGGCAGGAAGCAGGTCTTTCCATCGTCGGTGATTGGTTTCTGTCAGTGCGAGAGGTTCTCCATGTCGTCCCCATCTGAATCTCCAGAGTCGTCATCGTCGTCCCTGTTTGAGGCGGAAAGCGAAACGCCGGCGTCCAGTTCGTCCTCTTCAGAGCACAGTGTATCACAATCGGCCTTCGAGCGCATCACGGCGTTCGAAACCGTGCTCATTGCCGGGGGAGTGGTGCTTTTTTTGGCCCTGCTGTATCAGATGCAGGTATCGCCTCAGGAAGGGAGCTTTCTCAATCCTCCCCTTGTGGGACTGGCAGGGGCTCTGCTGCTTTGGCCCCTCCGGCGCCAGAAGGCCGCCCGTGCCCTCATGCTGTCTGGGGGCGTTCTGTTACTGCTGTGGACGATCGACAAGCTGAGTCGCGTTCTCATCCCATTTGTCGGGGTGTACTTGCTCGCCTATCTATTGAATCCCCTCGTGGCGGCCCTTCGCAAGCGGCTTCGGCTGCCGCGCTGGGCGTCCTCGCTGCTGATTACGGGGGCCGTCGTCGGCACCTTTGCGCTGTTTGTTCTGATTCTTGCGCCCAGCGTGACCGACCAGATTCAGGTCTTGTCGGATCGCCTGCTGGACGGGGTGGGCGGATTCCGGTCGTGGTTGGCCTCGTCCTCGGTTCTCGACACCCTGGAACGCACCGGGCTCATCGAAAAGAAGGAAGCATTGCAGCAGCTGCAGGCGCTGCTGCAGCGGCAGGCCCGCCGGTTGCCAGAGGCAGTGGAGGGGGTGGCCTCCTCGCTCGGGTCCGTGCTGGGCGTCGTCACGCTCGTGGCGCTCGTGCCGGTGCTGCTCTTCTACACGTTGCGGGACTACCCCGACATTCAGGCGAGCCTCACGGAGCTCTTCCCGACGGCGGGGGGGCGGCGCGACTATCTCGTGCAGGCCGGAAGCATCGTGGGACAGTACCTCCGCGGCCAACTCATGATCAGCTCCATTGCCGCCTTCAACGTGTCGGTGCTCCTCTTCGTCTTCGACGTACCGTTTTGGCTGATCATTGGGTTGCTGGCCGGGCTGCTCAATTTTATCCCGCAGCTTGGGGCCATAATCGCTTTGGTCGTAGGTGGACTGGTGGCTTTCCTGTTAGCGGGCTGGGTGAAGGCGGCCGTGGTGATCGCTGTTCTGCTGGGGGAAAGCTTTCTTGAGCAGAGCGTGCTGACGCCCAATATTCTGAGCTATCAGGTGGGGCTGCACCCGCTGCTGGTGCTATTCTCGTTGCTCACGTTCGGGATGTTTCTCGGCATCTTCGGCCTACTTATCGCTGTCCCCCTCACTGCGATCTTGGTGACGGCCTACCGGGCCTATCGCGAGGAATTGACCCTCGAACTCGGCGAGTATGGTGGGGAAACCGAGGCGAACGGCGCAAATTCTGGCGTCTGAGTAACATTGTGGAGACAGAGATCCACAGAACAGGACTCCAGGGCAACTCACCCGGACTCGGAGTGTAATACTAGTTCTCGAGATTCGGTAGCACGAAATCGGTTCGAGTAAAGACGGAACGACCGTTGCGGTTGGGGCTGGGGATTCTGCTTTGTAGCTTACCACCGTGATTCGGTGTAGGGTGAGCTCGGCATTGCAGATAGGAGTGCCCGTGGAGGAACGAGCGGTGCCGAGGCGGCCCGTGGCTGCCCCTTTCGGCTCCTAGTCCATGATTGCTCGGCAAGATTCTCCATCCGCACAACTGGAGGTCCGCTCCGCCGTCCATTCTTGCTCACAGACCGAGCACCGTCACTGTGACGCCCATAGCAGACTCTCCACGTTGTTTCGATCCCAGCTACTCGCTTCTCGGGCGTGCGATTCGGACATGGACCTCCGATCGACGGCGGGCCGAGGCCCTGTTTATTGTTGTGATAACCGGCCTGGCTCTCGTTCTGTTGATGACCCACTATCTGGGGTGGGCGCTTCTGAAGCCGGTGCTGGCAAGCAATCCCTCGTGGCAACTGTTCTTTTGGGCGGGCCAGTTGGCATCGGTCGTGCTGTTGGGAGCCCTTGGTCTCGTTGGATTTCGGCCCGCGGTTGCGGTGCGTTGCACGTCCGCGGCTCTTGAGCTTACGCAGGGGGCGCGCTCGCACACGGTTCCCTACGAGGATATTGACCGTGTGGAGACGATCTCGGCCACAACCTACCACCGGCACTACCGCCGCTACGCCAACACGGATGTGTTTGTAAGTGTGCTGGAGGAAGAGGTGTTGCTTCTGCGTACGGCCGAAGGACCGGTCGTCGTTGCCCTGCCCGATCCTGAGGACCGGGAGGCCGTGCAGGCACAGATTCGTACGGCCGACGTCGACGTTCCGGAGCCGGTGCCCCAGCCGCAGTCCTGAGTCTTTTCTTGAGTCTCCCGTCATTTCGTGACGTTTACGCTCGATCATACGGATGCCTCGTCGGCGGCTCGTGCGGGTCGCCTCCACACGAGCCATGGGACGGTGGAGACGCCGATCTTTATGCCGGTGGGCACGCGCGGAAGCGTGAAGGCGGTGTCCCCCCGCACGCTCCGGCAGGACGTGGGCGCTGAGATGATTTTAGGCAATACCTATCACCTCTTTTTGCGTCCTGGGCTGGACGTAATCGAGGGGGGCGGTGGACTGCACGAATTTATGCGATGGGAGGGGCCGATGCTTACCGACTCGGGCGGCTATCAGGTTTTCTCGCTGAGTGACCATGCTACGCTCTCGGAGGAGGGCGTCGAGTTTAAGAATCCGATTGATGGGGATACGCACCTCTTTACTCCTGAGAATGTGGTCGATACGCAGCGCACGCTGGGGGCCGACGTGATGATGGTGCTCGATGAGTGCCCGGCGGCGGACGTGTCAAAGGCGTACGCTCGGCGGTCCAACGATCTCACGCTGCGCTGGGCTGAGCGGGCCAAGGATCGGTTCGACGAGACCGATCCGCGCTACGGGCACGAGCAGGCACTGTTTGGGATTGTGCAAGGAGTGGTGTATCCGGAGGTGCGTCGGGCATCGGCCCGGGCACTGGTCGACCTCGGCTTTCCGGGGTACGCGATTGGGGGGCTCAGCGTAGGGGAGCCGCACGAGCAGATGTACGAAATGGTGTCGGTGACCACGGCTGAACTGCCGGCCGACAAGCCGCGCTACTTGATGGGCGTGGGCACGCCCGCCAATTTACTGGAGAACGTGGCCCGGGGCGTCGACATGTTCGACTGCGTGATGCCCACGCGCAACGGGCGCAACGGGCAGCTCTTTACCACGGAGGGCATCATCAATATTAAAAATGCCCAGTGGACCGACGATCACACGCCCATCGATCCGGGGCTCGATACGTACGTGTCGCAAACCTTCACGAAGGCGTACGTCCGGCATCTTCAGAAATCACGCGAGTACCTGGGGCTCCAGATTGCGTCTCAGCAGAACCTGGCGTTTTACTGTTGGCTCATGCGCGAGGCACGGGCCGCCATTCGGGAAGATCGCTTTTCGAGTTGGAAGGAGGAGGTGCAGCCTCGAGTGTCGCGGCGGTTGTAGAGTGGCGGCCGGAGATTGGACACGTCGGATGAAAGGAGGGAGGCTCCGCTGCCCGTAGGCCACGTGGGTGTGCCCGAAATGTATGGGAGTGTGGGCGTATGGGGGGACGGACGGATCTGCTCCGATGAAGGACCAGATCCGTCTCCTCTGGTGAGAGGCGATTGTCTTGCCAGAGAGCTCGCCGATGGCCGACCGCCGTGCTGGTAAGCCGATTCCCACTAAATGTTCTCGGCACGTCTTGTGCCACATGTAGATTGCATGTGGGGCCGCTTTCAGCCGCCAGAAACGGCCACCATCGTCGCTCCTGGACATCTCTGTGGATTTATGTGATTAACCGCAGTACGGAGAATCGCTTTCCTCGGCCCTTTTGCTTCGCGATAAGGCAAATGCCTGTTTTCAATCATGAACGTTCATTTTTCGCTTGATCGAAAAACGAACCAAAAAGATCAAGGGCTGTGAAAACTCAGGCTGACGCTGGGAATCCCGGATTCCCTGCTCCGGGGGGCTCTGCGCGTCAACCGATCTCAGATCGGTAATCTCGCTTCCGTTCAAGCAACGACGCGCAGCAGAGACGCCTCCCTTCCCGCCGTCCGGGCGCCTGACTTTTCAAGGCCGGAACAGCTCCGCACCACTGGATTGTGCCCTGAAAGAACCGGTGCAGCATCTTGCGGACATTCCCAAAAACCTACACAGATGCCCTAGAGCGACGAAGGTGCGGGTTTCTTGGAAGGAGCACACCGGAGCACTGCACATACTTCACACTGTAGCACAGCCTGTTCTCAGCGGTCAAAGAGCATGCTGGATGGCCGTCCATCGTCGGCCGTCCGTCGTCATCCTGGTGAAATGTGAGCAGTCGACACGTGGGGGCTGCTTCGAGGCTGCACCGGAGCTGGCAGCTCGGAAACGAGTTACGCCGCTTCAGAGCGGACGCGGGCGAGAACTTCATCGAGTCGATCCAACACCTGATCGGTTTCCCGCAACACATCGGCGGTGGAGGCGTCGTGTTCGCCATTCCGTTCCGTTGCGGGCAGGGGCGTAGGGGGATCCTTGTAAAGCGAGCGCGATTCGTCCTGGAGTACATCCAGGCGAAGGGTGAGGCCGTGGCGTGCCAGCATTGGTCCGATCTCGTCGGCCCGGTTGAGAAGGTGGCGTCGCGTGGCCTGGTAGGCGTGCTCGCAGACGTCGTGGCGGTTCTTGAAGCTGAAGATGTTCGAGAAGAAGAGACTCGTATCGTCGCACTCCGGCTCAATGAGGAGCAGGTCGGCGTCCGGATGGGTGTGCTCGTACTTCTTGAAGCCCGTTTTCTTGCGGGAGTCTACGATGGCGCGGAAGGTTTGCGAAAGCACCGTAGGCAAGCCCCGGTCTGCAAGGGACGGCGGCGCATCCATGTCGTCCAGCAGGCGGCCGGCGTGCTGCTTTATCTGAATGTTGATTGGCACGATGGGATTGATGCAGAAGAGCAGGTCGGCCCCGGCATCGAGGGCCACGCTGGCGTGCACCGTGCGACGAGCCACACCGTCGATGTATTGCCGTCCGTCAATCTCCACCGGTGTGTAGAGGCCGGGCAGTGCAGTTGAGGCCTGGATGGCAGAAGAAATGGGCACGTGGTCGTGTCCCGGCTCGCCAAAGACGACCACGTTGGCCGAGTCGAGGTGCATGGCCACGACATAGAGTTGACGTTTCAGGCGACGGAAGTCGTTGGTCCGGCCGCCGGTAGAGAAAGCTTCTGAAAGGAAGCGTTCCAGCGGGGCATTGGTGAAGAAGCCTGTTGGGAGGACCGACCCAAACGTGGACAGGAGGCCGAAAAGGGAAAGATCCCTCGGGTTGCAGGCGTAGTAGCGAAGGGAAGACGCAAGGGTTTTGGGCAGTTTCCAGAGGCGTCCGGCGTACTCTCTCATGGCGGGCCGAAAGAGCACCTCGGGGTTTAGGTTGAGGGTTGGATCGGCGGCCTCCCCAATCACAGCGCGGCTGAGGGTACGGGCCGGCACCCCGTTTGCGAGCATCGACCCGATGAGGGCCCCAGAGCTGACGCCCACGTACATATCAAGGTTGTGCAGCTCTACGCCCTCTACCGCCTCGTCGAGGGCGCTAAGGGCGCCGATTTCGTATATGGCCCCTTCGATCACGCCTCCGGCACACCCGAGGCCGATGGTACTGCGGCCGGTTCGTCCGTTCGTCGTCATCGTGAATGCTCCATGTCTGTGAGAGAATCAGGAGACTGTATTGGGGGAGTACGGAAGCGGTTCCAGTGCGCCCCACAGGTCGATGCCATGAGCTTCACAACTCAAAGAATGGCCCGTTCCTTCGCAGTGACAAAAACAGTGCCACGCCGTACGAAAGGAGCCCCGTGCTTCGGGACTCCTCCGTACTTTTCGGCGATGGAGGGTTACTTCTTGCCGTCCGTCTGGGCGTTCCGGTCCGAAAGGGTGCTCGACAGCTCGTCCACCTGTTTCGAGAGCGTCTCCACCTTCTCGGAGAGGCGATCAACCTCCGAGCGCGTGGGAACGCCGAAGCGTTCCAGGGCGGAATTAACGGTGTCGAGCAGGAGGGACTGCGTTTCCTCGCCGGCCTCTTCGAGCTGGGTGAGGGCCTTGTCGCCCTTTTCTCGAACCTCCTCTTCGGCTTCCTTTAGCTCTTTTCGCCGTTCTTCCTCGAACTCCTTGCCCCGCTCCACGAGGCGGTTGTAAAGCTTATTGCCTTCCTCTTCCACCGTGGCAAGGGCTCCGAGGCCGGCCAGCCACACGTCGCGGCCGCGTTGGGTCAGTTCGTCTTGAAGGGTATCGGTACGGTCGTTGGGTTTCTTGCTTTGAGCAGTCATGGGTCGAAGTGTTGGTTGTGAGTGCATTGAGCGAACGTGCGGTCGCCTTCACCGGCGGTCTGGAGGGAGACATCACGAGGAACGATCCACATCCGCCGCAGCCGGAGGGGCGTCGGATGACGAAGGCGGTCGCTCCTCATCCAAGTTGTCGAGAAGGACGGAGAGTCGGTGTTCAAGCTGACGCAGTTGGGAGCGTAGCTCGTCCAGTTCCTGGGCCCGAGGGGTTTGCACGAGTTGCTTCAGGCGCCCCAGCGAACTCTGCACCAAGTCGTCGACGGTCGACCGAATCTGGTCGATGCTCGTATCAACCATCTCCTCACTGCGTCGGAGGATCTGGTGCAGAAGATCGGACGGAATGACGTGGCGGCCGTCCTTTCCCTCCTCCAGAATAATCTGCGTGAGGGTTTGAGCCGTCAGGTCTTCGTCCGTAGCATTGTCCACCACCTCTACCGTTTCCCCACGTCGAACAAGTGTAGCGATGTCGCTTAGCGAGACGTACTCACTTGCCTCGGTGTCGTAGAGCTTCCGGTTGTCGTATCGTTTGATGCGGCGGGCCATGAGAAACCAGGATGAATCGGACATTCGTAACGCAACGCGTCATTCGTGTGTATTTTGACGCACCGTGTTATAAATTGATCCCGCCTCGGTCGGCTCTCTGTGGAGTTCACATTCGTGAAGGGCGGAAAGGGCCGTCAAAGACCGTGCTGAAATGAACGATCCGGAATCGAAAAGGTAGCAGGCATCGGCTCAATACGATGATTCGCTGGTTCCGGTGTATGCATGCCCTACCTTTCGGTCGATAATGCACGGCTTTACTACGACGAAGAAGGGACGGGTCCTCCCCTGCTCTTTATTCACGGCCTCGGCTCGAGCACGCGGGACTGGTTTGCGCAGGTGTCCCATTTTGCCGATCGCTATCGCGTGATCCGCCTAGATCTTCGGGGACACGGGCGTTCGGAGTCCACACAGGGGCCCTATCACATGGCGCAGTTCGCTAGAGACGTGGCCGTGACGTTGCGGACGCTGGATGCGACCCCTGCACATATCGTGGGATTGTCGATGGGGGGGATGGTGACCCTCCAGCTGGGTCTCGACGCCCCCCGGCTCGTCCGACGCCTCGTCGTGGTCAATAGCACCGCCGATGCCCGGTTGCGGACGTGGAATGACATCTGGTTTTACGTGTCGCGACGCACAGCCGTGCAGCTGCTGGGCATGCGGCGCGTGGGGAAAATTATTGCGGGACGACTCTTCCCGAAGCCGGACCAGACGAACCTGCGCCGCGAATTTATCAAGCGCTGGTCACAGAACGATCGGCAGGCATACCTGTGGTCCATTGATGCGATTATGGGGTGGAGTGTGAGGGAGCGGCTCTCGTCTCTTTCCGCTCCTACGTTGCTCGTGGCCGCGGAGCACGACTATACGCCGGTCGCCACCAAGAACCGGATTGCGACTCGCATCCCCGACGCGCGGGTGGCCGTGGTGGACGATGCCCGTCACGCACTGCCCGTCGAAAAGCCAGAGGCCTTTAACTCGATCGTCGAGGAGTTTTTGACGTCGGAGTGCGCCTCCTCGGAGCCCGAATAGACTACTGAACAACCGACAGTCGCTGCGTGTCGGTAAACGTTTTTCCCTCAATGCGGAGGAAATAGGAGCCACTCGATTGATTCTGGACCGGAATGCGAATGTCCTGCTTCTGGTTGGCCGAGAGCGTGCGATCGTACAGCGTGGCCACGCGCTGGCCCAGAACGTTGTACATTGACACAGTGACGTTTTGGGTCTTCCGCACTGTGATAGACAGTCGGGCTTCGGACTGGACGGGATTGGGGGCGACGGGGGAAAGCCGATAGGCCTCGTCGAGCGTCATCTCGACCGTCACCGTCGTGCTCAGGGAGGTGCTCCCGTCCTGGTCGATTTGCTGAAGGCGAAATTCGTGGGCTCCCACCTCAAGGGGATCCGTCTTCAAGGTATAGGAGGTTGGAGTGGAGGTCGTGCCTGCCCCGTCCACAAACTGAATTGTCGTCCAGGCAGTGGCGCTCTCATCGGCCAGACGGTGCTGCACCTCAAAGCCCGCGTTGTTGGTCTCCTGAGCGGTGGCCCATTCGAGGCGAACGCGCCGGTCTTCCCGGGCGGCCGTAAGATCGGTGAGTTCCACCGGGAGGGCCGACGCATTGAGGGCATCGAGTACGAAGAATGCCCCATTGGCGTAGGTGCCATCGTCTTGACACGTTGCGACGTCGACATTGTCGCACGAGGCATAAGCAACGCGTCCTCCCACATTCACGACGCGATCGTCCGACACGTCGTACACCTCGAACGTGAGCGGCGCCCCGTCTTGGTAGCCGCTCGGGGCCTCGCTGATGATGGCCGGACCGGACGCAGCCACCGCGAGGTCATTTCCTGACCAAGCACCGTATCCTGCACAGTCGCCGTCCGCATTGCGAAGCGCGAGGGTATCCGACGGGGCGAGCGAGGTCCCGTCCGGAAGGATGAGATTCGCGGAGGAGGGAAGGAGGACGGTGGCGTTGTCGACATTCGAGACGCAATTCTCCGCGTAGTGAAACGACTGGGCCTGTGCGGGACCGATGGACGACAGGCAAAGGGGCAGGGCAAGCAGGAGAGTCCAAAGGCGCATGAGGGAGGGGGAGAAGCGGGAAAGAGCGTCAGTTGTCCGCATCTCATCCCAAAGGTCGTACCGCGGTCTCCTTTTGGAGCAGTCCCAGTGTGCCTGCCTGTGACCACGGTTACGTTTCAAAGCGGATTCTCTCCTGTGTGAGCATCAGACATGTCGGGCTGGGAGAAATCGTAGATGTGAGCGCGAAGGGGACTGGAAGATTATACCTTCGGTCCGGTCGGGGAGATCTCATGGTCGGAAGAAGTGGAACGGCTGGGCGATTGGGAAATGGAATCGCCCGTTTGAAGGTTATTGGCCGGTCTGGACAGAAAAGGGAAGCACATTACGAAATTGGGACGTGCCCGGTAAGAACAACGGAATGCATGACACCAAACCGTCCGCTCGGCCCATATTGAGTGTATGAGCCAGAATACTGTAGTCCCCGTCGAGTAATTTCGTGTTGAAGATTTGAGGAATGTGGGGCGGAATCCGCCCGTTTAGGGGCAGTATTCTCCGACGGGGGCCTCCCGTGTGAGGAGAGCGGAAGGCGTGAGGAGAGACGAGCAGTCCCGCACTTGTGAGGCCACGGGGGTTCCCTGTTCGGAGATGCCGTTTCATTCAGCGCAGGAACCGACGTTTTCCTCGCCTGCCAAGGCAGGGTCCCTTCGTCCCTGAAGCCTGCAACCGGACGTCGTATAAAGCGGGGACTTGAGATGAGAGGAGAAGAAACACGAACGCTCCTGGGAGAGGCGCTCCCAGGGGCTTCGAGGATGTACGCTATGTGGGAATGGGGGGAGGAACGTCAGATTCCGTTCCTCCCTGCGTGTGGTACTTATGGATAGGAGAAGGAGGTGGACGCACTTACGTACACCTTGTACGCCTGTCCGGGTTGTAACGAGCCAATCTCGTCGAGCCCGCGAGCAGGGATGTACGAGTTGCCAGCCTGGTCTTTCACGATGTCGACCTTGTCGATAATCGACGCAAATGCGTCATCGACCGGCATTTTGCTGGACGGGTAGTAGGGGACGATATTCCATCCCTCGTTTAGGGTGAGGCTCGGCGATTCCAGGGCTGTGCCGTCAATCGTCATGGTCCGGTCCGTGGTCATGTAGACTCGGTAGCCCTGGCTGTCGTCCCAGGTCTCAAGTGAATTGCTTGAGCTTGTCGGATCGTAGGCATCGCCCTGCTGGTTCTGGACGATCGCGAGGTCCGTCTCTACGTCCGAGAAGAGCACATCCATCGATCCGTCCGAAGGAGTCAGGCGGCTGGAAATAAGATTCCAACCGGACGTGAGTGTAATGTTCTGACTGGTGGTATCAGACGGGGTGTAGTCGATGATTTCGTCCCACGTCGGGTAGTCTCCCATAAGCGACTCATCGTTTCCCTTTGGCCACATCTTTCCGGCCCACGTGGTCATCGAGTCAAGGACTCCTGCCAACTCGTCTCCGTGATCGTCGGCAATAGATCGCCAAGCCTGATAATAGCGGGACTGGCTTTCCCACTCCGGGACGTTCGTGGCCGGTTTGATCTCGATGTCCTCATGATCAAAGATCCGGGGATCGCTTTCGGCATCACGAGGGAAACTGCTCGGATCATAGCTCTTTGTCTCATGCCACCAGGTTCGGAAGGCCGCCTCCACAACTTTGCCCGTGGTATTGTGAGACAGTCCTCTCCAGGAGGGAGAGAGATCGCTGAGGAGGAACGTCCATCTGAATCCCCCAGGATTCCAAGACGAGACAAAACGCGTTGATTTCTCTGGGTTGTTGCCGAGCTTGTTCGAAACGAGCTGCCACTTCGTAACCGAACTCGTAAGGGTTCGAAGAGCGGTAGGGTGTGGGCCCGTAATGAAGGCCTGCTGGTAGTTCCAGTCGACCGGTGAAATGCCTCCGGGGTCTCGAGCTCCGGGATTAACGATAAGCTGAGCATGGTACCAAAGGTGGGTCATGTGGACGCTGTGGGCCCGGTCGCCGTATCCATATTCCGGGTCTCCACTGAGGGTCCCGTTGACATGGGGACCGAGTTGAAAGAGCATCCGTGACCCGCTCAGCCAGGAACGGGGTTCGCACCAACTGTGGTAGTCTTGTTCTTGATAATTGCAATACTCTTCGCCCGCGTTGTCGAATAAGTGGTTGTCGAAGAGGGCGTTAAGCACCCGAATGGTGATCCATTGTTGACTCGAAAGGCGAGCAAGAGCCACTTCGTTATCCGTCGGAGAGCCGATCATGCTTGCCCCGTCGATGCTTTTCGGCCAGCCGATTTCGCGGGTCTTATCCCGAAACGACCGGATTGCCCAGTTGGCATCGCCAGCATCGTCATTGTCGACCAATTGGCTGAATTCCCCGTTGAGGTACGACCAGGGGGCCGTCGATGTCATGTCGGGATGGAAGTCGAGTGGGTGTACGTCGGGCAACCAATTGTTCCAGTCCGGCAACTGCACAGCAAGAGGGATGCGACGTAAATTGAGCGTCGAGTCCATGTGGATGTGCCTCCAGTTGAGGTCACCGGCATGGGGACCGCTCTCGATGTAATCAATCCCCTGAGACGGGTCCCCATTCTTGGGGAAAATATGAGCCAGCATGTCTCGCTCGGTGTTTGGCTGTTCTCGCTGATTGTCAAGAACCCACCGCAGGCCCGCGCCCGCCATCCAGTAGGCTGCAGCGCCCTCATCGGCGGGCTGATTCGACCCGAGCATTTCGGGGCCCGGTTGAAACGGGGGATCCCAAGGGCGACCTGGCGGGTCGTACGTCGTCCCGCCTTCGGTTTGAAGGGTAAGAGACCGAATGTATGCGGCGATGTCTTTTCCCTGTTGAGCCGAGAGTCCGTGAAAACGAGCTCGGGAAACGATGGAGCGGTTGGAATAGCCGAAATACTTCAGGTCGGTTCCGTCCTTGAGGTGACAGCTTGAGCACGAAGCCGTAATCGATTCATCGGTCCCATTAACGAGAATGTCCCGCTGACTCCAGAGGTCGGCTCCATTTGAGGCATTTCCGTCAGAAGGGGAGGTCCAGTTCGAGGGATCGTCCCACGTCCAGGTGGTGCCGTCAATGACACCATCCATCATTCCGTCACCGTTGTAGTCGTCCGCATAGGCGTCAAAATCTCGGGCGTCGGGATCTCCTGGTTCCATGAATCCGATTCCGAGCACGCGATAGCCGGATCGAATGCCGTCTGTGCCGTTGAATCGGAAGTCGATGGTGTTTGCCCCGTCTTGAAGGGCCCCGGACGCAGAGGCGGGAAGAGTGAACCGAATCGTGGCTGAGGTTCCCCCCACACATCCGTGACGAGATTCCGGAGGGGGACAGTCTACGGTATTGTTTCGGACGTCAATCCAAGGACCGTCGTTTAGTCGAATCGAGGCGGCACCTTCAGTGTCAAAACCGTCCTGTTCATCGGTTTGAACCCCCCCCAGATGGTAGGAGGGCTGGTGCATCTGGAAATAGAGACTATCCACGCTGGATACGTCGGAGGCGTTCACGGTCACGCGCTCTATGTGACTCGATTGGCCGTCATCGGGATATACAAGGATCGGGAGTGTGACTGTATTGTCGGCTCCCTGGGTACGCACTGTTGTCAGCTCCCCGTTGAAAGCGGTAATGGCTACAGTGAACATGAGGATGCCCAGCACGACTCCAACTGTTGGGAGTTGCAACCATGCACTGAAGCGCGAAGAACTGGACGTCGACGGGGGAGCCATCATAACAGAAATATAAGTCTACGATGTGGGGGGAGGACGGCGGGTCCGCTCCAGTATGACGAGAGCAGAGGCTTAGCAAGAAACCGTCGAATACGAGGCACAACGAGTATGCCGCGAAGACTCCCTTAAAGAGGGTAGAAAAGGAACGGCGTCCCCTCCTTAGTCGGAGATGAGAGCGTAGTTCGACCTATCGAGCTATCGGAGAAAGAGAGCCCCCGAAAAAAAGAAATGAGATGGGAGAGGGGAGCGAATACGACAGGTTGGTTGAAGACAGGGCACTTACGGAGATTCCCTCTTTATGTGGCTGAACTCATAATGAGAAGCGAGACGTTCAGCATGCGTAATTTGTTCTCCTTGGCATTTTTACTGAGGAGGAAGGTCCGTATTCACTTTTTCCTGCGATTGAATTCTGCACAGTTTCAAAGTTGGAATGAGAGAAAGGTGTGGAGGTTAGGAAATGAGCTCGATTGGGGAAAATTCGAGAGGTCCTCTGGAATAGATTACAGGGAAGACCAGAGGGCTTTTCCGAGTTCTACACTGTCCCTCGCTCCTTCTCTGATCAATACGCTTGGGACGGCTTCACTATTCAGGCTTGAACAACTTGTGGTGGGCAATCTCGCTTGCGCGCAACGAGACGGATATTGTATGCGAGTGCTTTCGGGTATGAGACGCCCCCCTCCCACGCACGAAGCTGATTCAGACGTTTGACCAGCCCATCCGGGAGGAGGTTTGTTCGCTCGCCCACGGTAAGTATCCAGGTGAGGAAGGGGGAGAAAAGCCCAGTGAACCATGTCTCTTGGGGATCAAAGTTCCCACGAAAGAGCTGCTGGATCTCTGGAAGAGACAAGTGTTTGTGGCCCACTTCTATCGCAGTCTTGGGATGGTAACCACTTACCTGTAAATATCGTTGGTAAAGGGTGGGGAATCGTCGCTTGAAGTCAAGGGGATCGGCCCATGCAGTAGCTCCGTCAAACGGGCCTGTAAGGATGAGGCGTCCGCCGGAAGCGAGAACGCGATAAGCCTCATCAATGACCAGTTGCTTGTTTTCCTCCCCTACGTGTTCGAGCACCTCCGACAGGATGACGACATCGAACTCATGGTCGTCGAATGGGAGGTCGGTTGCGTTGCATGAAAGAAACGTAAGGTGCGGGTACTGCTCACGGGCCTGTGCTAGTGCTGCCTCGTCAATGTCAATTCCTACGAGGCGGTCGGCCTTGTTTGACAGTGCATTGAGTTCCCATCCGTACGCGCAGCCAATATCGAGAATGCTTCCGACCTTTTCGGGAGCAGCTTTGCGAATGAATGTGCCACGCCCACCGCCGAGATTTTTAAGAACCTGAATAAAAGAAAACATGATAACAGAGGGGAAGTGAAGGGGTTACACGGACGCAGGACGACGAGATGAGATGCGTCCGGCTGATGTGCTCTTTGGGGAGTTCTGAAGGACCTTCCCAATTAAGAACTGTACCCTTTCCACCATATTTGCTGTCGAAAACCTGGAACGAGCCAGTGCGTGTCCCTTTCGGGCGAGCAAGGTGGCAGACTCCTGGTTGTCAAGCATGTGCCGCAGGGCCAGGCGGAGCGTTTGGGGATCGTCGGCAGGGGTTAGAACTCCTGTGTCACCGTCGACAATGATTTCAGCGGGTCCTCCTTTGTTGGTGGCGATGACCGGCCGTCCGGCCAACATGCCCTCCACGATGACTCGTCCAAACGGCTCGGGTGCGGTGGAGGTGTGCAACACGACATCACAGGTCTGCATCAACACGGGAATGTCGTTCCGGAACCCGGTCATCCACACGCGATCGTGCAGGTTCCACCGTTCGACGTCGCTCCGGAGGCGGGCAGCGTAGTGTTCGTCTTCGGGAAACAGCGCATCGCCAACCAGAAGGGCCGTAACGTTCGGGAGGTCGCGCAATGCTTCGATAAGCACGTGCTGCCCTTTCCACTCGGCCAATCGGCTAAAGACCCCCACCACACCAGAAGACGGCAGATTAAGCTCGCGGCGAACGGCGGCCACGTCGTCAGGCGTGACAGCAAGGAAAGGGGATGCGTCAATGCCATTATGCACGACGGAGATCCGATTTGCGGGTCCCCCGTTCGCAACCAGTGCGTCGCGCGTTGCATACGAGTTTGCGATGACGTGCGATGCGAAGGCTGTAGCCACGATCGCTCCGACCCGCCGCTGCACTAACCCGAAGTGGGCGGGCGACATCAGGTCCCGCAAGTTCCAGATTACGGGTCGTCGCGCAAGGAAGCCGGCAAGGGCCGCGACGAGCATCGACTTCTGCGAGTTGGCCAGAATAACATCGTAGTCTCGGGCTAGGCGGGCCAGGCGCCAGATGAGTCGCCAGAGGCCCGGGAGGGCTCGCACGCTATCAAGTAGAGAGCCCTCCCGGCGGATGCCGTCGAGCGTCGTTGGAGCGGGGAGAACGGTCGTGTCAACGCCGTTTTTTTGCAAACGATCGAGAAAGGGACCCTCCTCGAACAACACCACCTGACTCGTGTCTTGGAAGGCGGTGGCCACTGCGAGGAGGGACAGTTCGCCCCCTCCAAGTTTGGCCGTGTGGTCAACGAAAAGTACGCGAGGAGACATGATGGCAGCGATTAGGCGAGAACGGTTTCGTAGACGTGCCGCGTGTGCGCAGCAATGACGGGCCAGTCGAAGCGCTCGCGGACATAGCGCTGGCATTCGGCTGTAGAGGGAAGAGAGCGGCGACCACGAAGCGACTGAACGAGCCCGCTGGCCAGTATTTCGGCGGTGTCTCCGGGAAGGACGAGCGTTGGGTCTAGATCGGAAACCACCGCCGGGAGTCCACCGTGCGGCGTCACGAGCACGGGTGTGCCCGCGGCGAGAGACTCGACCGTGATCAGGCCGAATCCTTCAAGGGCAATGGTCGGAACGATCGAAACGTCGGCGGCCCGGTACACGAGGGGAAGTTGCTCTTCCGGGACGAAGCCGAGGAGACGCACGTGGTCTTCCAGTTCGAATCGCTCAATTTGCGCCTTCAACTCCGCTTCTAGCGGTCCCTTTCCTGCCACGTACAGGCGCACGTCGGGCACACGACGCCGCACCATTCGAAGGGCGTCAATCAGGTTTTCCAGTCCCATGCGACGGGCCAGCCGGCGAACGGCAACAATCGTGGGACAGTCCGTGGGCCACCCAAGGGATCTGCGCGCGTCTTGCCGAGAGCGTCCCGTGTCGAACGCATCGGCGTGGACCCCGCCGGGTACGATTTCGATTTTCTCGGGAGAGACGTCGAACTCCCGAATCAGGACATCACGGAACGCGGAAGAGAGAACGATAAACTGGACCCCGCGCCGGTAGACGATGTTTTCGAGCCACTTCTTGGCCCGAACGGTGAGGGGCGACGCGCCCTCGACTCGACTCTCCTGTGCCCACGGACCGTGGAAGTGGATGACGAGCGGTCGGTCGCCGATCGCGGGAAGGGTAGGGGCGGTGTAGAGCGCGAAGTGGGACGCGATAAGATCCACAGGCGCATTCTGAAGAATTCGATTGACGGCTCGTCGGACTCCTGTTAGGCGGGATAGAAGAGAGCTGCTGTCGGAAGCGAAGGCCGAGACCGCCTGATTGGACGTGGAATAGACGTTTTCCGACCCAGCCACCACCCCCTGAACAGAGACTCCTGTGTCCGGCAGGTGCTGCGTGAGGCCGTGGTACATCCGGTCGAGTCCGTTTCCGGCCTGTTCGGGAAACCAACTCATTCCGATCTGAACTGTGTGGATCGGTGGGGAATGGGTCGCTATGCGGGTCATGGGAAGCGGGAGGAAGGCTGTCGATCCGAGTTAAGGGGCAGCAGGCAGTACTGCTTGCTCAGGAGGGTCATGTTCTCCTCAGCGCTGTCTGCTAGCAACGAGCCAGTACTGGTCGTTTGCGTCCGTGCGGTATTCGCAGACGGCCTGTCTACGTCGCGCCTTTGGAAGACGAGAGGCCCACATGTCTGGGGCTGGAGATTTCCAGTCAATGATGTCAATATCGTGGGTGTCCTGAAACCGGCTGGCGATGTCGGCCTCCCGGTTTGATGCTTGGTTGGGGTGAACCTCTATGATTAAGTCGCATTTTGAGAAATCAACTACGTCTGGGTTCGCAAGCGTAAACTCGTATCCCTCACAGTCGAGCACGATGAGAGCGGGAGGCCGAAGGTTTTTGTTAAGCCACGTCGGAGTACATGCACCAACAACCTCTACATTCGGGGATCCATTGAGGGCAGCTGATTTTCGGGTGACATCTCGGGCCCACCAATCAGTATCAAAAGCCACTACTTGAGTATCCGGATGAAGGAGAGCGAGCCCGACAGCGTAGTATCCCTCGGCAGAACCAACGTCAAGGATTTGTTGGTAGGACGAGGAAGCAAAATCTTTAATTTTTGAGTGGATAATATGCTCGTAGGACCCCAGCAATTTAGGGGCAAGATGCCGGTGGTGCGTGTCTGGCGGAAATTCTAATCCCTTGAATGGGCCCGCCTGCACCGTCGCAGATCCAAAGATTTCGATACATTCTGCGGTGAGTTTGTCGCACCCGCAGCTTTTTTCGTACGACTCCGAAAAACGTCTCGACCGTGCCGCATGGAGGGAAGCGTACCTCGATGGGGCGACAATTTGAAAAATTTGCCTTGCTATTTGCTTCACTTTTGATGTCATGGACGAGAAGGAAGTTGGTAAAAAGAAGAAATAAAGTAGCGTTCTATCAGTATCTTGTACAGAAGTATATGAGGGGTAAAGTAAGTAGGAATATGAAAGAGTAATATTCAGGAATGCCTGGGCCCCATGCATTCGTTCCGGAGCGAATGAGGTGGGTGAAGTGGCTGCGTGCTGATTATTGAATTCCCTCACTGAGGAGGAAGCAGAGCGGGGTCGGGGCGAAACGGGAGCAAGGGTTATTGGAAGAGGGCGTCGAGGCTGTCGGAGCGAGAAAGCGTACCGTCGAGCGTCTGGCGGGCCCACAGCTCTAAAACGAACAGCGTCCAGAGCTGCTCTCCCCAGTCCTGGGTGTGGTGCCGGTGCTCGTCAAGCATGCGGCGGACAAAGGAGGGAAGGATCCAGCCTCGATCGAAGAAGTGATCACTGTCGAGAGCGGCGCGAACGTACGGGGCCAGTTCGCCTCGGAGCCAGTCGGACGCAGGCATTACGAACCCTCGCTTGCGGCGGTACAGCACCTCGTGGGGCACGTAGCGCTCGGCGAGGCGCTTTAGCAGATACTTTGTCGTGTAGCCGTGTAGGCGGAGGGACGTGGGGAGACGAGCCGCGTATTCAATGAGGTCCTTGTCGAGCAGCGGAGAACGGGCTTCCACGGCGTGAGCCATGGTCGACACGTCCATCTTGGTGAGAAGCTGGTCCGGCAGATACGTGGTGAAGTCTCCGTAGAGGGCGCGGTCCACATCGTCTTGGCCCTCGGCCTGGGACCACACGGTCCGATACCATGTGTCCGGGTGCTTTTCGGCGACCGAACGATGGAGAGCAGGCGTATAGGCCGTCTCGCGGTAGGTGCGGAATGCCCGGTCGTAGACGAACGAGTCGCGAGCAGATCCCGCGCCGGCGTCCGCAAGCATCCCGACGCGCTTCAGGAGCGCGCCGTATCGATCGTCAGCCAGTCCGTTTAAGCTTCGGCCCAGCATCTGACGTACCATTTTGGGCAGGAAGCGACGGTAGGACTGGGCCGCGCGGGCCACCATTGGACGGGCGTATCCCCCGAATACTTCATCGCCTCCATCTCCATTCAGGACGACCGTCACGTGTTGCTTTGCGGCCTGGGCGACATAGTAGGTCGGAACGATCGAGACGTCCGCCAGGGGCTGCCCGTATTGCCAGATTATCTCGGGGAGATCGGCGATAGCATTGGGGCGGAGGATGTGCTCATGCAGGTTGACGTTCCAACGGTCGGCGACCTGCCGCGCGTAAGGCCGCTCGTCGTAGGCAGGGTCGTCGAAGCCCATCACGACGGCTTCGACCGGGCGGGACTGCTCCTGTGCCATCATGGCCACGACGAGGCTGGAGTCGACGCCGCCAGAGAGGAACGCGCCGAGGGGCACGTCGCTCACGAGGCGTTTCCGCACGGCCGTTCGGACGAGGTCGTCGAGGGCATCGAGGGCGTCATCTTCGGTAACGCTGAGCTTGTTTGTGAAGCGTACTTTCCAGTAGCGGTTTACGTCCAGGCGCTGGGTTGGCACGTGGTACTGGAGTTCGTGCGCTGGGGGCAACTGGTAGAGCCCCTCGAACATCGTGAGGGGCGACGGGACCGCCTGGTAGGTCAGATACGCGTCCAGGGCCGCGTCATTGACCGAGGGAGAGGTCGGGAGCAGGGCACGGAGGGCATTCAAGGTCGAGGCAAACGCTAGGCTTTGTGGCTGCTCCGTATAGTAGAACGGTTTCTTTCCTGCTCGATCTCGGGCACCGTAGAGGGTTTGGGACCGGGCATCCCAGATGACGAACGCGAACATGCCTTCGATGCGCTTCAGGAGACGGTCCCAGCCCCATGCCAGGTATCCATTCAGGAGCACTTCCGAGTCCGTGTCGGAGTGGAACGGCAGATCCGATTGCAGCTCGTCGCGGAGCGCACGGTAGTTGTAGATCTCGCCGTTGAAGGCCAGGGCGACTTGGCCGTCGAGGGCCGTCATGGGCTGGTGCCCTGCGGACGACAGGTCGAGAATGGCGAGGCGACGAAAGCCAAGATGCGCCGGGCCAGACGAAAAAGAACCAGCGTCGTCGGGTCCGCGATGGACCATCAGGTCGCGGGCAGCGTCGAAGCGCTCAGGGCGAAGGGGGGCGTCGCCAATGACGCCAAGAATGCCGCACATAAACAAGGGGGAATTGGGACATAGGCAGAATCACAGTGCTTCGAATCTATCGCAAGACGAGCGGTTGGGTCTTCACTTTCCACTAGAACGGAAGCTGAGGTCAGGCGCAGGAGCAAGGGGGGCTTTGGCGCAGTCGTCCCCAGGAAGGGCGATGCTATGCAAGTTTTTTGGAGGCGGGTTGTGACAATCCAGAGTGGGAAGGTGCACCCACCTCGTGAAACAGTTCAAGGTAACGGCTCCCCATACGTGACCACGAGCAATTGAGGGCAGTCTCTCGGGCAGCGCGCCCCATCTGCGCACGTCGGTCTGGGTCGGACGCAAGCGTGGTAAAGGCCGTTTTGAGGGCCTCGACATTATCGGGGGGATCAATGACGATTCCGACTTCGGGAGTCACGAGACAGGAAGCACCGACCGACCGAGACACGATTACGGGTAGTCCGGTGGACATGGCTTCGGTGACAACGAGGCCGAACGCATCCTGATGAGAGGGCAGAACAAAGAAGTCGGCACTTCGCATGAGGCCAACGACGTCGCGCTGGAAGCCAAGGAAGTGCGTGCGGTTTGCTACGCCGAGATCGAGGGCCAAGGATGGGTACGGACTTCCATCGAGCGTGCCCGCAACGGCGAGGTGTAGGTCGGGAATGTCGACGAGGGCACGGAGCGCCGTGTCGAGGTTTTTGATGGGGCTGCGAAGATCTCCTACAAACAAGCCGAGGGGAACGTCCCCTGGGAGATTAAGTGCGGCGCGTCTGGAGGGGCCTGGGGAGAATTCATCAGTATCAACGCCGTTGGGAATCACACACAAGCGCTCAGAGGGAAGACCGAGCTGCACGAGGTCACGTCCTACGTTGTCCGACACGGCGACGACGACCTCTGCTTGGTGAAGAATGGCTCGCTCCCAGTGCGCGTTAAGAAGGCTGTAAAGTCTGTAGTACCACTTTTGAGGGGCTCGGTGCCGATGGGCCGCGTGGAAGGGCGAGTCGATCCACGTCCCGTGCACGAAGTGGGCGACGTTTACTGTGTGCGGGCGGTCGAGGACTACGCCGCAGGCGAGAAGGACATCGTAGCGGGAAGCGTGGGCGTCAAGGTAACGGTTTACGAGATGTTTGAATCGCCAGACGCGAATGAGGTTGACCGATTGGCCCCCAGGATGAATAGGTCTCCAGGTGGCCCCGAGGTCGACAAGGTGTTCGTCGACACGGTCGGCAAGAAGGTCAACGGTCACGCCCTGGGAGAGGAGGTACCGGGCGAGTTCGTAATTGACCCGTCCCTGGCCGTCTCCGGGATAGATGTCGTGGGAAATGAGGGCAACGCGCATGTATCGGGGGTTAAGTGGTGGAGAGGTCAGAAGGAGGGGAATGTTCAGCATTGAGTCGGTCTAGGACGCCGATCAAGAACCACACGATAGTCGTAACGGCGTAGCGGCCGCCCTCCAACCAGTTCAGGAAGGTGAGGGCAAGAATCCCTGCGATGCAAAGAGCGACTACGGAGTGGGAGCGCGACCAGTATTGGATCGACTGTTTGATCGTAAGGAAAACGATAATGAGGTATAGCGTCCCCCCGACGACCCCTGTTGATAGGAAGAGGTTACTCATATCCACTTCTGAGCTTCCTGCGACTCCGCTTTTGAATTTGTGGGCGGCTTGCGTTGTGGAGCCCAGTCCATTTCCCAACGGATTTGTGATGCCGTTGGAAAACCCGTGAATCATCATCATGAGGTGGATGGTTGCCGTCGACTTGTCCGGGTCGGCAATATTGAGGAATCCGTCTGCCTGTCGTTGCATTCGGAACTGAACACGGTCATTAGAGATCGTCGTTGCCTGCTTACTAATCACGTTGAGGCCGGTCACGAGCAGAGTGCCACCGACGATCACTCCGACCAGGCCTCGCAGAATCCAGGTTCGAACGTTATCCGCAAGTACGGCCCACAGGGCTGCGGCCATGACGAGAAATTGGGCAATGGGGCCCCGACTGCCCATCAGGAAGGAAGCGACCAAGAAGGGAATGATCGCAAGAAGGGCGGCATAGTCCTTTTTGAGGAGGAATCGGACCCAGAGAATTGTCGCCGCGATGAGGCTGAAGAGCGAGTATTCAATCGAGGAGGCGAATAATGAAATGGGGGCTTGAATACCGGCGCTGTCCAAGGCCGTATATGCACAGCATTGGAACCACATTTCTTGGTACGGGAGGTAGCCGTAGAAGACTTGATACAGTCCCATAATGATGGCCACACCGCCCAGGGGAAGAATGACACGGTAAAGAACTGTGTGCACGTATCCTGTAGATGCGAAGGACTGCCCGATCCAGTACCAGAGCAGGGGGACGATATAGAACAGGGCCCCAGCGACCCCGACCATCATCCCTCCCTGTCGGGGATTGAAGATCTGGAGGATCATCACGGCCATGAGCGCAAGAATCCAGGGGGCAAGAGTTGTATTGAATTGGGTCTTTCGGAGGACGAGCGCAGCGGCGACAGTAATAACAGCATACGCGGGCCCGATGAGGAGGAGAGGATCTGTGCCAGACCAGCCGACGAGGGGGATCAGCATCCGCCGAAGGTCGCCCATTACGATGAGATACACGAGGGTGGCTATGGTCGCTAGCCGAATGTCCTTCAGGGCGAAGGCGACAAACGTCAGTGCAAGCACGAGGGTCAGTGCAAGGCGAATCTCCTGCTCAATGATGAGAAAAGAGAGAGCAGCGATAATCCCCCCACTCGCGAGGTAGTAAAGCAGGGTGGAGAACCATCCCCGGTCGAGGCTGAGTCCGGCGAAAGAGGAGGCAGAAGGCATGGTAGAGGAGAAAAATCGTTATTGAGTAGCGATCTGAGGGAGAGAGTCAGATCGCTCCCAAATGACCTCCTGGTAATGGTCCAGGTACACGGATAGGGGTTGGAGATAGTCCAGGAGTTCTTTGCGAGTGGCAGTCGAGATTCGCGTGTACTCGTCCAGGGACATGTGCGCCGCGCGTTCAAGAAGTTGAGAGAGCCCATCTGGATCGCTGGGAGGGCAGATGAGAGCATTACTTCCTCCAGCTTCAGGAAGGCCGCCATCCCGCGTAATGATGGCGGGGACGCCTACATGGCGGGCTTCGATTGGGGTGAGCCCCAGGTCTTCGTTGGTGTGGGGGGGCGTGACCATCCAGCGTGCGTGGCGAATGATGTCGTTCCGGGTCTTGTCGTCGACGAATCCTCGAATGTCGACGCCTTGAATGCTTTTCTCTTCAATGAGGGCATTCACTTCTGCTCGAAGAGGACCGTCTCCCATCAGAATGAGGGGCCATTCCGCCCGGTCGAGCCTCGCCTGGGCGTAGGCATTGAGGAGCACGCGGAGGCCTTTATTCTCAATCCAGCGTGCTGCGAACACAAACCCTTTGCGCTCGGCCACCGGCACGATCCCCTCCGGAAGGTTCGACACGATGGGAAGCTTTCCGCTGGTGGGGCGTCGATGCCGGGGCTCCCACGTCCGCCACACGAAGTCGGAGTTGTACCACACGCGGTCGGCAAGGCGGTGGGCAGCCAGGTTGAGCAGGCCGCGAGGCGTCCATTTTTCCCGCCGCCAGCCGTGAATGGTAAGCACGAGCGGGGTGCCCGAGAGCCGGGCCAGAAGGGCCACGTCGATGCTCGTGTTTTGGCCGTGGACGATATCGGCGTGTTGGATCAAGGACTTCAATTCGGCTGAGGCCCGATCCACGAAGACAACCGTTGCGGGGGTAGAGTTGACGTAGGTCGTGAGCGTCTCGTCCAGGGCAAACTGTCCGCTCACGCGCTTAAATGCGATGGTCACGGTCACGTCGTGCTTGGCGAGCTCAGCGGCGAGAGAGAAGATGAAGGCCTCCAGGCCGCCGAACGTCCCGAAGCTAGGGGAAACGATAAGTACGTTCATGAGGACGAGGTGGGAAAAGGAAGGTTAGGAGTAGGTGGAAACGGGACGAGGCCGAGCGAGCTCTTCGACGGTCTGGGCGAGGACGGGCCAGTCGAAGGAGTGTCGGTAGAGGTGCTGCCCGGCTTGTCCGAGTGCATCTCGTTCTGTGTCGGAGCGGAGAAACAGAGCCGTTGCCGCTTCGGCAAACGCATCCACGTCAGTTTCCGGGGCGAGTATCAGGGCGCGCCCGTCGTGCTCGTGGAAGATGGGATCGGTCTGGCATCCGCTCGTGGCGACTGTTGGCACGGCGTGCTGGAGGCTCGTCATGAACGAGCCGCGACGAGTAGAAACGCCCTTGACGAAGGGCGCCAAATAGAGATCCATAGCCGCAAAGTGGGTTGCGACCTCGTCGGGCGGCAAGGGACCTGCGTCCCGAAATGGGAGGGGGCCAAGGGCAGAGCGAAGGGCTGCTCCGTGCCGTCCCACGTAGAGAAGCAAGCATTGCCCATTCGAGACCTCGTGCAGTCGATGGGCGGTTCGGGAGAGATGAGCGAGGTGGCGCGATCCATCAATAGCCCCGAAATAGCCTACCACGAATGGAGCGTCGATCTGAAGGTGTTGCCGTGCCTCGGCGTTCGTAACCGGAGAGGTCGGAATGTTGGAGCCGACCGGAAGGTGGTGCAGATGCGTGTCCGGAAACCACGGCCGAAATTTGTCGATCCAGGCTGAGGTCGAGAAGCCGACGGCATCGGCCGTGCGGCCGAGAGCCCAGAACTGGGCGCGCTGCCACGTGGTCATGATGGCGTTTGGGAGGCTCGTGACCGGCACGAATTCCTCGTGGGCCATCAGAACGATCCGCACGGACGGATGCGTTCGCCGAATCATGTGGAGGGTCCAAGGGAGAACGGGATTGAAACCGTATTTTCCGTAGCTGAACTGATTGAATTGAACGAATAAGAGGTCCGGTGGGGAGGAGGCCACTGCCTCGCGAAGCTGGTGAACCCCGGTCAGCGAGTCGAGTGAAAATGCACATTCAACCTGTACTGAGTCCAGAGGAGTCCAAGTGGACTGGGCCGTACGGATTCGCACGCGGTGGCCGTTGGCCGTCAGCGAAGCGGCGAGGTGCGCCGTGTGATCCCCGATCCCGTCGAGCACGGGCGGCAGGACGGGAAACACCAGGTCGATCCGGAGAGCATCGGACGCCGATTTCGGAAGAGAGGGGGAGGCTGCGCGTAGAGAAGCAGGCATCGGTAGCGTGAACGGGTTGAAGGGTATGCCGCCGGGGCCTCGATATGAAACACATTCCGTCTATGAAGGACCTGCGTCATTGTACAGAGCCCAGGGGGAGGCCCGGCGCAACTGCCGTGTACTTCTGGTGCACCCATCTACCCGGTTTTAGAAAGAGCCTTTTCGGTAGAGGAGGCGCCGGTGGGGGAACCAGAGGAAGGAGACGATCCTCGATCTGAAAAGTGATTTCGCACAGCGCTTCCTACCATGCGAAAATAGGACGGATGCAGACACTGCGGTAGTGCCTTGAGGTACGGTCGCCTCGATGGAGAAGCCCCCTGCTCCGATTGAATGTCGAGGCACCAGTCCACGACGCGGTGGAAGGTCGCCTCCACTGAAAACCATTCCGTCCAGGCCTCTCGGGCGCGCATGCCCATTTCGGCGGCCTGATCCTCGATCGATTCGAGACGCGACGGGAGAGTGTCGATCTCTTCTTCGGAAATGCGGACGCTGAAGGCGTTCCAGTCGGGCCCCTCGGGCGGCACCCAGTCGTTGGAGATAATCACCGGGGCCCGGCCCATGCGAAGACTTTCGAAGAGACGAATGCTCGACGTGCCCACGCCCCGAGGTGCGAGAATAAAGGCACTTTCGTGACTAACCTGCCGGTAGTTGTCCTCAAGGCTGCGTCGGGCGTCGGGCGAGAGGTCCCCATACGGCCACAGTGGCGCCGTGTCCTTGAAATACTGGCGGGGATGAGAGAGCTGAAGGAGGGCCGTTCGAACGGGGTGAGTAGTGCTTTTTCCAATAAAAGAATACAGGTACGTAGGGGACTCCAGGGGCCGGAACGGCACGTAGTTATGACCGAAGGCCTTCAGGTAGGAGCCGGATCGGGTGTGATCGGTTCGGTTCCACCGTTGGGGGAGGGAAGCGTATACCCCGGGAAGGAAGGGAATCGCGTAGTCGTCCTTGCTGAAGAGGAAGCACTTCTCAGGGTATCGGCGGAAAAGCTCGCTCGACCAGAGGGTCAAAAAGTGCCGGGGGGTGCCTACGTTGTCGACGTAAAGAATGAGATCGGCCGCATCGGGATCGTCGGTGAGCTGGTGCACGCCAAACCGGTCGCGTCGGACTGATTCTTTCATCCGGTCGAGTTCGTCGTACGGATAGGGCCAGGTCGGATCCGAGGAAGGAGCGGCAGAGGTTAAAAAGACGGTCGCCATGTTGAGCAAAGAGGGAAAGAGGGGGAGCTAGGACATTTGAGGGACGGCCAGTTCGCTCGACGCGCTCCGGCTGTTCCAGGCGTCGATGGTGTCAGTGTAGCAGCCGGACAGATGGGCGAGAAATGTCGACATGCCGTGGTGGCGCCGGACGTAGCGTTGGCCGCGCTGGCCCATTTCAGTGGCGAGGATGGCGTCCGAGGCCAGGAGATCCATGCGGGAAGCGAGGGCCTCCACGTCGCCGGGAGGGACGAGGAGGGAGAATGAGGGATCCGCGTACTCGGGAATGCCGCCGACCCGGCTCGCAATGACGGCACGGCCGTGCGCAGCCGCTTCGAGCGTCACGAGGCCCGCCGGCTCGGCCCACATTGAGGGGAATACGACGGTCCGGGACTGTGCGATGAGGGTGGATACCCTGGAGGCGTCGACCCATCCGTGAAACGTCACGCGGTCGGCAACATCGAGGGTGCGGGCAAGGGTGCGGTATTCGTCTAGGTTGCCCTCTCCCGCCACGTCGAGGTGGAGTTCGGTTTCGGTGTGGGCCAGGGCCTCAAGAAGCCAGTCGAGTCCCTTTTGGGGAACGAGACGACCCAGAAAGAGGACCCGAGGGGGGCCTGTTCGTGGAGGGGGGGAGCCATCCGTCGCGACGTCGGGGGCCGGGGAAAGAATCACCTGAACGTTGTGTACGTCCACCCCGCTCCTTTCCATTTGCTTGCGGAGGAAGCGGCTGACCGTGAGTGTCGGGATGGATTCGACACTCGCCATTTCGGACCGAGTGCGCTGCACGTCGGCCCAGTAGCGGCCGGGGCGCCTGCTGCCGCAGTGCTCGGTGAGGCGATGCCAAAAGCAGCCGGTTGGGCTGAATGTACGAGTGCAGGGAACGCCGGAATGGGCGAGGAAACGCCCACCGCCGGGACAGGAGCCGTGGTTGCCGTGCATCGTCCGGAGGACGGGAAGGGGCCAGTCCGAAAGAGAGACCGGGTCGTGCAGGTGTAGAACATCAAGTCCCGCGTTCAGGGCTGCGGCGCGAAGGGCCGAGGGGGTCGGGACGGTCTGGCAATTTGGGAGAGAGGAATCGTCCGGTGGGGACACAGAGCTGAAGTAGGAGACGGTGTGCCCTGCTTCTTGCTGAGCGGCCCCGAGGCGTTCCACGTAGCGGGCAATGCCTCCGGGCGCCCCGAGATTCATTCCGTAATGGCCGACGTTCATGATTGGTAGGCGATAGGAGAAAAGGAGAGCGGCTTACGTCCAGTCCGGATCCGTCTCGTACCCGAGCTTGAGGACGAGGTCGTTGTAATCGGCCTTGAAGGCCCGGACGTGTTCGGGCGTAAAATGATTGCGCCAATCGCCGGGCACTCCTTTTCGGAGGTGGCTGTGTGTATTTTCCTCTCCCTTGGTGCGGCCTGTGAGACGCTCAAAGCTTCGGGCGTGTAGGATCTTCTCCACTGCCGAAGAGGGGAGCGACGTCATTCGATGTCGGGGCGCGGGAATGAGCGGCTGTCCCCCCGGCATAAAGCGACTTCCCTTGTGGCTTAGGCGATTGGACGTGCGGGCCAACCAGCGGATCGTGTCCTCGAAGGAGGAGGGGTGGGGCGTGTCGAGCATTTCCATGAACTGGAAGATGCGGAGGAAAGAGGAATGGGGATCGCGGGTCAGGTCCTCCATGTGCCACTCCATCACATTTTCCTGTTCGTAGTCCCACGTAAACATGTCCTCCAGGAAGGAGCGGCTGAACTCCATTTCCAGGTAGAGTCCCTCCGGCTTGGATACGGTCTGCAGCCGCTCCCGATGAGCCATCAGTTCGGGCCATTCGTCGGTCGGGTGGCTGTTCTTGTGGGAGAAGTAGGCGGACACGACCACGTCTCGTGGATCGCGAACGACGTGGAAGCCACGATAAAGCGGGAGGGAGCAGGCGTCCGTGTGGTTTGCGTTGGCGAGAACCAAGAAGTCGACTTGTTCAGTGTCCACGAAGGACGACAGGCTGCCGTATTCCTGAAAATCTTTCTCCTGGTTGACGATGCGAATGTGGAGATTCAGGTGCATGCACACCTCATGCATGATGTTGCCAGTCCAGCCGGTGGCACATTTGTGGTGACTAAAGTAGGCTCGAAGCGGGAGCGAAGAAGAAGCCGTGGACACGGTTCGAGTCGGGGTCGGAAGAAGAGACATGCGAAATACGAAGCAAGGGATGAACGACTAGACGGAGGACGACACTGCAGCTGACGAGCTGCTCTGGCGGTGTTCGGCGTAATACGTAGCGGGCAGAAGCGAAGACGTACCGGCGAGTGGAGTGTCGTGCAGGCGGTGGAGCTGTTCGAGAAGAGCGGTTCGGCTCCCAGTTGGCACCACGTAGCCGTTCCGTCCGTCGTGCACGTACTCCTTCATGCCCGTGTCGGCGGTGACGAGAACGGGAGTTCCACAGGCCAGAGCCTCCATCGGGGCATATCCGAATCCGTCCTCGAAGCTTGGGTGCACGAAGACATCTGCGGCCTGCAGGTGGGGAAGCGGGTCGCCCGGGGCAATGCGAATGCGGGCGTCTGCCTGGAGCCGATCGTTCATGTACTGTCGCATCTGGCGGGTTGCCCAACTGCCCACCAGGGTTAACTCGGCAGGGATGGAAAGTTCGGCGAAAGCGTCTAGAAGAAGGGGCACTCCCTTCGTGGCGTCGACGCGCCCGACGTAGACAATGCGGAAGAGGTCGTCGGATGGACGTGTGGTGGGGGGCTGGAAGCGTGGGGCGACGGCAAGGTAGGTGCGGACGAGTTTGCTGGCAGGGAGGCCGGCGTCTAGGAAGGACTGCCGCGTATAGTCGGAGTGGACGTAGATCCGGTCGGCAGCCTCGTATTCTCGGTGGGTTTTGCGGCGCTGAGCCTCGTTTAACCAGGAGTCGTCGAGTCCCGTCGTCGCGGCGGCGCGACGGTGCAGCCGCCGGAGATTGTCGACGTGCGAGTTGGCGGCGACAAGCTCCAGGCGGGGAGTGCCGAGCGCACGGGCACGGCCGAAGCTGTGCAGCGACTTGCCCACAAAGCCCATAAACGCGTCACATGGCTCTTTGAGCGCCGCCGCGGTGGTTCGGTCGTAGAGGTCGTTGAGAAGATGATTTTTCCAGGGGGGACTGAACCGGACCGGGGTGTACTGTGCCAGCCATCCGTGCCACCGGGGGGCCGGAAGGGAGAGGCCCAGCGAATCGTTGGGCTTTGGGGCTGGGCAGTAATATCCAGCAAGCTGTCCGGCTTGCCGGCTCTCTTCGACGAGTTGAGCGAAGTGTTGCCCGATGCCTCCTTGTCCATAAGCGGAGTTCGAGGCTAGAATGCGTTTCACGTCACAAGGGGACTACGAATGAGGGAAGAACGGCCGTAACGTACGAACGATCTCGGGGGCAGATATGAAGCTTGGGCTAGGGAGTCCCTTGGTAGTATTGGCGCAAGTGCGCAAGAAACTTCAGAGACACGTCGTCCAACAGGGGCTCTCTGAGAACGGCGTGCATCATAGCACAAGCCGTTCTGAGAGGCAGAGCCGAGCCTCGATGTCTGAACTATTGGCGAGAGGATGAGGAGGCCGGACGTGAGAACAGCCAGTCCAGGAAGTTCGCCCCTCGGCGACGAGTACGAGCAAAGATTGGGTGTTTCACGGTATAGTGGCGGATCTTGTGGTTTCGCCGGTTCTGTACCGCCCAGTATCCCTGCTTGAGGAGCAACTCGATGCGACTGCGGAGCGGGAGGGGGCGACCGTCGGGGACGTAGGCGAATTCCGTCATTTCGTCCCTACAGACAGTCTCTACGATTGCTATGGCGTCGGGGGACAGCTGGTGGCGCCAGGCCTCAACGCGATCTGTAGAAATGGGACGGGTTGCCTGTGTGTTGAAGGAGGAGGCGGCTGTGTCCTTCATGTACTGTTCGGCGTCGCGGTGGAAGGCAAGCATCGACGGATCGTAGGTCTCACCGAGGAAGGTGCATAGGTCCCGGACGGTCTGCTCCGGTGTGCCCACTAGGTCCTCGTATCGCACGATGTATCGCTGGGAGGCAGGGACGTGACGCTCGAGGATAGCACGTCCTTTCGTCATGTGCTTGTGTCGACTCAGTGCATTGAATACTGGGTCCGTGGGAAAGAAATCCACCTTTTGCATCGAGGCAACTCCGGCTCGCGGATCGCGAACAACGAGGATAAAGCGTGCCTCGGGAAACATCTCGTGCAGGACATCTGCGTAGAAGAGATTTCCAGGTGTTTTTTCTCCCCATCTCGGTTTTCCGTGGTGTGCTGCCCACGTGCGTAACGCCGTTGCATATGGATGGCGAAAGTCGGCCGGCCCCTCCAAGATCTGGTCGCGAAGGGCCGCAAGATCCAGCTCAGGGAGAAGCGAGGCCCATGACGAGAGGCATTCGTCAACGAAGGCCGCGAAGCGATCGGGGGCGAGGTTCGGAGTACGCCACTGGTCGATGGGGGTATTTGCGAGAAACGAGTTGACGTAGTTCAGCTCCTCCGGAATAGCAATGCGTGGGTGTGCATTCAGGAGTAGGCGGAGGAGGGTCGTGCCGGAGCGGTTGGCGCCCACGATGAAAATGGGCGCGGTGGGGGCAGGCATGGAAGCGAGAAACGGGTCAGGTGAAGCGGTTGAGGAGGGCGGTCAGCCGATCGGAGAGGACGGTGTAGTCAAATTGCTGGATGGCCCAGTCGCGGTTGCGTTGGCCAAGGGACAGGTTGCTTCTTTGAGTAAGGAGCCCTTGCACTCGATCGACCAGGAGGTCGGTGTAGTTCGGGTCGTGGCTTCCCGTGAAGGGGATGAGCATCGAGTCGGGCAGTACGTATTCGGCCTCTCCGACTTTGGTCGCAAGGACGTATCGCCCGCACGCCATGTAGAGAGGGAGTTTTCCAGTGGTGCGGACCTGGCCGACGAGGTCATTTGTTTGCTTCGAGAGGCATACGTCCATGGCCGTCAGGTACTTCGGAAGATCGTTGTATGGCACGTATCCAAGAAAGTGGATTCTGTCCGCAATGCCCCATTCCGCGGCCTTCTCTTTCATCCGTTCGATTCCGCTTCCGCCTCCAATCATGAGCGCCTGGATCGGGTGCTCCCGTAGCCGATGCACGACCTCCAGCATCTCCCAGCCGTAGCACGTTTGCAACTGCTCGTTCCAGACCGAGGAGCCGAGCGTCCCGAGCACGAGATCGTCATCAAGGTCGAGGCCGGCTCGAATCTCGGCTCCGTTCCCTGGTTTGAACTGAGTGGAATCGACGCCGTCTTGCACCACGGTCACGTTGTGATACCCCTGCTCGCCGAGCAGGTGCTTGTGGTTGGTGCCCCGAACGACCAAATGGTCGGCTCCCCGGAGGGAGAGTGCTTCGAGGGCGACGGTAAGTCCGTATCCCACGCGGCCCCGGCCGATGGAGCGACCAAGGGCGGAAATGGCATCTCCCGTGTCCACGATGACAGGCGTCCCAGTGATTGCCTTGTAGATTAGGGCGGCCAGCACGCCCGACGCCGCCATGTCAACGACGTAGACGACGGCCGGAGACTGGTCGAACAGGGATCTCACAAAGGTGGCCGTCGATCGGATTTTGTTTTTGGTGCGGAAGAGAAGTCGAACATCGAAATGAGGGGCAAGGTGCTCGGCAAAGCTTCGGGCACGGATGCCCATGGCACTGGTTCGGCTGCCATTCACCAGAAACGTGATCACCGGGAGCATGGGACGAGGGGCGGAACGGGGGAGGAACGGAGGGTCAGGATGCAGCATGGGGTGGCGGTCCGCTTTGGGCAAGCGATGCAAGAGGCGAGCAGCGGGCGGCCATGGCTTCAAGTTGTTCGGTCCACGTGGGGATTGAAAGACGTCCCTCCCGTTGCACAGCGTTGGGACTAAGGACTGAGTATCGAGGGCGGGGCGCTGGCGTTGGATACTCGGTGGTTGGGATGGGCACGACGTCTACTCCGGAAACGTCGAACGTGCGGAAGATGGCCCGAGCAAAGTCGTACCAGTTCGTCGTTCCGCCACTGGAGAGGTGGTACGTTCCGGCCGGGAGGCCATGGCCGGGGGGACCTGATGGGGGGAGCATGGACGCCGTTGCCTCGGCAACCCATCCGGCCCACGTTGGACTTCCGAATTGGTCGTTGACCACCGTGAGACGGTCCCGCGTAGCCGCCAGCCGAAGCATGGTGAGGAGGAAGTTGGACCGGCGGTCGCTGTAGAGCCAACTGGTTCGGAAGATCCAGTAACTGTCGGTGTGTGCCTGGATGCCCCGTTCTCCCGCCCACTTCGAGGCTCCGTACACGTTCAGGGGAGCAGGGGCATCCTGTTCGGTATAGGGAATGTCGTTGGTCCCGTCGAAAACGTAGTCGGTCGAATAGTGAATGAGACGGGCCCCGCAACGATGGGCTTCTTCGGCAAGGGTAGCGGGGACCTCGGCGTTCAGGAGCCATGCCCGGTCTCGCTCGGTTTCGGCGCGGTCGACAGCCGTGTACGCCGCCGCGTTGACAATGAGCGACGGGCGGAGGGTGCGGATGGTCGATCGAACCGACGAACGTGCCGTTAGGTCGAGTTCAGCTCGTGTGGGGCAGACGAGGGGACCCAGGGGAGCAAGAGTGTGGCGCAACTCGTGGCCGAGTTGGCCGGCAGCGCCGAGAAGAAGAATGGGGGAGGTCGGCATCAGGAGTGTGACGGAGAGGGGACGGGGGACGCAGAGGCTTGGGGAGTCGGCTCCGAAAACGTGAGTTGGGCCGGAGGGCAGTCTGCAAGAAAGGGGGCCGCCCGATCCTTTTCGGAGAGAAGGGGGGACGCAAGGGGCCAGTCAATATTGAGTTGAGGGTCATCCCACCGGATCGTGGCTTCAGACTCGGGGTGGTACACGTCCGTGCATTTATAATGGAAGAGGGCGGACGGACTCAGGACGACGAAGCCGTGGGCGAATCCGGGGGGCACGTAGAGCTGCCGCTTGTTTTCAGCGGAGAGTTCGATGCCAATCCACGTTCCAAGGGTGGGAGAATCGAGACGTATGTCGACGGCCACGTCGTACACGCGCCCTTCCAAGACACTCACGAGCTTGCCCTGAGGGTGCGGGTTTTGAAAGTGGAGCCCTCGGAGAACGCCGTACTGGGAGCGGGACAGGTTGTCCTGCACAAAAGAGGCCTCGACGCCCGTGAGGGCGCAGAAGCGCTCGGCGTTCCACAGTTCGAAGAAAAAGCCGCGGTCGTCGCCGTAGACGGACGGCTCGATGAGGAGGAGATCGGGAAGCGACAGTGACGTAACGAGCATTGAGGAGAAGCGGGAGGGACTGGGGAGTGGCCTCGATGAGAAAGAAGATATTGGAGGCTTCTCGGCTTTGGTGGGATCACCGACGCATGATGAAGGGAAGACTCGTTTCGAGAGCGATGCGCTTTAGGAGACAAAGACACTCTCTTTCGGTCCAGTGAGAGGGTTCAGAGGGAGAGGGCAAAAGGATCACGTCACCCATGGGGAGCTCTGGAGCAGGCACAAGGTGCTGATGGGAGGATCAAGAAGCCCCCTCTGTCCGCTGTTGAAGGGCATGCGGGACGCCACTCTCTTGGAATCGATGAGTCGCCGCTTCGAACGACGGCCCTAAGCGTTGTCGGAGAGGTGCAGCATTTCCCTAGAGCGACTTGTTGCGCATCGCGACGTGGCTATACGATTCAATTATTCCGGTGAGAAGGATTGTGCCTGCGTGGGAGATGGCCGGGAATGGGGTATAAACGGAGGGGACCGGACAGAGAGGGCGCACGCCCCCACCTCATTCAGGGAAGGATCTCTGCTTCTCTCGTGTGCGCGATGTGGAGGTGGGTGTGGATCGACGCCGACATGTGATCCCGAAGGGAGCGCTTGTAGTGCGTCCACCAGTTTCGGATTGTGGCGGCCAGGGGCGCAGGGTCGATCTCGTCGAGCGTCGCGGGAAGGTTCTCCCACTTGTAAATTCGAGGGCACGGGAAGTCCGGCCCGAAAGCACTTTGCCAGTAGCTGGGGCGGCGGGTGCGTTTGGCGATGTCGTACCAGTACTTCGGCCCCCCTTTCAGCGCATTCCAGCTTGCGGACAGGGTGCAATGTTCGCGGTAGAGACCACCGCCGCCGTCGTCTTCGACGAGGGGAATGGCACCGGCTTCGAGGGCTTCATAGAAGCGGTAGCTCTCAACGGAGGCCCAGCCCCGAGGGCAGAGTACGATTTGCGTATTCGAAAGGAGGGTGGCGTATTCGGGTTTGGAGAGGCCGCTGTTAAAGTGGTCATTAATGACGAGATGGCCGTCGGTTCGTTGCGCCAGTGTCTCAATCATCGCGTGCCGCGACGGCTTGGCTTGACCGGCAAACGACCACCGGTAGGGGCGATCAGAGAGGGCCGTCGGCTCGAACAAATCGCGCGGACAGTTGACACCGAGGGGAAGGTAATGGCAGTGGGCAAGGGAGTCGATTTCGGGGCGCCAATAGTTGCGGTACACGAATGCGGCCTCGTCGTAGACCTCCAAGGGCGCCCAGCCGAATTCGTCTCCGATGTGGAGAATCCCGACCGTCGAGCCCTGAGCCCGGAGCGTGTGCAGGTACGCTTGTACCTGATCCGGATCGTATTCTTGTCCTTCGAGGACGACGATTGGGTTGGGGGCAACGACTTCGTATCGGCCGTCGAGGTGATGGTGGACGTCAAAGGCGCTGAGGAGAGACGAAACCCATTCGTATTCGCGCGGCACAACGGAGGTCGTGGTGGCCGTGGGGGCAGCAGAGGCCCAGTATCGATTATGAGACAGGTCGCGCTGCCAAATAATGTTGAGGGGAGGAACGGGAGGCATGAGTAGGGAGAACGTGGTGGGAGGGGGCAGTCAGGAAACGGCAGTCGTCTGAAATTGCATGCAGTGGTATTGCCAGAGGTGCCCTTCGCGCTGAATTAGGTCTGCATAGGAGCCTTGCTCCACGATGCAACCGTCTTCGAGAACGACGACCCAGTCCGCGTTTTCAATCGTTGAAAGCCGGTGGGCAATGGCAATGACGGTGCGTCCGTCCATCAGTCGTTCGATAGAGCGCTGTACGAGCCGTTCGGACATGCTGTCGAGATTGCTCGTGGCCTCGTCGAGGATCAGAATGTCCGGATTTTTGAGGATGGCTCGAGCGATGGCAAGGCGCTGGCGCTGTCCGCCGGAGAGCCGAATGCCGCGGTCGCCGAGCACGGTGTCGAATCCATTTTCCATGTCTTCGATGAAGCCGAGCGCATTGGCCTGCTCGGCGGCACGACGAATGGCAGCGTCGTCGGCACTCAGATTGCCATAGCCGATGTTTGCGCGGACCGTGTCGTTGAAAATGTGCGTGTGCTGGCTCACGATGCCGATCCGATCTCGCAGTGAGCGCAGGGTCAGGTCGCGAAGGTCGATCCCGTCGAGAAGAATGCGACCCTGGGTGGGGTCGTAGAAGCGAGGGATGAGGTCGGCCAGGGTTGACTTTCCCGCGCCGGAGCCGCCGACGAGGGCGACCATTGCTCCGGCCTGTACGTCCAGGTTGATATTTTTGAGGACGGGGTGATTGGACTCGTAGGCGAAGTGCACGTTTTCGAACCGAAGTGCGTCTGTGAGGGACGGGGTCGGGCGTGTGCCTTCGGACTGGTACGGCTTGTCGTCTCGGTTGAGCAGGGCCGCTACCTTCGCAAGCCCTGCGCGGTTGCTGGCCCACACCCCTCGTTGATCATTCAGGTTGTTAACGGTCGGCATGACTCGGAAGAGGGCAAAGAGAAAGCCGAGCAGGAATGCAATGTCGAGGACGCCCGGAATGACGTAGAACTGGATGGCCACGACGATGAGCACAACGAGAATTGACCCCACGATGGCCTGGGAGAGAGGTTGGACGAGCGAGGAGCGCTTAAAGGTCTCTATCGTCGCAGAGGCGAGGTTCTCGATGGATGCTGAGAGGCGTTTTTGCTCGTAGGGCTGTCGGTTGTAGGCCGTGATGGTGCGGATGCCGTCGATGAATTCCGTAAACGTGGAGGTGAACTGGCTATTGGCCTCCGTAAGCCAGGCGCCTCGGGTCTGAATGGAACGCATCAACCACGTGAGGCCGAAGGAGAGAAGTCCGAAGACGGTGAGGACGAGCAGCGTCAGTTCCCACGAGATCCAGACCATCAGAAGGAGATACATGCCCAGGATGGTTCCCTGAACAATGAGGTTGAAGACGACCGAGACGGCCGTCGTCGTTCGATTGATCTCCGTGGTGATGCTGTTGATGATGTCGCCGCCACGGGTCTTCGAAAAGAACCGCAGAGAGACGGCCTGGAGTTGATTGACGATTTGCATCCGCAGGTCCTCGACGATTCGGACGCGGCTCGTGACGGCATAGACGCCGGCGAGGTAGCCCAGAATTGACCGCATCCACGTGCCCGCCAGAATGAGGGCACAGATGTGATACGTTCGCCTCAGGGTAGATCCACCGACGGCCAAGACGTGCTCGTCAATCCATCCGATTCCCGTTTGGAACGCAGACGTCGAGCTCTGGGCAAAGGTTTGGAGGAAGGGAATCAGCATTCCGATGCTGAACACCTCGGCCCCGGCAGCCGCAAGAGAAAGAAGGATGGTGGTGAGAATGATTTTCCAGTGGGTGCGAAGACTCGCCCAGAGGATGCGGCGTTCGGAGGTCATGAACGACAGAGAGAGGGGGAAGGGGAGAAGGAAGAAAGAGGGTTTCTGGAGATTCTTTTAGGAAGACTGTTCTGGGACCGGGGCGGTTGGCCGGTCGTCGTATAGGGAGGGGAGCGACCGGCGCAAGTCTTCGTGACGGTCGTACTGGTGAATAATCGGGCAGACGGTTCCGTCTTCCGTTAGCACTCGTGCTTCGGCATCGGTCGCAATGGCCGATCGAGGAGCAATGCCCACGTGCATGGCTGCTCCGTTCCCAAATGGGTGGACCGTCACGTTTTGGAGGCGTTCTTTGCGGACCAAATAGTTGTGGATGCCCTGATCCGTCCCCCAGCCGCTATACCGCGTCACGATGTCGTGACACATGAGTCTCAGGTACTCGACCATGGCGGAGGTGCTGCCGAGGGTCACACCGCAGCAGATGATCGGAAAGGCAGCCAGTTCCTCCAGGGCGTCGGCTCCGTAGAGGTTATCGATCCACTTGGCGTTATTGATCTGGTTGCCAAGGAGGGTCCCTCCATACTCCTCAAAGACGTGAAGTGCGTCGTCGACGGAGGCAGAAAACGGGTTGTCCTGGAAAACCACGTCTCGGACGTCGGTGAGGAGGACGGTGTCGTACCCCGGGTGTCGTTTCAGGTACGAGAAGAAGTAGATGAAGCGGGCGGACTGGCAGTGCCAGAGGTATTGGGCCGCGAGGCGAGCCGCCGCAGTATCCCCAAGATTGAGAGCGGCGATTCCCTTCGACAGTCGTCTGTTAATCGAGATGTCAGGAATGAAGGAGACATCGTTGAGTCCCAGGGCTCGTGTGAGGCGCCCGTCGAGAGAGTAGGATCCCTTCAGGTCAACCCGAGTCACCGGAATCTCATGAATCTGATGCGTGCGGAAAAGCGGGGCGCAGTCCGGATCGATGTTCGATGTGAAGAAGACGACGTCGCCGTCGTAGCCCGTGGCCCGAAGGGTGTCGACGAAGGGGGCTATGTCGTGAGCACTGTAGTCCTCAATGTAGGCGAGGACGAGATTCCGGGAAGACATTGAATAGATCCGGATGTTGGGAGCGGTATTGAAGGGGGAAGCAATCTCTATCGGAGACCGGACGTCGCCGAGCACGATCCAGGTTGAAGGTAGGAGGAAAAGAGGGGAGCGTGATGTCTCCAATGGATGAGAAGCACGGGGAGAACCGGCTTCAAGTCGAAACGAACGGCGGGCGAAGAGAGGGCGACATGGGCCGGACAGGGAGGACACTGGCGGCTAATCTCTGATAGATCAGGATAGAGAAGCTCAAAGGCGAATGTCGTGTAGCTCTGACGCATTGAGCCTTCTCCTTTCGGTACAACCGCTTCATCTTGCAGGGGCACGGCGGGTCTCAGCTTCGCATCCGCTCGCCCAACAGATTCCGAGGAGACGCCACCGTACGGAAAGAGTATCTGCAACGCGCCGAATCGACAGTTCCGAACAAGTGGAATGATGGACACCGGGAGAAAGGGGAAAGATATTCTGGGAGGAGCTTGACTCTGATCTAGATGCGAGCAGAGAATCATCAAAATGACCATCTTTTCCGCCCCTAAAACATGTCTCAACCCAGTTCATCGTTTTCTTTACCGACGCCGCCGACGATTCTCGTGACGGGGGGGTGTGGGTTTATCGGGTCCGCTCTCGTTCGGTATCTGCTGTCTGAGACCGATGCTCGGGTGGTCACCGTCGATAAGCTCACGTATGCAGGAAGTCCGCGAAATTTGGCCGGGATGGCCGATCACGAACGGCACACGCTCGAAGTGGAGGACATTGCGGATGAAGCGGCGATGCGTCGACTATTCTCCGCATACGCGCCGGATGCCGTCGTGCACCTCGCTGCTGAAAGCCACGTAGACCGCTCGATTGAAGGACCGGGGGCGTTTATCCAGACGAACGTGTTGGGCACGTACACCCTTCTTGAGGTTGCACGTGACTACTGGGCCGTCCTGCCGGAACGACAGCGCACGGCGTTTCGACTGCTTTGTGTGTCGACCGACGAAGTCTATGGAGCACTGGGGGCAGACGGAGCCTTTACGGAGAGCACGCCCTATGACCCGTCCTCTCCGTATTCGGCAAGCAAGGCTGCAGCCGATCACCTGGCCCGCGCGTGGCATCGGACCTATGGGATGCCCACGCTGATCACGAATTGCTCGAATAACTACGGGCCGTACCAGTATCCCGAAAAGCTAATCCCGGTCGTGATTCTGAAGGCCCTCAGCGGAGCCCCGATCCCCGTGTACGGCACAGGGATGAATGTGCGCGACTGGCTCTATGTGGATGATCATGTGCGAGCCCTCTATACCGTCCTGACCGAAGGGCGGGTTGGGGAGACCTATAACATTGGAGGACACGGCGAACGGACGAATCTTGAGGTCGTCGAGGCGATCTGTTCTCACCTGGATGAGGTGCACCCCCGTTCAGGGGGGCGGTATCGTTCTCTCGTCGACTTCGTTGACGATCGACCGGGACACGACTGGCGCTATGCCATCGATCCGACGAAGATTACGTCGGAGTTGGGCTGGACGCCTCGCGAGACGTTCGAGAGCGGTATTCAGAAAACCGTCGAATGGTACCTCGACCACCGGGGCTGGTGTCGGGCCGTTCTGGAGAAGAAGCAAACTTCTCACGTCGCCCGGGCCTAAGAGACTGTTTTGATTTTTGAGCGGGTTGAGAATCGACGAGATATTTCGCAGGAATTGGAGGGCCGTCCGTTGCTCAGAAGGAGCCCCTGTTGGATCGCGAGGATCTGCGGATCGTCGCGCTCTGCCTGAACTGTCATCGTGGGAAATCAAAACAGTCTCTACGTCTACAGCTGGCGATCTCTCGTGCCGCCCAATCTACGCGGTGCTTGTCTCCGAACAGGACCAGGCCCTCTCTGGACGGCGGGAGCATCATTTCACGATACTGACCTGGCGGGTCGTCGTAAACCGTTCCCCCTCGATTCGCAGGAAGTAGACCCCATTCCCGAGGGCGGAAGACGTTCGGAGGCCCAGCGGGGTGTTGGCCTGCACGGTTCCGGAGTAGAGCGTGCGAATTTGGCGCCCCAGCGCATCGTAGAGCCGAACCGTGACCGTCTGTGTTTCCTGGACGCGGAGAGTGGCTTGGGCGTGCGTCGGGGTGGGGTTTGGGGCGGGGCCTTTCAGGCTGTAGGGGGATTTCAGCGACAGCGACACGGTGATGGAATCGGAAAGGGTAGCGGTCCCGTCGACGTCCACTTGTTTGAGACGTAGCGAGTGGGTGCCCGGCTCAGAGGCGGAGATCCGGTAGCGGTACGACTGGGGACTGTCCGTCGTGCCGGCGCCGTTCACAAATCCAACCGACGTAAATATCGATCCGCTGGGCGGGCGGTGCAGAATCTCGAAGCCGGCGTTGTTTTGTTCGGAGGTTGTCGACCAGGTGAGTACAATCGATTCCGATCCGCTTGTTGCGGCCTCTAGGCTCGAAAGCTCGACAGGAAGAACCCCGCCTTTCGAGACGAGAGCGACCCAGTCCTGATTGGGGTCCTGCGGGGGCGCGCCGATTGAGGTTGAGGCCCCACCCTGGACCTCGGAGATCGTTCCCGTTTGGAGGGAGCCCCCGTTGCGGGGGTCGAACCAGGACACGGTAAACGAGCCGGAGGGCAGGTCCAGGGTCGCATCGCTTCCCCCATCCGGAAGATAGACGGCGAAAACGTCAGACTCGTCCGAAAAGACGTGCCCCGGCGTTCCGGAGAGGCGGGCGTCGTCGCTCGTCATCGTGCGCACCGGCAACTCGCGCATGAAGCGAAGGGCATACCGGTGAAAGTCCCAGAAGCGATCCCGGGACCGCCAGTCGTCGGCGTTTAGATCGTCGTCGGGGTACTTGTATCCAAAGTACCACTCAATGCCGTCGCCCCCCGCGAAAAAGGCCGTCCAGAGGACATTCCGAGCAGCGTCGTGGTTGTCATCACTGTCGGGACGGAGTCCCGCCTCGGCCGTCCCAGGTTCGTCAATCGAAACGACCCACGGTCGACCGGCAGCCTTTGACTCCGACACCCACTTCGTGACGCTCGAATGCGCCTGAGACGGACTCATCTCGGAGAGCTGCAGGGAGGGGCCGTCGAAGTCGTTATGTCCGAGTAGCGGGTCGTATACCTTCTCTTTTTCATCGGGGAAGGTGTGGACGACAATGGGGTGGTTGTACGCATCGAGGGCCGCAATGTACGAGATAAATGCTTTTCGCTGAGCGTCGGTGTTTACATTTTCTTCTCCGAGGTTCCAGTTGAGGGCGTGGTGGTGGGCGAAGCGAGCAATCAATTCACGGTAGTACAGTTTCCGTTCCGGCCCAAGGTCGCCTTTGTCGAGGTAGCCGTCATTCTCCTTTTCCTGAGTCTTGAAGTGTTTGAAGAGGCCGACGCTGTCGGCGTGGGAAAAGACGGTTTCCCATTGCGCAAGCTTCGAAACGTCATAGCGATAGACGTTCGACGGCCCCGTCCAAGGCCACACGTCCTCTCCATCGCCCCCAGCGATATTCATTGTGAGAAAGGAGAACGCATTCATTTCTTCGGACGCGAGGTAGTTGAGCGCTCCGATCAGTCCCTTCCCTTTTCCCCCCTGCCAGGATGGGTCTCCCGTGCGCCAGTCGTCTTTGTGAGGGGCGTAGTCTCGCACGTAGTCGGAGCCGCCTGCGTTATAGGTGCCGTCGAACTCGGAGTACGCCAGCAGATTTTCCGGGCTATCGGCGCCGCCTTTCAGAAAGACGGTACCGTCGTCGAATTCAAGATACCGGCTGCCGGTGTACTGCAACAGTCCTTTTCCGCGGTGGTCTCGCCCGGATTTGTCCGTGTTCGTGATGGAGAAGGAGCCGGACTGGCCGTCAAAGGCCGTCGACGAGCCAGCGCTGGGGTCGAGGCTGATGGCCACTTCCGTGCCCGTACGGAAGGACGCTTCGTAGGTCCAGTCGCCCGTATGACGCGGAGTGAAGTGCACCCGCCATTTGTTGCCGCCAGTGGCGCTGGTCTCGGCCGCATCCCCGTCCGCCGCATAGTAGCCCGGAACCGACAGCTGCGTCCCACTGGCGCTGTGCTGAAACGTGACGGTCAGTCGATAGTCGAGGAACGGATTGGGGTCGTCACTTTCGCTTGTGCAGGGGCCGGTAAAGGTGACGGTGAGGGGATGCCAGCGTTTTTGTTCGCCCTCCACCGCAGGGGGCGCGTCCGGATCCGGACACGACTGAGCAGAGGCGAGAGTCGGTACCCCCAGCGTGAAGAGCAGGAGGGAACAGGTAAAGAACACGTAGGAGCGCATGGATGGGAAAGCCGCATCTGGTGGGGGAGTGCGATTTCGTTTCCGGTCGGGAGCACTCCGTGGGGAGCACCCTCCGCGATCAGCAGCGATTTGGACAACGACCATGCCATACCCTCATCTGATAGAAAAGATTTTCCGTCCAATCGACCGCTTCTCCTTTTTTCCATTCGTCGAGAGCACGCTCTAGAATCGAGATTCTGGGCGAGAGATGGGGGGGGGCGGAAGCGGAGCGAGCGCCGGAAGTCGTTGTTGCGCACCGGTGCCCATTCGGTGACAATCGGGGACGCTTGGGGGCGGGGAGAAGAGAAGACGGTCGCACCCGGTCGAGCAACGAGACGAGAACGACTCGGGGGAAGGAGGAGGGGACTCCCCCGGCTTCGCTGCGTTGTGACGGGGAAGTCCAGAAAAAGCTACGCTTCTGTTCGGGAAAAACCATGCACTGAGGCCGATCTCGACACCGAACAGAAATCTTGTATTTTGTCCTCAGCCGCAGAAGAGGGGGCTCGAAATGAGACGAAGACAGAGGGCACGGACGTCCGTCACGACGATTTGAAAAGGGCTCCGGCCCGGTGACGAAGGGGACGGGTGAGGTTCCGGAGGTACTGCTCGGGAATACGGGCTGTGCGGAACCCGCGCCACGCTCGAAATTCGAGTGGCGAAAACCAGCCGCTCGACGCCAGATACTCTAGGAATCGATCCTTCGAGGGATGGTCCGTCAGGATATTCCAGGGCTTGTCGTTGCCGGTAAAGTGGTCGATGTAGGGGGCGTGCAGAAGTGCGTCCCGTTGGGATTCGATGTCCCGCTTGAAGGACGACTCCGGCCATCGATCCAGATCGCTGATGGCAGACTGTCGGTTCCAGCGGGGGTCCAGTTCCTTCCAGCGTCCGGCGAGAACCGCATTGAGTGCCTCCTGGTCGCATGTGTTCATGACCTTCCGATAGCGCGCAACGTACCGCATCGCGTCTGCGCGCACATGCTCGGTACGCCATGCGTTCAGGTTTAGGACCAGCACCCCGGAGTTGAAGTACGGCGTATCGGGGGACAGGCCGAAGTCGTGGTAATGCGCAAGTCCTTTTTGGTGAGAGACGGTCTGAATCTTGTAATCGCGCACCGCAAGAACGGGGGCCTCGTCAAAGGGCTCCGTCCACAGCGGGGTGAGGTCTCGTTCAACGAGGAGGTCGGCGTCGAGGTAAATGGCGCGCTCCTGCGCCTCGGGGAGAAGATTCGGGATGAGCAACCGAAGATAGGCGGCGTCCGAAATAAAGTCGGTCGTTCTGAGGGAAGGGGATTCGTCTCGGGTCGAGGGCGGACGATCCGGTTGTACGTCCATCCAGCGAAAATCGACGATGCGGTCCTTCTTTGCCCGGGCGACGACCGACTCAATCCGCTGGCGGTGTCGGGGCGAAATGCCGTCGGACAAGACGTAGAGAGTCATTTCGGCCTCCGGGCGTGCATTCGCGAGAAGGGAATGAACCATGACGCCGAGCGGAAGCGCAAATCGATCGTCGGCTGCAGTGACAATAACCATGGTGGAGAGAGACAGAGAGCGAGAGGGGGAGGTTAGGAGGAGAGAAGAAGTTTTCCCGTGTACAGGAGGTATCGGGCGATGCCACCGGCCAGTAGAAGGAATGAGTGGACGACTTTGCCCTGTGCCATCGTTGCCTTTGCGGCTCGAAGCCAAATTGCGGGGACTAACTTTCCACTCCAGTCATATCGGAGCGAGCGACAGATGCGCTGGTGCTCTTCTGTAATCTCGTTGAAGGAGTGGCTCCATTTCGCGAGGAGCTTCTTCCGATGCTTCCGGATGCGGGAGGTATTTTGGCTTGCTTGTCCTTCGTATCGCCGATAGTACACGAGGTGGAGGGGAAGTCTGTGGACGACCGACTGGAGAGCGATTTGAGTAAAGAGGTCTACGTCTTCCACGGGCTGCCCGATCTCTTCGTCGAAACCATCTGTCCGTTCGAAGAGGGAGGCGCGGAGCAGGGACACGGAGGGGATGGCTTGGCCGGCAAAAATAGAGAGGGTCGGGGTTTCGAGCACATCGTCGGGCACAGGGTGAAGCCCAAGCGTCGAGGCGCGATAGCGCGTGGGAAGAGTGGGGGAACGGGTCACGTTGTCGTCTGCGTCGAGGTGATCGTACAGACAGTACGTGAGGCCCACCTCTGGATGGTCCTCCATGTGAGCAACCAGGGTTGCGAGCATGTCGGGTTTTAGACAATCGTCGGCGTCGAGAAAGAGAACGTAGTCGCTATCCGAGGAGCGAGCATCAAATCCCACATTCCGGGCTCGGCAGACGCCCTGGTTGGATTGTCGGAGAAGGCGGAGGCGGTTGCTCTCATCGTTGGAAACGTACGTCTCCACAATATCGGCCGACCCGTCGGTGCTCCCGTCATCCACGACGATGTGCTCCCAGTTTTGAAGGGTTTGTCCCTGCACGCTCTCGATCGTCGAGCCAATGAAGCGCTCAGCGTTGTAGCAGGGGGTGACGATTGTAATCTTGGGCATGTTGGATCTGAATCGAATGGAGTCGGTCGTGCAAAGACATCCCCGAACCCCGGACGCGACCGCCACCCTCGCGGTCGCATCCAGGGGGCCCGGCAAGGGACCCGTCGTTATTGAATAACGACCATCTTTCCAGTCTTCGTCACCGTCTCAGAGTTCATCTCGGCGTGCATCCGGTAGAAGTAGACGCCTGAGGTAAGCGAGGTTTGCAGCTGGAAGGTCTGGTCCAGCCCTGAAGGCATCTTCTGATCCTCAAGCCGCATGACGCGCTGGCCGAGGATGTTGAAGACCTCCAGGTCAATGGTTGCCTCTTCCGGCAGATCAACGACGATGGTCGTCGTGTTGACGAACGGATTTGGATAGTTGCCCTTCAGTGCGAAGGCCTTCGGGAGGTCCTTCAGTACGCTTTCGGGCAGGTTCAGGGCCAGCGTGGACACACGCCGATCCTCGACCGTGAACCGAGCCCCATCCCGGAGGAGGTGCGTTCGTCCCGTACCTGCGGAGGACTGCTCAACGATCGAGCCGGAGGCCGCTTTGCCTGTCACCGATACCGTAATCGGGTAGGCCCCGGACTGCAATGAAATCGACGGCGTGCGCTCCCAACTCACACGGCGATCGGACGCGAACCGAACGTCGAACAAGGACTGCGGCGGCCGCGGCGGCAAGAGATACCGTGAGGTTTGATCCGGATCCGTCGGCGAGGTCACATACAGCGTCTGCCGAGCGCCATTCGCGTCGGCGAGCGTGAGCGTCATTCGCGCCGGCACCTCTGCCTTTCCCGACGACGACGCCGCGGTTTTCGCCGCGATCGTCTTCGTGGCGGCACAGTCGAGAGTGGCCACGGTTGGCGCGTCGACGTGCGCCCAGAACGCCTTGAAGGGCGTTGAGGAGGTCGTTGCGACGTAGCTTCCGTTTTCGTAGACGTACGCAGCCGTAATACTGGACGGAAGCGCGATCTCGCAGGCCGGGCCCGTAACCAGGTTCCAGCCCGCATCAAGGGCGAGCGTGACCTTCGAGACCGGATAGCCGTCGATCGTTTCGGTTCCGCTGGATCCGAAGTGTACCCAGTAGCCTTCTCCAAGGTGCATCCGATCCTGTGATTCGTAGGCTCCCTCGTATCCGATCAGGGATCCCTCCTCTGCGAGTGGGAGGATCGACGTGAAGGGCAGGGCGCCCACATCGTAGGACAGGCCCCAGAGGGCCCAGCCCGCACTCACAGACTTCGAAACGGAGGCAAGTGTGACCGGGTCGTACGGAGCAAACGTAATCGTGAGATCCGTCGGGCCCGTTGCCAGCACGTACTCGGCCTGCGTCTTCATGTCGACGGTGGTGCCGTCGATCGAGGACGTCATGGTGAGGGTGCCGGGAGGGAACAGGGACGGATCCCAGGTCACCGAAATTGGAGTGTCGGCACCCTGAACTGCCAATATCCACGTGATTGACGAAGGATACGTGACACTTGCCCGTACGTCCGTGAAGAGAGGGCCAGTGAGGGTGTTATCGAACCGGGCGTCGAAGGCCCCTGCGGGGGGGGACGGAGGAGCTTTCACGTCCACCCCGCTGTCAAAGCCATCGGTCGCGAGGTTGTCTGCGCCAAACCGACGCGTCAGCGACTCTCCGGTCGCATCTTCAACTGTGAGAGACGCGGTGAAGGCATCCGCGGTCGGCAGCTCTTCGAAGGTGGCGGAGATTACGTAATCCGCATTCAGCGTGACTGTAATCGGGTTTTGCGTTCCGGTCAGTTCGCCGGACCATCCAGCGAAGTACCACCCAGCATCCGGAACGGCTGTCAGTTCGACCGTCGTTCCCTCGTCGTACAGCTCCTGGTCCGGGTTCTTGACGATCGAGCCATTTCCGACCGTCGACGCGGTGATCGTGTACTGCGGCGCCGTCTCCTGGAAATTCGCGGTGACGGAAAGGTTGCTGCTCACCGTTACGCTCACCGGGTTGGTCGTGCCGGTGACATCGCCAGTCCACTCGACGAATTCCCATCCCGACGCTGGCGTGGCCGTCAGATCAACGGTGGTACCAGAGGTGTAGCTGGACTGGTCGGGCGACTTCGTCACCGTGCCACTTCCCTGCACATTCGTCGCGACGGTATACGTAGTTTCGGTATCACTCGACTCCTGCAACACCTCAATGGCCGAGATCTTCGCATTGTCGACGATGGACTCGAATTGAATGTTGAGTGTCTGATTGGTGCCAACGGCAACCCCGCTAAATTCCTTCACGAGCGCCGTTTGGGGACCGACCTCGGCATTGATGTCAAACTGGTCCAGGACTTTGGTGCCCTCAACATAGACGTTGAAGACGCGCTCCCCGGGCTCACCGGTCCCGCCGTTGACTCCCCAGTAGATTTCAGCAAAGTGTAGGCGCACTGTGTAATTCCCGGCCGCGGGCACGGGAATGTCGTAAAAGAAGTCTCCCCAGCGCTCGGACTGGTACAGCTTGTCGTCCTCTGTTCCGTTGATGGCAATCGAGTTCGAATATTTTCGTCCACCCGTCACGTACTGATCACTGCTCCAGAGATTGCCCTGAGTGTCGGTGTAGGAGCCGCCCGACGAATTGAGGCGTGCCACCGGGGTCAGGGTTATGAGGGTTTCCGACGCGTCTCGAACGCTGATGTACTCGTAATCGGCCTGGAACGTCGTGCTTGCACCGCCCGTCGTCGTAATCACTCCGATGGCCGGGCCGGACGCGACACTCGTACCGATTGTATACGCCCCCTGGAGGGCGCTCAGGAGATCTCCACTGAGTGAAATGGGGGTTCCGAGATCAATCCGACTGCCTCCCCCAACGCCGTAGGCGGGCTGGATGGTGCCGTTCGCGGGGTCGACTTCGAGGTAGAGGTCGACGTTTTCGGCCGTGCCAATCAATCCGTTCACCGGATGGAGGGTGCGACTGGGGGTTCCTCCCGTTTCGATTATCACCTCAATGCCGCCGTCAGCTCCTAGCGTGCCAAAGTCGGCACTGGCACTGAGAACAATCTTGGCATAGTTGTCCTGGTCTCCCGTTCCGAGATAGAAGCCCTGCTCGAAGCCATCCTGCGGGCTATTATTGAAGTAGGAGCCCACCATCTGTACCTGGGCGACGTAGGGCGTCGCAATCGGGTCGAAGCCGAACTGGAACCCGTTTTCCTGCGTGTTGAGGCTCCCGTTGGCTGTTCCGCTTGAAACTTCAATGATCGAGAACTGACCGGTTGCCCCTCCCGTGAGGAGGTTGTTGGCATCGAACAACGTGAGGTAATCCGCTGTCCCGTTGGTCATCAGGCCCGTAAAACCGACACCACCGGCAAGGGATTGGCTGATCGAGCCGAGGAACAGGTCTTTGAAAAGCGGCGGGGATTCCGCGGTGCCGTTTGTCTTATCGGTCTGAAAGGGATCCGTGAGGTCGGCAACGGCATCGTTGTCGTCGTCCGAATCATTCAGGTCCGACAGCAAAAAGGTTCGGGTGCCGGCAGCAATTTCATCTTGCTCGTCGGCCACGTCATTGTTGGGCGGAATGTCCGACGCTGAGCACAGGTTTGTGCCATTATCGATCTCATCTGCGTTCGTGTATCCGTCGCCATCCTCGTCGAGAGTGATACTGTCGGTGCCTTCGCAGACGAGTTCTTCCTGCGGTTCCAGGATGGAAATTGAACCGCCCCCGCCGTACGTCGCGATCCACACGGCACCCGGGTAGGGCGTCGAATCGTCAGTCATTGTTACGTCGAGAGGAGCACTCAACCCGGAGGCAAGCGTCGACGTGTTCAGTACGCCTGTGCCCGTATCGTCAACCTCGACGTGTTGAATGGTCCCTCCGTTCAAATCTGTAAGGAGAAGATCCCCCTGGATCGCACTCTGGGCCGTGTACTCCACAATGCCATTGATCGACTTTTTATGCCAGGTGGCGAGGGCACCGTCGGTCTCTCCTGGATTTCTGTAGTCGCACTCGATCGGGTTCGCAGCGGGAACGAGCTCTGTCCAGTCGGCGGGCAGGCTTGGGTCGCCCGGCTGCAGCCACGTTCCGTTTAGATACAGACCGGCGTCGAGATTTCCGCGGACAGGGGTCGGGTGCCCCCCGTAATAGCCTGCGGTGACGACGTGGAGGTTGTCATTATTATTGACCTTTGGGTCGCCTCCCGGTCCTGGACCGGTTGAGCCCGGCTCGTTGGGGTCGTACGCATTGGTACATACCCCTGGGCTATCTCCGTCCGGATCCGACGGGTAGTCGGCTTCCCCGAGCGGGTGGCCTCCCCAGCCAGGGTTCGGGCCGTTGTCGATGACCCACATGTGCCCACTGGTCGTAAGAACCAAGTCATACGCATTACGCCACCCGGGAGAATAGATCTGGACGGGACCGTTCGGGTCGATTTTGGCTTGGTTGAGCCCATCGTTTCCGCCGAAGGGGTCATTGGGATCGGTATATCCCTCAGTGGATTGCACCTCCAACATCTCGAGGTCGAGAATCTCCCCATTGGCACCGCCCTTGTTCGGTGACCCGCCCACGACGTACATTTTCCCCTCGTAGACGATTGCCTGCGTGGCATGACGGGCGGTTTTCATCGGGGAAAGGGTACGCCACGTTTGAGACTGTATGTCGAAGGCTTCCGTCTCCGAATGGGCAGAGCCCTGGCTGGTCTCCCCTCCAGCGACGATGATCTCCCCGTCAATGAGGCCGGTGACAGGACCAGCACGCACTGTTGGAATGTTGCTTTCGGTGGGGAGGGTGGTCCAGGTGCCTGTGGTGAAGTCGTAGACGTCGACCTCTGCCGCCGTCTGGTTGAATACGGTGCCATCTGAGAGATCCGATTCCCGGCCCGCAATGGCATATAGCTCGTCCCCAGTGACAATAGCGAAGAAGTGATCCCGAGCCCTCGGGATGTCGGGGAGGGCCGTGAAGGTGCCGGTCGCTGGGTCGAACTCGTCAAATTGAACGCTGCCCGGGCCGGAGTGGCCGTTGGCATTTCCGCCGACAATGTAGATCTTGCCGTTGTACACGGCAGCACCGGCACTTCCACGACGCCGATCCACGGGAATTTCCGGGCCGAGGGACCAGGCGTCAGCTGCGGGATCGTAGATGTAGACGTGCGTGGTGGGGGGCTCGTCCGGGTACGCTCCGGTGAAACCTCCCACGGCGTAGATGAGGCCGTTCACCTCGACGGCCTGGAAGTGGTGGAGATTGGTCGACGGCCACCCGGTGGTCGTTGGCATTGCGGCACCAGTGGACCAGGTCCCGGTCGCAGGGTCGTAAATGCGAACGGTTGTTGTTTCGCGCCCCCCGAGGACGTAGAACTTGCCGCCCACTTGAATAGCAGCGTTTTCGTGACGGGCCTCGTCGAAGCTGTCGACCGTGGACCATAGACCGGAGCTAAGATCGGTGCGGGTCGGGTCATTCAGGGTCGGAAGGAGGTACTTGTACTGCCGACCGTCTGTGTCGGTCTGCGTCGGGAGAGCGTCAATTGCCGTCAGATCGAGCGACAGGATGGCGGCGGAGAGCGCATATTCCGTCGTGAGGGCAAAATTCTGGGACGGGGCGCCTGCGTTCGTATGTCCGCCCTGTGCCACGTACAGGATGTTTGAAGCCGCGTCGAGTTGAAGACCGTTTGTCGAGTGGTTCTCTTCTGAGCGCGGAAGTCCCCGTACGAGGTCGACGGCCGACCACGTGCTCCCGTTGTACGTCAATCGGGTAATAATGCCGGAGTTGGTGTCAAGGCCGAGGTCTCCGTTCTCGGTTCCAGCTCCGATCCGCGGATCACTCGACCCCACATACAGCATCGGGAGCGAGGGATCGCTGGGATTCGATGTCACGTAGATGCCGGTCACCTGTCTCGTCCCCTGCCATTCCGCAGGGGCAAGAGTGCCGTCGTCGTTCCAGTTCGGAATACTTTTGATCAGATTGATTGTCTCGACGTCCGTCGCCGAGTAGTCGTTAGCGCTATTTTTTGTCACCGTAATGGCGAGAATCGTTCCGTCCTGCTGCGACACGTACAGGCGTCCGTCCGGGCCAAACTGGAGCGAGGTCGGGGACGTGATGTTCAGGTTCTGAAGCGTGCTCGTCGTGAAGCTTTGGCCTTGAACGGGAGCTACTCCGAAGAGAAGAAGCAGGCCGACAACGAAGAGAGAAAGGGAGACTCGGGGCAATGGGCACCAAGACGAGGGAGGGGCGTAGCGTCCGCTCATGATTCGGTGGGGGCTGGAAGGAAAGGAAGGACGTAGGCCCCGGGGGGCTACGAACGATCGTACAGTCGACGAAAACCTACAGACGGAGACGACTGGGGAGGAACCCCGCTTGGCGCGGGGCCTGTGGGCTTTTGGATCAAGGCGTCCCTACTTTTTCTCGAACACGGGGAACGTGAGGGGCGATCTCCAGGGTACGTGACAGGAGCAAGGTGGACGACCGGCCCCGAAAAAGCCCAGCGACACGGGTCCTGCTGGCTCAGCGCACGACCGTCATGGGCTGTGAATACGTCGCGCCCTCAAGGTAGAGGCGAAGGAAGTACCGGCCGGGGGCCAGACGACCGACGGGGAGGGCGACTTCGCGGAGGCCGGCCTGGAAATGGCCGCTCTCCAGCCGCCGCATCGGACGGCCGAGTAGGTCGTACAACCACAAATCGGCCGATCCGGGGCGCGTTAATACGTAGCGGATCGTCGTCGATCCGCGGACCGGAGCAGGAGAGACAGGCTTCAAGGGCGTGAGTGCTTCCGGGCGTGTGATGCTACGGATCGGAGAATATTCAGTACTCCCGTCGGTCCCTACTATGCGGAGGCGATACGCAAGGGTGGGGACATCGGGAGGAAGTGGGGCATCCACGTAACGATAGGAACGGGGAGAAGACGAATCTCCGTCGGATGGTACAAAGTCGAGGGGGCGGAAGTCTCTGTTGCCTTCACGACGTTCGATGCCGAAGCCCGCGTGGTTGGTTTCGGTGAGGGTTTGCCAGGCGAGTGTCACGGTCCCGGCCGAATAGGTGGCGCTGTAGCCGTTGAGTTCGACGGGCAGCGGCAGGTCTCCATTTAACCACTGAAAGAGGTTCCGAGCAAGGGTCCGATTATCAAGCCGAGTAATATCTGTGCCGGCCCCATTTTCGTTGAAAAACGTATTCCGGTCGAAGTGCACAACGAATCGGCCTTCCCCAACAGATCCGGCGAGCAGCGCGGCGTCGTCGTCAGTCGCGGCTGAGCTTGTGCCCTGTCCCGAGGCCGAGTCGTTGCGGCGGACCTGTGCTTCGGCGCTGCCCAGAATGCGGACGTGCACGTCATCGGGCACGGAACCGACGGTCACGGGGCTGACGCCCTCCCCGTCAAAGGCCGATACGCCGGTGAGGATGGGGTGGGAAGCCGCACGGTATTCGTCTCGGGAGATCGAGTAGGCAGCGCGGTCCTGATTCATGATGAGCCCCCACCGGTCGAGAAAGGCCTGATCGCTCGTAGGGGCGTCGGGCCAGTCCTGGCCGAAATTGGCGTCAGAGATGACGAGCAGTCCGCCGCCGTTGCGCACGAACGATTCGACGGCGTCGACTTGCGCCGGGGTATACGCCGCGTTGTTGGAGCCGAGGACGATAATGTCGTATGTCGACAGGGTCATCTGGTCGAAGGGGAGGGGCGTGGGCACGCCGTTGCTCACCGGCTCCTCTCGTCGTTCCTCCAGCGCAAATCCAAGATCTCGGAGCTCTGCGGCCAGCGCAGCCCAGCCATGGTTGCCGGAATCGGTACTGGGATCGTGGATGCTGGAAAGCTGATCGTCGCTGCCGCCCTCCAAAAACCCCCCCGTGCCGGGGCCGCCCCGGACGAAGAGAATCTGGGGGAGTGGGTCGATTGTGGATGGAGCGGCTGCAGGGGAGTGGGAGACGGCGAATCCCGGGAGGATCAGCACACCTAGGAGGAGCGACAACAGTCGAATGGGCATAGGACGTGGAGGACACGGCCAGTGGAAAGTAGTGGACACATGCTTATGCCGCAGGCGACCGGACGTCAGACCACTCGGTACGCACAGGCACGAGCAGGCTTGGACTGGGGCGGAGCGATAGGGAGGCCTCCAATTCGGGCGGGCCGGTGGCATGGTGCAAGTACGACCCTTTCGGGATTCCACAGATCCCCTTTTGGAGGGGAAAGGGGCAGTGTTTGGCTCAGATTAGATGCGTCCGGGAGAGAATCCCATTTGCCTGTGGTGCCTCTAGGCCAGTTGGGGCAAGCAGCGCATAGAAAGGAGGAGGCCCCCCGGTAGCTGGAGGAGAGGGACGGGACATCGTCGAGGAAGAGAGAAGCGAAATTCTCTCACCACAGATTGAGTACAGAGGGAGGCGTTGCCCCCTAAATGGGACTCCCCCTCATGAAAAATGCTCCTGAGGACGCCTCAATCGTCAGTCAAGGACTGTTCGAAGCGGAGACGATAGTCCTCGTACCGCAGGCTGTAGTCGGCCTTGATGACGCGAAAGCCCTCGTCGAGCCCCAGCACCGTCATGCCCGGGTGCTTGTTGGGGAAGGTGTCGTAGATAAACCGTTCGTACCCGCGCGACCGGGCCGCGTCCATCAGGGCGTAGAGGAGGGCACGGGCAATGCCCTGTCGCCGGTACTCTTCCGTTACCCCTCCTTTCGCGCTGTAGAAGCCCGAGACGTCGAACTGGTATCCGATTTTGAAGCCTACGGCCGTGCCGTCTACCCACCCGACCAGCATCAGCAGATCGTCGCGCTCGAAGGTGTTGATGATGTGCTCGTCGTCGAAGATCTCGACGTTGAGGTCCCGGATCAGGTCGAGCTGATTGAGGCCAACCTCCGTAATAGTGAGAGGACATTCCGCTATGGCTTCGGCGTCCTCGTACGTCGATCGGTTGCTACGAACATCCATGACCGAGCGAGGGAATTGTATTGGCGACGGCAGTGAAACCACGAACGGATAACGTCTTGGATCCCCGCCCGTCTTGCTGTACGGATTCGAGGAAGGGGCGACGAGAGGCGACGTTCCCCCGGACATCCCCACTTCCATACCTCCATACTTCCATACCTATACACTCACCCCCCTCAAAAGGGAAGTTCGTCAGCCTCAGTCGGGTCGCGGTCGGGTCGATTTGGAGGGGGAGCCGAGTCGCTTGACTCGGCACGTTCGGGTAGGCGGTCGGGCTCCGCCGGGGCCTCCACGGCGTCGGGGGCATCCTCTTCCACCAGCTGCACCGGCTCCAGCACCTCCTCGGGAATGTCCGTCACGAACCGGCTGGGATCGGTCATGTACTCGCCGTAGGAGCGCCGGTACTGCGTCATCGGGTAGGAGATAAACAGGTTCTCCTCCGCCCGCGTGCAGGCGACGTAGAAGAGGCGCAACTCCTCGTCCACCCCCTCGTCTTCGCGTAGCGCGTGGCGGGAGGGGATCGTGCCGTCGAGCGCTCGGATCAGGAAGACGGTGTGGAATTCGAGGCCCTTGGCCGAGTGGATGGTGGACAGCACGAGCGGCGGCTCGTCGTCCTCGGCGGCGTCTTGCTCCAGGGCCGTCAGCTCGATCGGGTCCAGGGCCATCGACTCCAGGAAGCGCCGCCGGCTCTCGTAGTTGGCGGCAAGGCCCGCGAGGTGCTCCAGGTCGGGCTCCCGCTTGGGATAGTCCTCCGCGTACTCCGCCTCCAGGATCGGCTGGTAGTAGTCGAGGACCGTTTCCACCTGCTCGGATGGCGGCAGGTCGGGGTCCTGGAGGGTCCGGAGCACGCCCAGCAGCTCCTTCAGGCGCGAGACGTAGCGGGACGAGAACGGCGTCCGGTCGCCCGGCACGAACGGATCGTCGGCCGTTTCGGTGGCCCATTCGATCAGGTCTTGTGCCGTCTTCGGGCCGATGCCGTGGATGAGCTGCAGGATCCGGTTCCAGGAGGCGGCGTCCTGTGGGTTTTCCGCGACTTTTAAATGGGCCAGCACGTCCTTGATGTGGGCGGCCTCGTTCAGCTTGAGGCCGCCGTACTTCACGAAGGGGATGTTGCGGCGGTTTAGCTCCACCTCCAGGTCGTAGGCGTTGTGGCTGCTGCGGAAGAGCACGGCGATGTCGCTGAGGGGCACGCCGTCCTCGCGGAGCCGCATGATCATCTGTGCCACGAAGCGGCTCTCCATCTCGCCGTCGGCGGCCGGGACGAGCGCCGGCAACTCGCCCTCCTCGTCCTCGCTGAAGAGCTCCTTCTCGTACGACCGGTCGGCCTGCTCGATGACGTGGTTTGCCAGGTCCAGGATCGGCTGGGTGGAACGGTAGTTTCGTTCCAGCTTCAGGACCTCCGCGTTCGGAAACTCGTCCGGAAAGCGGAAGATGTTTTTGTAGTCCGCCCCGCGAAAGCGGTAGATGCTCTGCGCGTCGTCGCCCACCACGGTCACGTTGCCGTGAACGCTCGCGAACTGCTTCACGAGGGTGGCCTGCAGCGCATTGGTGTCCTGGTACTCGTCCACGAGAACGTGCTTGCAGCGCCCGGCCACCTGTTGTCGAATCTCATCGTTGTTTTCGAAAAGCTCCAGCGTACGCTCCAGCAGGTCATCGAAGTCGAGCATGCCGTGCGCCTGCTTGTACTGCCGGTACTCCGTCTGGAGCTGCGTTAGGGCCTGGAGGTGGCCGCTGTACTGTGGGTAGCGGTTCGCCAGCACCTCATGGAGGGCCTCGTCCCGATTCGTGGCCGCCGAGAACATGTTGTAGAGCGTCCGCTTCTGCGGAAAGCGCTCCTCGCCGCTCGCATAGTCGCCGCGGGCGCGGAGGACGCTGAGCACGTCGGCCGCGTCGGCGGCGTCGAGAACGGTAAAGTTGCGGGGGAGGTCGAGGGCCTCGGCGTGGCGGCGCAGCACCTGCAGGCAGAAGGCGTGAAACGTGCCGCCCTGCACCTTCTCGCAGCGACCGTCCAGCAGTTGGGTGGCGCGGGCCGTCATGTCGTTGGCCGCGCGGCGCGTAAAGGTGAGCAGCACGATCTGCTCGGGCCGAGTGCCCGTCTCCACCAGGTATGCGAGGCGGTAGATGAGGGTGCGCGTCTTGCCCGTGCCGGCCCCGGCCACGATGAGGAGGGGGCCGTCCCCGGCCGTGGCGGCGGCCTGCTGCTGTGGATTGAGCTCCTCCTCGTAGTCGATCGTCAGATTTTCCGGGGAGGGCCGATCGGGGTCCTCCTCCGAACGCAGGACGATGCGGCGGGCCATGAGAGTCGGGAGCGAACAGTGACGCGAGAGAAAACGAGAGGATCCAGAACCGAACCGGCGCAGGGGACTGGAGACATCGGGGGGCGTTATGCGTGCCGCGTGTTTCCGTCTCTCAAGTCGGACGAGTTCCGAGGCGAGGAAACGACAACATTCGGTGGGGAGGGGGACCAACCTACAAAAGACAACCGTCCCCGCGCTCCGAATTGCCAAACGCCCAACGCTCAACGTAGACACATTAGCCCGAACACGTCCCGGCGGGCACCGGTTCACCTTTACGGTCGAGTACTGGGACCGATATTGCCCAACCAGCCGATGATGTCAAACCCTGCGGTCGAACGAGTGATCCGGCGGCAGGTCCCGTGCGAAGAGGGCATGACCCCCGCCCGTTCCGGTGGACATTGACGCACGCGGTTCCGTAAATTGCATTCTGATTCACGGGCGACTTGACGCTCTGCTCCCGTTATCGTAAGCAGACACGAGACCCCCTCAGTCCGCTGATCGATGGGAGTTGCAGCGACGATTTTGTAGGGACGATTCGGCCGGTTCCTTCCTCAAAGAGCGAGTACACCTATGGGCAAAGTCATTGCCATTGCAAACCAGAAGGGAGGCGTCGGGAAAACCACGACGGCCATCAACCTGGCGGCCTCCCTGGCCGCCACCGAACATTCCACGTTGCTCCTCGACATCGACCCACAGGCCAACTGCACCTCCGGCGTTGGTTTGGAGGCCGAGGAGATTGAGGCGTCTATCTATGAGGTGCTCATTGGAGAGGTGCCGGCCAGCGAGGCGGTGATTACGACCGAGATGCCGTTTCTCGACGTGATCCCGAGCCACATCAACCTCGTTGGGGCCGAGATCGAGATGATCGACGAGATGCAGCGGGAGAAGATTTTGAGCAACCGGCTTCCGCGGGTCCGGCGGAAGTACGATTTCGTTGTTGTCGACTGCCCGCCGTCGCTCGGGTTGCTGACGCTCAACTCGCTCACGGCAGCCAACTCCGTCCTGATTCCGGTGCAAGCGGAGTACTTTGCGCTGGAAGGGCTCGGGCAGCTGCTCAACACCATCAAGATCGTACGTCAGCACCTGAACCCCGACCTGGAAATCGAAGGCGTGCTGCTCACGATGTTCGACACGCGCCTGCGCCTGTCGAACCAGGTCGCTCAGGAGGTGCGCCGGTACTTTGACGAGAAGGTGTTCGAGACCATCATCCAGCGGAATGTGCGGCTCTCGGAGGCGCCCAGTTTTGGCAAGCCCGCCCTCCTGTACGAGGCCTCCAGCAAGGGCGCGAAAAACTACATGGCCCTGGCCCGCGAAATTTTAGAGCACAACCAGGAGTTTCTGGAGCAGCACCACACCAACGGCGAGGAGGAGACGGAGGAGGCTTCTGGAACGTCCGACGGGGACGGCAGCGTCTCCGAAGAGATCGGCAATGAGTCGTCCGAGCCCGAAGAGGGATCCACAACGCCGGCAGACGACTTCTCTCTGTAGATCCGTGAGGCGGCTGCGTGCCGCGTGAGGGGATGCTTGTTGAGACTTCGCCTCACGCGGCACGCGTCAACGTACTCCCCATCCTTGACGCCTACTCAGTATGGCTGACAATTCCGCACTTGGCAAAGGACTGAACGCGCTCATTCCCTCCGAGGAACAGGAGCAAGACGCCGACCAGGCGGAGGGGGGCGAGGACGTGTCCGAGAGCCAGCTCTATCAGTTTGAGGACGGCACCCGGATGCTGGGGCGCGTGGCGGAGGTGGCCATTGAGCGCATTCGACCGAATCCGTACCAGCCGCGTCAGGAATTCAAGGAGGAGGCGCTCGACGAGCTCGCCGCCTCCATTGAAGAACTTGGCGTGATTCAACCCATTACGGTTCGGGCGCTCGGCGACGGCCAGTTCGAGATCATTTCGGGAGAGCGGCGACTGCGGGCCGCCCGCCGCGCGGGCATCGAACGGCTGCCGGCCTTTATCCGAAAGGCCAGCTCTGAGGAAATGCTGGAGATGGCGCTGGTGGAAAATGTTCAGCGGGAGGAGCTGAATCCGATTGAGGTGGCCCTCGGGTACCAGCGACTCATGGAGGAGTGTGGGCTCACGCAGGAGGAGGTGTCCGAGAAGGTGAGCAAGAGCCGGGCGACGGTTTCCAATTTCCTTCGCCTGTTGCGTCTCCCGCCCCGCGTGCAGGCAGCCCTGCGCGACAAGGAGGTCGCCATGGGACACGCCCGCGCCCTCATTGCGATGGACGACGAAGAGGCCCAGGTCGCCCTTCTGGAGGAGACCATCGAGGAGGACCTGTCGGTGCGAGAGGTGGAGCAACGGGCGCGCCACTGGCACGAGGAGCAGGGCGATGACGCCGACGACGAGGAGGACGAGACCTCCCCCTCTACCTCGGCCGCGCCGGACCGCGACGAGCTTCAGCTCGACGACTATCGAAGCAAGCTCCGCTCTCGCTTTAGCACGCAGGTGCAGATTACCCACAAGAAGGACGGAGAGGGGAGCATCGAAATCTCGTACTACTCCGAGGAGGATCTCGAACGCCTCGTCGAACTGATGATGGGAGACTAACGGGAGGCGGGCGGGTTCTGTCTGTGTCCGTGTCTCTGGTCGATTTCGGGTCCCCGACCGTTGTGCCATGTCTGTACGTCGCGTTTTGCATATCGCCGTCGCGTTGCTCCTCGTACTGGGGATTGGCCTCGGCGGAGGTACGAAGAGCCACGCCCAGCCCGACAGCGTTCGCGCCGAGATTCTCAAGGCCAAAGGCTTCTCGCCTGACCATTCGCCCCCAAACGCCCTGTGGCGGGCGGCGGCCGTGCCGGGATGGGGCCAGCTCTACAACCGCCAGTATCTGAAACTCCCCTTTGTGTACGCGGGCTTCGCTGCGCTGGGGGCACGGGTGTACCGGGCGCACCGACGGTACAAGTTGTTTCAGCGTGCCCACCTCTACGGCATTCAGGAGAAGGACGTGCAGGAAGGAAACCGCCAGACCAACGAGTACCAGCGCTACGAAGGGCAGTATCAGGAGGTGAAAGATTTCGTCGGAGCCCAGCCGGAGTCGAACCAGTGGCGGCTGCAAGAGCTTCGAAACCAGCGCGACCAGTTTCGCCGGAAGCGAGACCTTTCGATTTTGGGCACTGGACTCTTCTACGCCCTCACCGTGCTGGACGCCTACGTGAGTGCCCACCTGCTCACGTTCGACGTGGGAGAGGAGTTGTCCCTCCGTGTACACCCGACGGTGGATCCCCGGACGGCCCCCGTGTTCGGATCGGCCGTCACTGGCGCCGAGATGCGCGTTCGGCTCCGGTTCTGACGACCCGACGGCCTCGCGTCGCGTATGGAAAATATATGAAGCCGAGCGAGAGGCCAGAGGACAGATCCACCGAAAACGAGACGACGCGGGCGTGTGGACGGCCTATGGATGTGAAAGGCCTCACAAAATGCGGCTGATTCGGGACGGAAGCCCTTCCAAGAACAGAAACGTCAAAGGTTCGGAGGACACGCGCGCGACCCAAAGCGTACATAGGCAGTCCATTTTGCGAGCAACCGCGTGACCTTGCTCCATTGCGGCGATGTCCCCCGGCAGTTGGCGTGTTACCTTCGTCGAAGTCGCCGCGACTATCTATAGAAGGGAGGACTAGATCCCTGCTGTTTTGGGTCGGACCAGTGGCGGCAATTGACGTCTTGGCCGGCCCGTACGTGCGCTTACGCATCACGTCCCTGCATACATGATGACTGATCAGAAGCGGCCTCACGAGTTTGTGCACACCGAAGAGGTGGAGACGGACACCCTCGATGAGCCGTCCCTTTTCGAAAAGTGTCACCGTTTCTTCGATCCCACCAACGACTATGCGAAGGTGAAGCAAGCGGATCTGTATCCGTATTTTCGACCCATCGAATACAGTGAAGGCTCGCGGGCCGTCATGGATGGGGATGAGGTCATCATGGCGGGGTCAAACAATTACCTCGGCCTTACCTCCGATCCGCGTGTGCAGGAGGCTGCGAAGGACGCGATCGACAAGTACGGGACCGGGTGCACGGGCAGCCGCTTCTTGAACGGCACGCTCGACCTTCACCTGGAGTTGGAGCACCGGCTGGCGGAGTTTATGGGAAAGGACAAGGCGGTCCTGTTTTCCACCGGCTACATGACGAACGAGGGGGTGCTGCAGTCGATTGCCGGGCGGAACGACATTATCTTTTCCGACAAAGACAACCACGCCTGCATCGTCGCGGGAACGCAGGCCAGTCTGGCAGAGACGCGCCGCTACCAGCACAACGACATGGAGCACCTGCGTGGCATGCTGGAGCGGGCGCACGAGGAAAAGCCGGACGCCGGCAAACTGATTGCCACCGACGGCGTCTTCTCCATGAGCGGCAAGATTGCCCAGGTGCCGGAGCTGTTGGAGCTGGCAGAGGAGTTCGACGCGGCGCTCATGCTGGATGATGCCCACGCCATCGGGGTCATTGGACCGGGCGGACACGGCTCCGCCTCCACGTTCGGACTTGAGGACGAGGTGGACCTGATTACGGGCACCTTCTCGAAAAGCTTTTCGTCCATTGGTGGGTTCTGCGTCGGCGACAAAGACGTGGTCGAATACATTCGGCACGAGGCCTCCACCCACATCTTTAGTGCCTCCATGCCACCGTCCACGGTGGCGACCGTGCTGAAATGCCTCGACATTCTTGAGAATGAGCCCGAGCGGCTGGAGCGTCTCTGGGAGATTTCGGACTACATGCGCGAGGGCTTCCGTGCGCTCGGCTTCGACGTGTGGGAGAGTGAGACGCCCATCATCCCGGTGGTGGTGGGGGACATGGAGCAGTGCTTCCGGTTCTGGCGCGATCTGCTCGCCGAGGGCGTCTTCGTGAACGCCGTGGTGCCGCCCGCCGTCCCGAAGGGGCAGTCGCTGATGCGCACCTCGTACATGGCCACGCACTCCGACGACGAACTCGATCAGATTTTGGAGGCCTTCGGCCGGGTCGGGAAGAAGCATGGCGTCATCGGCACCAACGGCCACGGCACGCCGCCGGTAGAATAGAGGGCGAACCGCCCGGCCGGCCGGTGCGTACGCACGCCGTTGGTCCCCGTCAGCGGTCGGGGGCTTGGGGAGCAGGCTCCGACTATGGGACGCTTAGAACCTGTTTTCATTTACGCCCGTCTCCACATCCGATGCCGATATTTTCGTAGACCAAAAGCACATCGGAGTGTATACGCCTGCATCCCCGGCGGGGAGGAACGGGTCCGCACTCGTAGCGTCCTGCCGAACTCACAGCGTGTGAAATTAAAACAGCTTCTTAGAGTCCCAGAGCGGACCTCGTTTCAGGCTGTGCTTCCACGTGGTCGGGGACAACGGCTTTTTCTGTGTCTCTCACTCTGTTTGTTCGCGTCCGTATGTCCACCGCGACTGCTACTGCCGATGTCACCATTCGTCCCGTCGAGGGGACGCGAGATCGGGGGCGGTTCGTCGACGTGCCCTACGACTTTTATCCGGGGCGCTATCCGAACTGGGTCCCGCCCCTCCGCCGCGACGTGAAACAGACGCTCGACCCGTCGGACAACGCCTTCTTCGAACACGGGGACATGCAGTTGTTCTTGGCCGAGGATGCCTCCGGCGCGGCCGTGGGACGCATCGCTGGCATCGTGAACGGGATGCACCTCCGGACCTACGACGATGATACGGGCTTCTTTGGCTTCTTCGAGTGCGTGGACGACTACGCCGTGGCCGAGGCGCTTCTGGATGCCGCTACCGACTGGCTTCGGGCACAGGGGCTTGAGCGCGTTCGCGGTCCGGCCAATCCGTCCCTCAACGATACCGCGGGTCTGCTGGTAGACGGCTTCGACCGGGAGCCCTCGATCCTCATGCCGTACAACCCGCCGTATCACGAAGACTTCCTGGAGCGCTACGGCTTTGAGCGTAGCATGACCATGTGGGCCTACTACGTCCACAAGAAGTACTGCGAGTTTGAGCGGCTGGAGCGCGGGGCCGAGCTGGTCAAACGCCGCACGCCGGGCCTATCGGTCCGGTCCCTCAATATCGATCAGTTTGAGGAAGAGGCCCGCATCATCCGCGAGATTTACAACGACGCCTGGGCCGAGAACTGGGGCTTCGTGCCCATCACGGAGAACGAGTTTTTGCAACTGGCGGAGGAGATGGAGCAAATCGTGGAGCCGGAACTCGTCTACTTCGTCGAGCACGAGGGGCGACCCGTCGGCTTCTCCATTGCCCTTCCCAACATCAATCAGGCGCTTCGGCACGTGTCCGACGGTCGGCTCTTTCCCCTTGGCCTGCCGAAGTTGTTGCTGCACATGAGCTACAGCGTCTACGAGTGTCGCATGCCGCTGATGGGCATCCGGCAGGACTTCCAGGGCAAGGGGCTCGACAGTCTGCTCGTGCTCGCCACCATCCAGAACGGTCCCCCCAACGGCTTTGACGCGTGCGAGATGAGCTGGGTGCTCGATAGCAACGCGCGCCTCAAGAATCACGTCGAGTCCATCGGCGGCGTGAAGGACAAGGAATACGCTATGTTTGAAAAATCAATTTCGAGTGTCGAGTAGCGAATTTTGAATCTGCCCTCAGCGGCGTGTTCATACCACAATTTGCAATTCGACACTCGCCAGTTGCCATTGCCTATGGACGTTTCGTTTGTATACTTCGATCTTGACGACACCCTGCTCGATCACACACACGCCGAGCGGGAGGCGTTGTCGGACCTGCGTGATCGGTACCTAGAGATCTTCGGGACCCTTTCGGTCGAGGAGTTGCAGGAGCAGTACCACGCCATCAATGCCCCGCTCTGGCGCCGGTACGCCGACGGCGAGATCGATAAAACCACCGTGCAGGGACAGCGCTTCGAGCGGTTGCTGGACGCCGTGGGGGCGTCGCACGCCAATCCGGCCCTCGTGGGACGGTACTACATGCAGCGCTACGCGGAGCACTGGCAGTTCATTCCCGGCGCGCGGGAGGCGTTTGAGACGATTGCCGACCGCCGGCCGGTGGGAGTCATGACGAACGGCTTTGCTGAGGTGCAGGCACAGAAGCTCGACACCTTCCCGGTGTTGCAGGAGCAGGCCGACGCCGTGGTGGTTTGTGAGGAGGCCGGCACGCTAAAGCCAGACCCCAAGGCATTCGTGCACGCGACCGAAAAGGCCAACGTCGACCCCGACAACGTGCTCTACGTCGGCGACTCGTACCGGTCGGACGTCAAGGGCGCACAGAATGCGGGCTGGCGGGTGGCGTGGTTTGCCCCCGAGGGCACGAACGGTCATTCCCCCAATGAGCAGGGCTTTGTCTTTGAGGATTGGGAGACGCTTACGAATCGCTTCCAAGGGAGCGCGCGCTAACCGATTAGGGTTTGCATCTCTCGAAGAAACGCGTTAATCGGTCGCGGGTAGTCGAGGAGAATGGTGATCACGACGCCGCCCAGCGCCCCGCCGAGGTGCGCCTCGTGGGCAATTCCCCCGGCATGCCCCCCGTTGCCGAGTGCGTACACCGATACGGCGACGTAAAGGACGGCAAAGAGAATCGCCGGCATCGGAATCACCATCATCACCCCTAACATCGTCAGCGGGGCGTAGAGGCAAAACGCAAACAGCACTCCACTGATGGCCCCAGACGCGCCCACCGCTGCGTAGTGCGAGTCGGTGCGGTGGTACAGATAGGTCAGCCCGTGCGCCGTCATCTCCGATCCAAAATAGAGAATGAGAAAGGCGCCGGCCCCCAGAATCCGTTCCAGTAGTGGCCCGAAGAAGTACAGCGTGATCATGTTGAACGCCAGGTGCGCCCCGCCCGCGTGCACGAAGCCCGCTGTGAGGAACCGATAGTACTCCCCGCGTTCACGGATGCGAGCGGGCCGGAACGACAGCTCGTCGATCAATGAGAAGTCGACGAGGAGAGCATATCCGCTGATGGCTCCGTTGAGCAGCAGCAGCGCGAGGGTGATGGGCGATTGCAGCAGTGCGTCCATGAGGCGGAGTCAAAATTGGTAACGGGTGCGTCCCCGGTTCAACGCAAGAAGCGGCTTGGGGCAACGGTGGGGCCGCGGGGACTGTGAATCGGCCAAACGGCATCTCTCAATTCGTCGTCTCTTGCCTTCCGTTTTTCGCAGCTCCTCGGGAGGAAACCGAATGCGACGGTCGAAACAGATTTTTGTGGCGCAGTCTTCCCGGGCAATGCGGACAAGCAGGGAATGATTCGTGCTTCGAGGGCACGGAGATCGATCCGCACCGATCCGGCGCGGGCCCGACACGAGTCCCATTCCCCCGAACACCGACCAAGATACGTCACTCCGGGAATACCCTCATCTGCTAGATACGATACCAACGCCGGAAGCCCTATTCCGGCAGGACGCAGGCGTCCGTAGCGCCGTTGGAGTGTCGGATTGTGAGATTGCCCGCCGGACGAGGGAGAGGCCACCTGTGTAGCGTCGTTGGACTCCAACGACGCTACACAGAGGATATTGACCTTTGTAGAAAACGACCGATCCAGTGTCACGGCATGTCGGTCCTGCTCTTAGAGACTGTTTTGATTTTTGATCGGGTTGAGAATCGACGAGATATTTCGCAGGAATTGGAGGGCCGTCCGTTGCTCAGAAGGAGCTCCTGTTGGATCCCGACGATCTGCAGTCGTCGCGCTCTGCCTGAACTGTCATCGTGTGAAATCAAAACAGTCTCTTAATCTCGTAACGGCACAGTCCAACGGCGCTTCTGGTGCCCTCCGTGACGGCGCCGACGATACGAGAGGGGGGCGTATTGCACCGCCGTGCCTTTCACTGGAGGTCTTCGGTATAAATCCGGCAAGTGCATTCGGCATAAGAGATCTCTCTTACGATAAAATGAAACGACGGGCGAAAGGGACGGAAGAATACAACGATTACGTGAAGCAAAGAAAGTGGTTTGGCATCCTGGTATGCTTCTAGCAGGTATTAAGTACGTAGAAATGCCTACGTTCTTTTCTGCGCATCGTCCTTTCCCCATGTCATGTCTACGAGCGATGCCCCTAGAAGTACCCCGACTTTTCTTGAACGTCCGACCGAGCGGGACCTCGATCGAGTCACGGCTGCGATCCGTTCGACCGGTCGGGAGCATGGGATTCCGTCCCGAGTCCTTGACCGCTATCAGCAGTGGATTTTTCTCTTCGCCGGATGGTGTCTGAAGACCGCTCCGGGGAGCATTTCCCGAGAGCGAATAGGAGATTTCTGGGCCGCATTGAGTGAGCATCCGGAGACGGGAACGGCCCGTATCTGCGAGGCAATGGATGCGCTTGGATTTTTCTTCGGTCGCCTTCAGAAGGCGGCCCGGTCTCTGTTCCTGCCTGGAGGGACCAATGGACCGCAGGGGGAAAAGAAGACCAACTCGAATGCGGAAAGGGCAGAGGGATTTGTTCATCCGAATCCGAGTCTTCAGGCTGAGGGCTCCACGGAGGCCCGTCCGGACGGGACCGCAGCTCCTTCCGATCGGGAGTTGAGCCGACATCTTCCGAGCGGCACGCTTCCGGAGGACGCGGATGCACGCTCCGAAATCCCGACCCGTCCCGGCCCGCGGGCTGAACGACCGCCCAAAGAGTCGAAGGACACGCGCCCGAATGCCTCGTCCCAAGGGGACGACAGCCCGGGGAGATTGGGAGGGACGCTTTTTCATCCGGAGGCAGAGGAGACGACGTGCGCCTCCGATTCGTCCAGGCCTCCTGCGACGTCCAGCGATGGGGAGGAACTTCCAGCAGAGACGGCCGGACCGGGAGCCCAGCAGGGCGAGCACCAACGGGACGGGCGAGCAGAAGACAACATCGAACACGCCGCACAAAACGAGGAAGCGCCGAACGCCAATGCGGACCGGGTGCCCGTGCACATCCCCCGCTCGGTAGCCGATCAGCTTCAGCACGCCGCCCGTCGGCTTGGCCTCCCGCCGTCCGTGTTTGCGGCGCGCGCCATCGAGCTGGTCTGCGGCGACGTGGTGGGGGGAGAACGCGGAGACGCGGCCGACGCCGGCTCCCCACTTGAGCGGTATCAGGTTCAACTCGATCTGCTTCGACTACAAAAGGAGCAGACGGACACCCTGGAAGGGGGGCCGTCCATGCCCGTGGGATAGACGCATCAAGGGGGACGTCGGCGAGACGCTGCCCGCCGGGAGGCCGCTCATCTACTGCATCAAGCCGTAGAGCGAATTGCCCGGCGCGTCTGCGTCGTTGGAGAGATAAAACTCCTTCGTCGCCTCCACGAGATCCTCCTCCGTCAGGTGGCCGTCATCGTTGCGGTCAAGACGGTCGAAGGCCTCATCGCTGCCGTCGGCGCCCCACGCGTCGAGCCATTCGGTATACTCCTCTTCCGTCACTTCGCCGTTGCCTGTGGTGTCGATGGTGTGAAACGTCACCGTTGCCGCTTGCTCCAGACTTTCGATCATCTGGGCCTGTTCCTCCTCCGTGCCCTCTTCGACGGAGGCTTGGATGGCCTCCCAGAACCGATCCCACTCCTGTCGGCTCACACGGCCGTCGTCGTTCACGTCGGCGGTGGCGGAGAGCTGGTTCCACCAGCCGAGCATCTGGGCCCGCAGTACCTCCCGGTTCTCGTCCGAAAGGTCCCGCGTGTCGGCCAGACGTTCCGCCTGGATTTCAAAATCTTCTTCCTCAATAAAACCGTCCTCGTCGTGGTCGATCAGGTCGAAGTAGTGGTGCGATTTTTGGCGTTGGAGGTGTCCGAGCATCGAGTGGAAGGATCGGTTCAAAAGAGGCGGTGACGATGGGCCCACAGGTGCTGGATCGACGACGAATCTCCGGGCGGACACACGTTTCGTACGTGTGTCAAACATCAGTATGTAGATAACCACGCTCGCGGATGAATGAAAGGCAGTCCAGGAGCGTTACTCAAACTGAGCAATTGGGCCCTTTCGGCGATGGGGCGATGTCACTCGATGAACTCCACCACGTCGGCTCGCACCGTGACGGTCGGTTGCGTATAGACGATCAAATTGAGGGCACTGACGTCGTACCGGACGTTGATCAGGGCCAGCGAGCGTCCCTCGGCGTTCTCGGTCTGGGTCTCAACATTCGCCCACAGGTTTTCGAGGGCGGTTTTGTAGAGTGAATCATCGCCGCTGACTTTTGCGACGGCTACAGCCGTGGTCGACGGCCCGAGGCCGCCGCTGATGCCGAGGAGGTACCCCGCGGTCGCTGTGCCCTCGACGTTCGTCGCGACGATTTCGTAGTTGTCATTTTGAAGTTGAACGTCCGTCAGGTGTCCGGAAAAGAAGGCCCCGGATGAAAAGCAGCCGGTAAGGGATCCGGCGAGGACGACGAGCAGCAGGAAGCGGAACGGAGCCGAGGCGATGCTGAAAAAGCGAGTCATGGGAAAAGGGAACAGGATGAGAAGGACGCGTGAGAGTTGAATAGTCCACTGCCAAGGCACGCACGTGCGCGCTCCGGAGGGACTTGGGCAGAGCATACCTCAAAATCAGATGCCCCGCATGCGCATAGGGGCGTTTTTGCAGCAGTGCCGGAGGCGAACGCGCGCATTTCTTTCGACGCATGAGGAGGGTGCACTGTGGTGCACCTCAGTCCGGCGTGGGGGAGCCCGCCGGGGGGATGATTTTGCCGATGCGCATCCCTACGTTTTACCACCCCTCTACAGCATTTCGTACGATCCGCACGTCCGCGCATGAGCGCCCCGCCCGTCGACGCTTTTATCGAGCGCTGGACATCCTCCGGAAGCCTACCAGCACGTTCTCGATCATGTGAAGCCGGAGAGGAAAACGAACAGAGAAGATCGAACCGCGAAGAACTGGTGGCTATTTCGACGCTCTGGGGAGAAGCTACGCGACGCTTTAAATGGCCTTGATCGATTTATTGGGACAACCCGAACTTCGAAGCACAGGGTGTTTCAATTTATCGACGATGGCATTCGAACTGAAAGCAACGTGGTAGTAGTTGCATTGGACGATGCCTATTACCTCGGTGTGCTCTCAAGTCGTATTCACGTTACTTGGGCTCTGGCAGCAGGAAGGTCAATGGGAGTGGGGAATGATCCACGCTATTTTGCGACTCAGTGCTTCGATCCCTTTCCCTTCCCGACCGCAACCGAAGACCAGACGGCCACGATCCGCGAGCTGGGCGCACAGCTGGACCGGCACCGAAAAGAGCGCCTGGAGCATAACGACGACCTGACGATGACCGCCCTCTACAACGTGCTGAAAAAGGAGCGCCGGGGTGAGGATTTAGACGAGGAGGAGCGCGAGATCCACGAGAAGGGGCTGGTCGGCGTCCTCAAAGAACTGCACGACGAACTCGATGCCGCCGTGGCCCGCGCCTACGGCTGGGCCCCCGGCCTGCCGGAGGAAGAGATTCTACAGAACCTCGTCGACCTGAATGCGGAGCGGCGGGCCGAGGAAGAAGAGGGCCACGTCCGCTATCTGCGTCCGGAGTACCAGGCGCCCGAGACCGTCGAGACGCAGGCCGAGCTCGAACTCGACGTGCAAATCGGAGGAGACGGCGCCCCCGCCGAGCCCCTCGACTGGCCGGGCGACCTCAAAACCCGCGCCCAGGCCGTCCGCGCCGTCATGACGCACGCCGACGAGCCCCTCACCACCGAACAGGTCGCCCAACACTTCCATAGAGCCCGCCGGAGCGACGTGCAGGACCTGCTGGAGACGCTGGCGGCGCTGGGGCACGTGGAGGCCACCGACGATGGGGCGTACGCGACGTAAATGATACCACACTCCTGACTCGGCCTAACTCTTCCGACTGAAGTCTGTCAGTGACGTTACAGAGCGCGGTAGAAATGTGTCTGGTGAATAGCACCGGTCTCTTCGGGGACGATCCTGGCTCTACGAGAACACTGATTCGACTCGCTTGCTGTAATGGATCTCGCCGATCTCCTTACAAAGCTTCCATTCTACGCGAACGTCGGGTCGGTGCTGGGTTTTCTCATCACAGTTTGGGCAGCCGTAACGCAGTTGCGTACGCGACGACGATATCTACTTCTTCTTCGCGGTCCCGATCTTGTCGCTGAGCTTGAAGATTACGGGAGCAAAATTAACAGGTACGAAGACCTGTCCGAAAAGGAGCGAAAAACTGTTTTGAGAGGTTGCCGTTCAACATTGGGAAGCTTATCGAAGCACCTTGATTGGTCAACGTGGCTACCCGTGGCTTTCCTCTGGGGGACGCTGTGGAGAAAATGGGACCGGGCGATCGTAGAAGAAGCCGACGATATCTACGCGCGAGTTCAGGCAGTGATCAATCAGATCAATAATCTGATTCTTGAACAGAAGGCGGAGCAGGTATGAAACTCACGAGCAAATACCCAACGTCACAAAAGCAGCTCGATATCGTTCTGAACTTGAACCAATTGACGAAGAAAGAACGAATCGAGTGGGAACCGGCTGATCGGGAGAGAGCAGAAAACCAAGTTCGCTCAGTTCCAGTCTATGAGTCGGTGTGGAAGGATCATCACGTGCGGATTTTGCATGGAGACCCGCCCCTGGAAAAAAGCGATGTTCGAATTGACGAAGAGCCAAATTCGTACTGGATTCAGATTATCGGCACAGACGACGGCGAGATTGTAATTCCTCCAATGCCGGCTGTCGAGGATTTGGTCGATACAATCGAGCGGAAGGCCGGGTTGAATCCCCAGGAGGTAAATGATCCCGAGACATTGAACAACTTCAATAGGCTCCTGGAGGAGGAATTGTAAAGTCGCCCGAGTCATCCGCTGGTCGTTCGTTTTTTTAAAACACTCTGTCCCCCTCGACTGGTCCTCGGACCTTACCGATTCGTGAAGAGGTCCTCCCCAACGGTCTCGGCTGCGACGTTGCACGGTCCCCAACTTGCGAAGAGTCAGATTCCTGCAGATTTACGAATCGGTGAGACCCGCGCCCAGGCGGTGCGAGCGAGCTCATCAGAGATGGGCATGACCCACGCGGACGAGCCGCTCACCGTCGAACAGGTCGCTCAGCACTTCCATAGAGCCCGCCGGGCCGACGTGCAGGACCAGGCGACCGTGCATAACGACCGTAGAGACGGTGCTCGCTGGAAAGGCAATTGCAGAGTGCAGTTGTGCACGCCCGCCAGAGACGCTGGCCGCGCTGGAGAGTTTGCTCTCCTCAGGCACGTGGCCGGGACGTACGCGACGTAAGCCCGTGGGAAAAGGGGGAGGGAGCACGACGGAGGCAGACTGGCAGATCCCACTGCCACCCAGCACCCCGTCGCACCAAACTTGATTTGGTGCCTATCCATCAGTACGGTTTGGCCCCTCCCCTCAGATGGATGGGTCCCAAATCAAGTTTGGGACGACAAACGTGTAGCGCATTTCTTGCCGGTGGGACATACATCAGTGGTTTGGGTTTTTCCTCTGGACCAACGTTATGCCCACCGGAGCGGATGTGTCATTGAGATGCACGGTTCAGCTCTCGATGATACCTTGCTTTCATGTCCAACTCCAAGAGCGGCTTCGTGTACATTCTGGCCAGCAAGCCGAACGGCACGCTGTACATCGGCGTCACCAGCGATATTGTGAAGCGCATCCACCAGCACCGCACCGGTGAGGGCTCGGAATTTGTTGACGAGTACGATGTACACCGCCTCGTCCACCTCGAACGCTTCGATGACATCGAGAAGGCCTTTCGCCGCGAAAAGCAACTCAAGGCCTGGAAACGCGAGTGGAAGCTGGAGTTGATCCGCGATCACAATCCGACGTGGCGGGACCTGTACGAGGACGCCAGCCGGACGCACGTCTCGTAGGGTTCCGCACACAGGCGGCTGAAAACGCCTCTCCGTTTTCACGACGGTTGAAAATCAAAACAGCCTTTAAGCCCTGTGGAGCCGAGGGCGGACGGAGCGGATTCGACGTGGGACGACCTGCGTGAGAGGACGCGGGACCTCTGGAGTCGATGCCTGCGAGACGAAAGCGAGGCAGAAAAATAAAAAACCGTCTACGCCTCAGGGGCGCAGACGGGAAAGAGGGGTGTGGCCAGGGACGGATTCGAACCGTCGACACACGGCTTTTCAGGCCGTTGCTCTACCACCTGAGCTACCTGGCCCCTCGTCTCTGCCGGCAACCCGGCAGCGCAATAGTCGAATGTAGGCGTTGCGGAAGGAGGCGTCAACGAGCCAGCCGAACCTTAACGGCCCATTCACGGCTCGCTGCCCATCATTCCGGTGCGTCCGAACGGCGCACGCCCCACATCAGTTTCGACCGGAGGGTCTTGAAAAAGTGCTGGTCGGGAAGCTTCACGAGATTTACGGTATGAGGGGCCCGCTGGACGGTAAACTGCAGGCCGTGCTCTTTAAACATCGTGCTCCGTCCGTCCGCCGCAAAGACGTAGGGTTGATCGTTGTCGTCGACCACGCGGCACGTGAGGGTGGAATCGGCGGGGAGGACGATGGGCCGCACCGTGAGGGTGTGCGGGGCGATGGGCGTGAGAATCACGGCCTCGACGCCAGGGGCGATGATGGGCCCGCCGGTCGACAGCGAGTAGGCCGTGGAGCCGGTGGGGGTGGCCATGATGAGGCCGTCGGCCCAGTAGGTGTTGAGGGGCGTACCGTCCACTTCCACCTCGATCTTGATGAGCCCCGCGGCGCCACTGCGATCCACCACGAACTCGTTGACGGCCCACTCCGTGTCAAAGGGCGCGTCGGAATTGGCTTGGGCCTCTAGCACCATCCGCTCCTCCACGGTGTACTCTCCGGCCACGATCGATTCGAGCGCCTCGTGGAGCTGTTCGACCTCGATGTCGGCCAGAAACCCGAGGCGGCCGATGTTGACGCCGAGCAGGGGCGTGTCGTTGGGACCGGTGAGGTGGGCGGCCCGGAGGAGCGTGCCATCGCCGCCGAAGGAGAGGACGAGGTCGCCGGCCTGTACGATGTCGGCTACACTGTGCTCTGTTTCCACGGCGGGCGAGATGAGGCCGCGGGTCCGTAATCCCTCCGCAATGGGCGCATGGATCCAGAAGTCGTGTCCCCGGTCCTGGAACCACGCCACAACCTCTGCCACGGGATCCCAGAGCTCATCTTTCGTGGGGTTGCCGGTGATGCCGTAAATCATGCTGCAGGGGGCTTAGGCGAAGCAGCTGAGCGGGGCGGGAGAGACGTCGATTGCACCCGTGCTGAAAGGCTCGGGGCGTGCGTAACGTTCCGGACGAAGTTGACGACGAATCTTGGGACGATGGATCGGGGTTGTGTCGGGGGCGTTCGGAGGGCGACGGGGGCCGAGGAGAGAGGCGATAAGCGTAGGGTCGTATTCTGGCTAACTCTTGTGAACGTGATGGTTTCTCTGCTCAAGCGATATGCGAACTGGCTCCACCTCCAGTGGCCGGCCGGCGAGGTGGAGAATCTGCCGCGGGTGGACGACCACTTCCGAACGAATGTGGACGGTGTGTACGTGGTGGGCGATCTGGCCGGGGTGCCCCTGCTCAAGTTCTCGGTCGACGGCGGGGCGCGGGCCGTGCACGACATCGTAGCCCAAATGGAAGCCTCTGTGGAGCCTGAGGACGAGCAAGGGCCGTACGATGTTGTCATCCTAGGGGCCGGTGCGGCAGGCATGGCGGCGGCCCGCGAGGCGCGCACTCAGGGTCTCTCCTTCTGCGTGCTGGAGGCGCGGCGGCGCTTTGCCACGATTAAGGATTTTCAGAAGGAGAAGCCGATCTACACGTATCCGAACGACATGACACCGGCGGGGGACCTGCAGGTGAGTGCGACGGTGAAAGAGGCGCTCGTGGACGAACTGGAGGGGCAGACCGACGATATTCCGGTGCGGCACGCGGAGGCCCACCGGATCGATGAAGCGGCGGATGGACTCGACGTCGCAACGACGGAGGGAGAGCGGATCCGGGCGCAGAATGTGATCGTGGCCATCGGGCGCAGCGGCAACTTCCGGAGCCTTGACGTGCCGGGAGAAGACAAAGACCACGTCCACCACCGCCTCTACGACCCCACCCGCTGCAAAGGGGACGACGTGGTCGTCATCGGCGGAGGGGACTCGGCCACGGAAGCTGCAATTTCGCTAACGGAAGCGGGGGCGAACGTGACGCTCTCCTATCGGCGCGACGAGTTCGTGCGGCCAAAACCGGAGAATGTCGATCGGGTCCACGCGTTGGCCGAGAATCCGGAGGGAGATGGGCAGCTCACGCTCATGATGCCGACGGACGTGGAGGAGATCCGGGACGAGAGCGTGCGGCTCTCCACGGAGACGGGGCAGACGGCGGTCGAGGCCGACGAGGTCTTTGCCATGATTGGGCGGGAGGCGCCGCTCGACTTCTTCCGCCGCTCCGGCATTACGCTCCGCAACGATTGGGGCGATGTGCCCGACTCGCTCGAAGAGGCAATGAGCGGGCTCGGCTGGCTCACGGACCTGCGCTGGGATCGCATTGGTGCGTTCGCGGCGTTCTTCCTCTTCATGTGTGCCGTCTACAGCTGGAAGGATGGCGGCTGGGTAGGGCGCCTCGCGGACTCGGCCGGGATCTTTCCGTTCGGCTGGAATCCGGAGGCGGACGGGGCTGGTCTGGGCGACGTGATTCTCACCTCCATGCAGAATCCCGGGTTCTACTACACCTTCGTCTATTCGGCTATTGTCGTCATTTTCGGCATCAAACGCATCCGGCGACGCAAGACGCCCTACATTCGGGTGCAGACCCTCACCCTGATGACGGTTCAGGTGCTGCCGCTCTTCATCCTGCCGGAGGTGATCCTGCCGTGGCTCGCCAAGAACGGACTGCTTCCGGTCGGTTTTCTGGACGCGCTTTTCCCCACCAGCGAGTACGCAGCGCATGGACGGCAATACTGGCGGGCCTACGGCTTCATCTTGGCGTGGCCCCTCTTCATCTGGAACGTCTTTACGTCGGATCCGCTCTGGTGGTGGCTCGCCATCTGCTTCGTGCAGACGTTCGTCCTCATCCCCGGCATGATCTACTTCTGGGGCAAAGGGGCGTACTGCGGCTGGATCTGCTCCTGCGGGGCGCTGGCCGAGACGCTGGGCGACCAGCACCGCGACAAGATGCCGCACGGCGAGGGCTGGAATAAGCTCAACTTGGCCGGGCAGGTCATCATGGTTCTAGCGTTTGTCTTGCTCTTCCTCCGCGTCGGCGGGTGGATCTGGCCCGGCAGTTGGATGGAGGCGATGTACCAGGTGGGACTGCGGGGCGAGTGGCTCGGGCTGGAGCTGAACTACAGCTGGGTGGTCGACGTGGTGCTGGCCGGCATGGTGGGGTACGGCGTCTACTTCTGGCTCAGCGGCCGCTTCTGGTGCCGCTTCTTCTGCCCACTGGCGGCCATCATGCACATCTACCACCGCTTCAGCCGCTTCCGCATCCTGGCCGACAAGAAGAAGTGCATCTCCTGCAACGTGTGTACGAGCGTCTGCCATCAGGGCATCGACGTGATGGACTTTGCCCAGCAGGGCAAGCCGATGGAGGATCCGGAGTGTGTGCGGTGCTCGGCCTGCGTGCAGAGCTGCCCGACCGGCGTGCTGGAATTTGGGCAGGTGGAGCCCGGGACGGGGCAGATCATTACGACGGATGCGCTGGAGGCCTCGCTCACGCGGATTCAGGAGCAGGAGAACGGGACGACGGCAGAGACGACGCAGCAGCCGGCCTAAGAGTCCGTCTATGACCTTCAAGGCTGGGTCCGTCGGGGGGTTCTACGAACAGAAAGAAGCGCCCTCGGAGAGGGGGGGCAAATTCGTGATTTTTCGCGGGTCCCGATCGGGATCATCAGGGGGCATTCCCCACCGACCGACTTCATAGACGCACTCTATGTCAATCGGTCGGACGGCAAATCCATCGAAACTTCGCTGGGCAATAGGGGCCGAGAATTCCGAGTCGGGGTAGAAGAGGCTTCCCCTTCTTTTTTCACCTTGTCCCTTTTCCCCATGCCTTCTGAAGCCGTCCTCGTCATCGACATGGTGAACGATTTTGTCACGGGTGTTCTGGAATGTGAGCGCGCCCAGCGCATCATCCCGTCTCTCAAAACCTTGCTCGACGAGGCCCGCGCCGCTGACGTTCCGGTCATCTACGTCAGCGACGCCCACCTCGCCCCCGACGTCGAAGTTGGCCTGTGGGGCGAACATGCGATGAAGGGGACGGAGGGGGCCGAGATTATTCCGGAGCTCCCGCCCGGTCCGAGCGATTTTGTACTCGAGAAGCGTACCTACTCGGCCTTCTACGACACGGGGCTCGACCAACTTCTTCGGAGCCTAACCATCGACACGCTTTACCTGACCGGCCTCCACACCCACATGTGCTGTCGCCATACCGCGGCCGACGCGTTCGTTCGTGGGTACCACCTCGTGGCGGTGGCCGACGGGTGCGACGCCTTTACGAAAAAGGAGCACGAGGAAGGACTTGACTACCTCAAGAATGTGTATGGCGCCACCGTACAGTCGGTGACGGACATCGTGGCGGGGTGGAAAACCCTGGCTTGATAGAGTCCTCAAGGGGCGAGGGCCATTCGTCTGCTTTGAAGGACTGCCGTTCCCAGACGACGGCCCGGCGCCCCAGGCGAGGAGTCGTGTGTACGGGGTTGGTCTAGAGCAGCGAGAGCGGCTGCGGCGAGAGGCCCTCTGGAATGACCGTTGGTTCCATCTCGCGCCATTTTCTCCGAGGGTCCGAGGCAAGATGCACAATCAACGGTGGCGTTCGGGACTCGAAACTAGTTGTTCTCCTCACGAACCAGCAGCACAGAGCACGGCGCAAAGATGGCGACCTGATGGCTCACGGTGCCCACGGCGGTTTCGGCGTCCTCCCGGCTCACTTTGTGCGAGCGCTGGACGATGAGGTCCACCTCGTTTTCGTCGGCCGCGCGAGTGATTTCAGGGCCGCGCTCACCGTACGTGATGGCCGCCTGCACCTCAAAGCCGTCCTCGGCGATCATAGCGGCCCAGTCCTTCATTTTCGCGTCGGCCTCTTCACGCAGTTCCTCGTAGAAGTCGTCCATCTCGCCGGGCTCGTCGTCTTGCAGCGTCTCGATGACGTGCAGGAGAATAATATCGGTTCGATCGGGGTCGCCCAGATCGCGGACGGTCGAGAAGACGGCTTCATTGGTGGAGGAGAGGTCGACGGGAATGAGGATTTTGTCGTACATGGAGGAACAGAGACTGCGAAGAAAACAGATGAAGGTCGGAGGGGGAACGGGTCAAGCTTGTAAGCTCGAACCCGCCCAAGGTTGGATCTTCCAACTCTCGGTACTGGTTTTAATGATAGCAGGGATCGGACAAGGAGGACACGGGCAATGGACGGCATGCCCTGAACATTGTGCTTTCGATTCAGAACGTGAAGGGCGAGAGCGGGACGCGTTCGCCCGTAGGGGCGGAGGCGGAGAGGATCCAGCCTCCGTTCCAAGAGAAGGGCGCCCATTCCGCTATCCCCACCCTTCTAACGTCCGATCCACAACGCATTATAAACAGAAATCGTACCACAGATCATACACCAGTATTGACGTGAGTGCGCAGCGGACGGACTTGCAGCATCGGCTGGCGGAGCGGCAGCGGGAGAAGGCCGAGCTCGAACGGCAACTGCATGCGGCACACGTCCAGTATCAGGAAGAGGTCGCTCCGCTAGAGGAGAAAGTTCTCCGGCTTCGCGTGGAGCACCTGCGGCGGGCCGCGCAGCGTCACATGCGGAGCGCAAAGCACCGGAACGCCTACCACGACGCCCAGCGCGCCTACGAGTCATTTCAAGAGGAGCGGAGAACGGTCGGGTCGGCATCCCACGACACGCTCAAGCGCCGCTACCGACAGGCCAGCAAGCGGTGCCATCCGGATGCGGTGCCCGACGCGTATCGGGCGCAGGCCGCGGCCACCTTTCAGGCCCTCGAATCGGCGTACAAGGCCGGGCACGCCGAGGCTGTACAGGCCATTGCTGCGGCGCTGGAGCAGTGGGGCTTTCCGGAAGAGGCGGCCGAGGATCGTCGATCACAGCGCCGCGAACGAGACGAGTTGCGGCGGGCCGTGTCGAGCCTGGAGACGGCCATCGAGGCTCTGCGTGACACCGACCTCTACCGGGCCGTGGCTGAACGTGAGAACGTGGACGCCGTGTTACGGGCCAAAAAGAACGCCTTGTTGCAGCATCTTCTGGAACTGCGGCATCAGGCACGTCGGTGATGCGTGGCGAGTCCTCCCGGGAGCGCCGGGTGTCAACAGCCCCTTTTGCGTAGAGACAGTGCGGGCTCACGGCTCGGAGGAGGCTGCTCCTGATCTTTTTTCTACCTTTTTGGGAAAGAAACCGGCTGAGGGTCAGCGAGCACTCGTCGCACAGGGTCGAATTTTAACATGCGTTCGCGTGGCATTCTCGCGGCTGCGCATTGTAACTGGCCCCGGCGTCCGATACGTTAAATGCCCGACCGATTGTCTTCACGCGCGACCTTCCAGTTCTGCATGGCTCCCCCGCAGACCGACACCGATTCTTCGACGGCCAACAAGGGGCGCACGCCCCTCATGCGGCAGTACTACGCGATCAAGGAGCGCCACCCCAAGGCGATCCTGCTGTTTCGCATGGGCGACTTCTACGAGACGTTCGACGAGGACGCGAAAACGGTGAGCCGCCTCCTCGGCATCACGCTCACCGAGCGCAACAACGGCGAAGCCGACGACGTGCCGATGGCGGGCTTTCCCCACCACGCCGTCGACAGCCACCTGCCCAAGCTCATCCGCTCGGGCCTCCGCGTGGCCATCTGCGAGCAGACGGAGGATGCCGACGACTCGAGCGGCAAGGTGGTGGACCGCGACGTGGTGGAGGTCGTGACGCCGGGCGTCTCATTTCACGACCAGCTCCTGAACCCGAAGCAGTCCAATTTCCTGGCCGCCGTGCACTTCGGCACCGGGCGCGACAAGGGGGAGATCGGCTTCGCGTTCATCGACGCCACGACCGGCGAGTTTAGCGTCACCCAGGCCGGGATCGAGCAGCTGCCGGACCTCATTCAGACGGTCGCGCCGTCCGAGGTCATCCTCGACAAGCGCCGCACAGACCGCCTGCAGCAGCACCTGCGTGAGGTGCCGTTTACGGTGACCGAGCAGGAGGACTGGGTCTTCAAGTACGACTTTGCCTACCAGACGCTGCTGGAGCACTTCGAAACGCACTCGCTGAAGGGCTTCGGGGTGGACGACATGGACCTCGGCGTAATCGCTGCGGGGGCGGCGCTCTACTACCTCGGCGAGACGCAGAAGGGCAAGCTGCCGCACGTCCGCAAGATCAAGCGCTACTCGGAGGAGGAGCACATCGCGCTCGACCCCGAGACGAAGCGCAACCTGGAGCTCGTGCAGTCCATCCAGGACGACGGGCACGAGGGCACGCTCGTCAACATCCTCGACGACACCGAGACGCCGATGGGCGGGCGGCGGCTGCGCGCCTGGCTCGTGCGCCCGCTCCGCGAGGTGGACCGTATTCAGCACCGTCTCGACGCCGTGGAGGCGTTCGTGGACGACCGGCACCTGCGCGACGACATTCGCGAGGAGTTGGGGCAGATGGGCGACCTGGAGCGCCTGGCCGGAAAGGTGGCCACGGGCCGCGCCTCCCCCAGCGACCTCATTGCCATCAAGCACACGCTGCGCCGCCTGCCCAACGTCAAGGAGCGGCTGGCCGACGCAGAGTCCGACGCCCTCGATGCGATCGAGGAGGAGTTGAGCCCGTGTCCGGACGTCGTGGACCAGATCCAGAGCGCCCTCGTCGACGATCCCCCCGCAAAGATCAGCGAGGGCGGCCTCATCCGCGACGGCTACTCTGAGGAGTTGGATGAGCTGCGCACCATTGCGCAGGAGGGGAAGGACTGGGTGGCCAATCTGGAAAAGGAGGAGAGCGAGCGCACCGACATTCCGTCGCTCAAGGTCGGCTTCAACAAGGTCTTCGGCTACTACCTGGAGGTCACCGACACGCACGCCGACAAGGTGCCCGACGACTACATCCGCAAGCAGACGCTCGTCAACTCCGAGCGCTACGTGACGCCGGAGCTGAAGGAAATGGAGGAGAAGATCCTGACGGCGGAGGAAAAAATCGAGACGCTGGAACTGGAGCTCTTCAACGAGTTGCGGGACATGATTGCCCAGCAGACGGGCCAGTTGCAGCAGAACGCCGAGCTCCTGGCGCACCTCGACTGCTTTGCGGGCCTCGCGGCGGTAGCCGAGCGGCAGGACTACGTGCGCCCCGAGGTGGACGACAGCCTCACCCTCGACATTGAGGAGGGGCGCCACCCCGTTGTGGAGGAGACGCTGCCACCGGGCGACCCCTTCATCCCGAACGACACGTACGTCAATCCCGACGACGAGCAGATCCTCATCATCACCGGGCCCAACATGGCGGGGAAGAGCGTGGCGCTGCGGCAAGTGGGCCTCATCACGCTGCTCGCGCAGGTGGGCAGCTTCGTCCCGGCCGACGCCGCGCACATCGGCGTGGTCGACCGCATCTTCACTCGCGTGGGCGCGTCCGACAACCTCGCGGCGGGCGAGAGCACGTTCCTCGTGGAGATGAACGAGGCCGCCAACATTCTTAACAACGCCACGGCGCGCTCCCTCATCCTCTTCGACGAGGTGGGCCGCGGCACCTCCACGTTCGACGGCCTCTCCATCGCGTGGGCCATCGTCGAGTATCTGCACGAGCGGCCCGAGGTGGCGGCGCGCACCCTCTTCGCTACGCACTACCACGAGCTCAACGCGATGGCCGACCGCCTGGAGCGGGTGCACAACTACCGCATCCAGGTGAGCGAGCACGAGGGCGAGATCGTCTTCCTGCGCAAGCTGATTCGCGGCGGGGCCGACCACTCCTACGGCATCGAGGTGGCGCGCATGGCGGGCCTGCCGGACGCCGTGATCGCCCGGGCACACGAGGTGCTCCATAACTTGGAGAGCCAGCACCTGGAGGTGGGCGACGGCGAGACGGGCGAGGAAGACGCAGGCCAATCCTCGGGCGATGGAACTGACCCCTCTGAGAACGGCATGCGAGCCAAAAAGGGCGACGCCGACGCGGTGCCGGACCTGGAGGACAGTCAGGCCAACCAGATGCACCTCTTCGCCCAGCCGGACCCGGTGGCGGAGGAGATCAAGGAGATGCTCGGCGAGATCGACCCGAACCGCATCACGCCCGTCGAGGCGCTGATGAAGCTGTCGGAGATGAAAGACAAGCTCCAAGGGTGATCCACATCTCCCGTCCTCGTCCTGTTTTTGGATCGAACGGAAAAATCGGGGCCGAGCTCCGTCAGAGCAGTAGAACTTTTCGCCCTCCCCTGGTTTTAGGTAAAGGAATTGTGAATGGTTTTCCGTAGCCAGGAGGGCCTCTTTCGAGGCGTGCACCATGAGTGCCACTGCCAGGGACAACGGCGCATTTGAGCTGTTTTCTTCGACTGACCCTACGATTCCCGAGTCGGGGCCGCCGCAGGCACGTCTTCTGCCAATTCTTCTGAAAGCCGTCGAGGATGCGTCTGAGGCCATTGTGGTCACCGAGGCGCGTCTAGACCCGCCGGGACCGCGGATGTTGTGGGTGAACCCCGCCTTTACCGAGATCACCGGCTACGACCGTGAGGAGGCTGTGGGGCAGACGCCGCGACTGTTGCAAGGTCCCGAGACCGAGCCGCAGGTGCTTCGTCGGCTACGGGAGCGGCTGGCGGCGGGGGAGCGCTTCGAGGGTGAGGCCACCAACTACCGCAAGGACGGCACGCCCTACGTCAATCACTGGAGCATTGCTCCCGTCCACGACAATGATGGATCGATTGCGTACTGGGTCTCCATTCAGCGGGACGTGACCGACAAGCGGCGATTGGAGCGGGAGGTTCTTCGGGCCCAGGAAGAGGAGCGCCGACGGATCGGGCGGGACCTCCACGACTCGGTGGGGTCGGATCTCATCAGTGCGGGCATGCTGCTCGACAACGTGTTGGACCGAGACGTCCAAGATGAGAATCTGGCGGAGCGTCTTCGAGAGGTTCGAGCGGGCATCGGGCGCGCGTACGACGACCTGCGGGACCTCACGCATGGACTGAGCCCCGTCGACCTGTCAGAGGGAAGCCTCATGGTGGCCCTGGAGAATCTAGTGTCCCGGTGTTCGGAGGTCCGATTTGAGCATCAGGGCGTTGATCTTGACGCCGTGTTGTCCGACTGGGACGTGGAGGCCCTTGCCCACCTCTACTGGATCGTGAAAGAGGCAGTCTCCAATGCTCTCAAATATGCGGAGGCCGACACCGTCGTCATTCGGGCGTCCCGAGAGACGGAGGGGTATGCCCTGTCGGTGGAGGACGACGGCATCGGATTCGTCCTGGATGAGGAGGGGACCATGGGCTGGGGCCTGCGGACGATGCGGTACCGGGCGGATCTGCTCCACGCCCAGCTCGACATTGCGTCGCGGCCTGGGGAGGGCACGCGGGTCACCTGTCAGCTTTTGGGGTAGCCCGGGCGGTGTGTCCGGTGAGCAGTAGGAGCATCCAGACTGTTTACACCATTCGTTTGGCGGTAAAAACGGTGGAACGTTCACCCTTGAACGTGTTCGAAAGGAGCAGTCCACTGTTCGGGGGCGTTATTGTACGGAGTCGACCCCCCTTCTGCTACCGAAGCACTGCGCTATGACCGACTACCGCCAGGGATTCGACGATCTGACCCGGGAGATACACGAGCCCGAACTGCCGGTCGACGGCGACTGGCCGGACTGGCTGTCGGGCACGCTCATCCGCAACGGGCCCGCACAGTTTTCGGTGGGCGATCAGGACTACCGCCACTGGTTCGACGGGCATGCAATGCTGCACGCTTTCCGGATGGACAACGGCACGGTGAGCTACCGCAACCGCTTCTTGGAGACGAAGAGCCGGACGGAGGCGCTGGCGGCGGGCGAGATCGTGCGGTCGGAGTTCGCCACCGATCCCTGCAGGTCCCTCTTTGGACGGGTGATGAGCGTCTTCAATCCCACCCCCACCGACAATGCCAGCATCAACGTTGCGCGCCTCGACGACCAGTACGTGGCGATGACCGAGACGCCTCTTCCGGTGGCCTTTGATCCGGAGACGCTGAACACGGTGGGAGTGGTCGACTACGACGATGACGTGGACGCCCAGATGACGACGGCGCATCCGCACGTCGAACCGGACACGGGCACCATCTTTACGTACCAAACCGCGTTTGGCCGGCAGTCCGAGTACCAGATTTGCAGCCTTCCGTCCGATCGTGCAAAGCGCACCGTGCGAGCGTCATTGGACGTAGCCCGGCCCAGCTACATGCACAGCTTCGGGATGACGGAGCAGTACGTGATCCTGAGCGAGTGGCCGCTCGTGGTCGATCCGTTGGACCTGCTTTTGCGCGGGCAGCCGTTCATTGAGAACTTCGAGTGGATGCCTGAACGTGGGACGCGGTTTCGGATTCTTCGGAAGGCGGACGGGGCCGAGGTGGCCACCTGTACCGCGGATGCGGCGTTCGCCTTTCACCACGTCAACGCTTTCGAGCAGGACGGCGAAATTGCCTGCGACATCGTCACCTACCCGGACGCGTCCATCATTGACGAATTGTACCTCGACAATCTCCGAGGCGAGAAGCCGTCGCCCGGGACCGGTTCACTGCGCCGATATCAGCTACCGCTGGAGGGCGGGAGAGCGCCCTCGCACGTGTTGAGTGAGGAGACCCTCGAGCTTCCGCGGTTGCATGAAGCATCGGCTCGCGCTCAGCCGTACAATATCGTCTACGGCATTGGGACGCGGCACGAAGGAAACTTTGCCGACCAGCTCGTCAAGATCGACGTGGAGAGTGAGGAGGCGCAGACGTGGCACGCCGGCGGCACCTATCCTGGGGAGCCGGTGTTCGTGCCGCGTCCGGACGCGACAGCCGAGGACGATGGTGTACTCCTGTCTGTCGTGCTCGACCCGGCCGACGACCATTCCTTCTTGCTCGTGCTCGACGCCGCTACATTTGCTGAGCGGGCGCGAGCGACCGTGCCACACGCCATCCCGTTCGGGTTCCACGGGCAATTTTTCGAGTGAGAAGTGCGGAGGGCAAAGTTGAAAGGCGCTACGCCACCTGCGCCTCGTCGGTGGGGGTCGGTTCCCACCATCCGCTGGCTACGAGCTCTGCAACCTTGCGTTTGGACCATGCCTTGTAGCGAATCTCCGGGCGGTACTCCACCGCCTGCCCGTTCTCCTCCAACCACTCGAAGCACACGCACGTCGACGTTTCAAACAGCACGCCGAGCGTACATCCCTTGCCGCGAAGACAGTACTTGTAGCAGTCCTGACCCGGACGGTCGCAGACGGAAAAGTCGACGGGGGCTTCCTTCTTGAACTCCTCCAGGTGCATAAGCGAAACGGGACTGAACGTGTTGGTCGTTTAGACGGAATCTAAATAAACGCCCGAACCGAATATCGCAATGCATCTCCGTGAAAATTTGGGCGAGATCGGAGGGTATGTCGGCTCAGAAGGGCGTTTGACACCGGCGTCGGACTGTCGTCGGCGGATTTAGACTGCCTCTAAATATCAATGATAGCGGATCCTAGATTTCGCCTCTCAGGTATAGCCTCGTGACGTTTGTCGATAGATCCACGAACAACTCAGGGAGCGGCAGCCATGGCCCACGATATCGAACCGATGTGCAAATCCTGCCAGCATCTTGATCGCAACCGCGATGACGAAGCGGTCTGCGAGGCGTTTCCGGAAGGCATTCCGGAGGAGATCTGGCGGAATCAGCACGATCATCACGAGCCCTATCCGGGGGACCGCGGCGTGCGCTTTGAGGCCATGCCGATCCCCGAGGAAAAGGCGGAAACTGTTGCGTAACTACCGCCTGACATTTCAGGCTACGAAGGCCGGTCTGCTTCCCAGCGGATCGGCTTTTCTTTTTGGCTCCAATCTTCGGGAGCTGTTGGTTCGTCCCGTGGGGCACCCCCACAGCATCTGTTTGGTGGATGACCGTTGGGAATGGCGATCTCGCGATATCCTTTCCTACTCGCGGCTTTTTTGACTCCCTACCGCGCAGTCGACGCGGAAAGGGCTCAGGGAAGGACGTTCAGAATTCCCCGTGGCCCGTTCCGAAGCTTCGTGGATGCTGGCTCGGGTGTGGCTCGGCTCTTCGGCTGGTTTAGCAATTGCCTTTGCCAGTGTCTGTAGCAAGCCTATGAGGGCGAGGGTGTACGTGGATCTACGTAACCTTCCCTCTCTATGGCCGTGTAAGTACCAATCCTGCCCCAAAATGAGACAGATCAGAAACCGGGAGCTTGGGACGGGCAGTTTCCGTGCCTCGCTACTGGCTCTCCACTTCGCTTGATACGATGCTCTGGTGGGATTGCCGGATGGGATTCTCGATGGCACAGGACACGTCACTAGCCCCACGATAGTACTTCCCTCTTACTGCAATGCTTACCATAAGCCTGTTTTCCTCCTCCGATAAAGACACGGAATCCCCCTCTGGTGAAACGGACGTTTCTACCTCGCTCATCAGTAGAGGTGCCAACATTGAGGGCACCCTCGATTTTGCTGACGTAAACATTCGGATTGAGGGGCACGTCCAGGGAGACATCACCACCGATCGGCGTGTCGTCATAGCCGAGGGCGCGGAGGTTCACGGTACGATTAACGCCCAGACCGTTCGGGTGGCGGGATACATGGAGGGGCACGTGATCGCTACCGAGATGCTCGTTCTATCTCCCTCCGCAGAGGTTCACGCGACCCTCGAAGCCGAGACCCTTGAGATTCAGGCCGGAGCTGACTATAGCGGAAACGTTCCCGAGACCCAGCCCTTCATTCCGGATTCGGCCAATCCCTCACTCGATCCCTCCGAATTGGCGTCGGCGGCGAACGATTCTCAGAACAACACGGCTCAAGAGACCCAAGGTTGAGGTAGAGCCTGTCTGCCTACTAGATCCTGATGCATGATGTAAGCAAGGCGTCCAGCGCTGGGCAGACGTGCCCGTTTTGCGTAAGTCCTGTTCTTTTGGGTACGGTGGACGAGTGCTTGGCATATCTCAGAACGCCTTGTGCTACATGTGGATTGAATGTGTAGCCGCTTTAAGCCTCTAGAAACGGCCACCGTCGTCGCTCCAGGGAATCTGAGATTCCCAGCATCTAGATGTCCAAACTCGCTTTAGGCAATCTAGATTGCCAGAGCCCATCCAGCCGAATGAGGGAGATTGGGCTACCGTCAGATCGGCTCTCAGTCAAGGTTGGACATCTCAGGTTTCCTAGAGCGACGAAGGTGCGGTTTTTTTCTTCGAAGAAGCTTACTTTCGGAGCACCGCACATACTTTGCACTGTAGCACAGCCCGTTCTCAGATGTCCATCGTCGAGAAAGATCCCTGACGGAGCCGCTGGCTTCCGAGAGGGGGCTCGACTTTGGTAATCTCAGATTGCTATGCTCGGAGCGACCTGCCAAGGGAATTTTGAGATCGCTTGGGATAAACAAATGACCTGTAACAATCCACTAGGGGGAGGTGACCGGCGCTTTTCTGTCGGACTCACGCAGTCTGCGGCCCTCCACGAAACAGGTTCTCATCAACTCAGAACTCGTCAACGGGTCCTCTCAATTGAAGGCGAGCAGTCCGTCCCGGTAGCATTGACCGTCACGGACGACGAGTCGCCGACAGTCTACACGACTCGTCGATTCCCCCCGAACGGACCACCCCCGCGCAAATAGGCGAGGATGCATATTTGGCTGATCACGCCCATCCTCCTCGCCATGGTTGCACGAATGCTCACCCTCATTCTGTTCGGTCTTCTCCCGTTCGGGGGCGTTTTCTCTTCGGCTGTTGCCCAACCGGCTTTCGTACAGGGACAGGTGCAAACACCGGAGGGCACGGGCATTCCCTACGCCAACGTTCGGATTGTGGGCACGACGGATGGGGCGGCCACCGACGAGCAGGGGCGATTTCGCTTTGAGACCCGTCGTAGGGGTCGGGTTGAGCTTCAAGCATCGGCGGTCGGCTACGAGGCGGAGACGCGCACGAGTCGCCTCACCTCTGGGGATACCGTGCGTGTATCGTTTGTTCTTGGCTTGACTCACGTCAAGCTCGATGAGGCAGTCGTTACGGGCGAAGCCTACTCAACAGGGCCGGGAGAAACAGCAACCCTGGGACCGACGGAGGCCGTGACCACGCCGGGAGCGAATGGGGATCTGTTTCGAGCTTTGCAGTCGTTTCCGGGCGTGGCCTCGCCAGGGGATGGGGCCGGGCTCTTTGTACGGGGCGGCGACGTGACAGAGACCAAGACGCTGCTCGACCAGGCGACGGTTCACCATCCCTATCGCTACGAGTCGCCCGCCGGAGGGACGTTTGGGGCCGTGCGTCCCTTTCTCGTCGATGGCACGCAGTTTTCCACGGGGGGGTTCTCCGCGCAGTATGGAAACGCCCTCTCCGGCGTCCTGGCAATGGAGTCGAAGGATCGTCCCCAGCAATCGCGCCGATACGTGAATCTCGGCCTTGCCGCCGCATCGCTCTCATTCGATCAACCGTTGATTGAGGACGAACTCGGCCTGCGGGTGTCCGGCAACCGTTCGTTTACCGGTCTTCTCTTTCGCGTGAACGGGCGGCATAGCGACTTTGTCACGGTGCCGCAGGGCATGGACGGCAACCTGGGCCTCACCTGGGATTATGGGGAGACCGGACAACTCAAGCTCTTTGCCTTTGCCCGTCACAGCCGCGTGGGGGTGGAAACGGTGCAGGGGGCGTACGAAGGACTCTACCGCGGATCGTCAACGAACCAGCTCTACAATCTGCAGTGGAGGACACGGGCAAGGCCGTGGACTCTGGAGACGAGTGCTTCCTGGAGCACGTACTCGTCGGAAAAACGATTCGGGGCACTCAACGTGACGCCCACCGACCAATCCGGTACGCTCCGAATGGATGCAACGCGGAGCACCGACGATTGGACCCTTCGGGTTGGCGGCACTGTGGAGCGGCGGCACTACCGCTTCGACGGCACCTTCCCGACCAATCCGGCAGCCGTCGCACCGGACGCGCCCACCCGTACGGTGAATACGGGACTTCCAGCCACCCGAGCCGGCGGGTATGCAGAAGTTGAGTCCAACCTGTTGCCTGTTCTTACTGCTCGGGTCGGGCTCCGCACTGATGTTCACAGTCGGGCAGGACGGCCCGTTGTGGATCCACGCGGAGGGCTCTCCTGGCGGGTTGCCCCGCACACCCACCTGCGAGCGGCATGGGGCCTCTACCACCAGTTTCCTGAGCTCAGCACGTACAGCGAGCACACCGGTCCTACTTCTCTTGGGGCTCAGCATACGCAGCACTACGTGATGGGAGTGCGGCACGAGCGGTCGGATTGGCTATTGCGGGTGGAGGCCTACCGCAAGCCGTACCGCGACCTCGTGGTGCGGACGGGGGCGTCGCGCTATGCAAATGCAGGCTCAGGCCTCGCACAGGGCCTCGACCTCTTCGCCAAGTACGGCGCCTTTCTGGAGACGCGGGTCAACGGGTGGGCCTCGTACAGCCTTTTGGAGTCGCGCCGCACACAACCTCGCGATCGAGGGGCCACAGTACAGCTCGAGAAAGGACCGGCGCCGTTCGACCTCACGCACCAGGCCACAGTGGTGGGCAAGGTGCGGGTCGTAAACCAACTCCGCCTCGGGGCCACGTACCGCTATACCACCGGACAGCCGTTCACGCCGGTGGTGGGAACGGAGCGTCAGCCGTCTGGACCACTACTGCCGATTGACGGGCCGGTGGGCAGCAAGCGCCTGCCGTCCTACCAGCGCCTCGACCTGCAACTGAGCTACTACTGGCCCTTCAATCGGCAACAGCACGTCATTTTCTACGCTGCCGTCAACAACGTTCTCGACCGCGCGAACGTCGTCGACCTCGCGTATTCCGCCGACTACGCAGAGCGGCGGGAGCGAACGACAAATTTCCGGCGGTCGGTGTACGTCGGTCTCACGCTCACGCTTTAGACGCGATCTCCTGCACTCGTTCCACATCTTGCCATGCTTGCGCATCGTCTTCTCATCATTGGGGTCGTGTTTGTGCTTGTTCCTCTCGGCCTGTCCGCTCCGCTCAATGACATTCGCTACATCCAAGAGATTGCTCGTGTTTTCCAGCGAGGGTAGGCCGTCGATCGTACCGAGCTTCTCAAGGACGTGGAATCAAGCGGGTCTCTCGTGCCCACCCAATAACCCAATCGTCGCCCTGTCGAAAATTGGCATCCGCATAACGATAATTCCATAATCCAAGACCTAGCATCCCATGCTCTGGACCAAGCCGTTCGTTTTGAAAACCACGCGCTCCTTTTCGACGGTTCTCATATTGCTTAGTCTCATCGCCTGCGGATCGAGCCCCTCGGTGGCACCCGCCCCGGACGGCGAGTCCACACTCACGACGGCAGTGACCGACTCCCTCCTGCACCGGGCCAAAACCCTCATCCGAAGCGCGACCGACAACGGCTCGGTCGACTCGTTGAGGCAAGCCCGTGCCCTCGCCGAACGAGCGACGGGCGGCACGGAGCGCAGAGCCTTGGCACACTACTACGTGGGCCTTGCCGACTACCGTATGTTTAACCTATTTCCTGAGGAGGACGAGAAGCAGCGCGAGCAGGTATTGAAGGATGCGATCAGCCACTTGAAGCGGGCCACGACGATTGACGCAAAGATGGCCGATGCATGGGCTCTGCTCACAGGGTGCTACGGACAGATGATGGGAATGCATCCCATGCAGAGCATGTCCCTTGGCCCGAAGTCCGACGACGCCATGACGAAAGCGAAGACATTGGCCCCGAAGAATCCGAGGGTCTGGATTATCAGTGGCACACAGGATTATTTCACCCCCAGCATGTTCGGGGGTGATAAGGAACGAGCCCTCACCAAATTTAAGAAGGCGGCCCAGCTTGCCCGGCAGGAATCCATCAACGATTCCTTGCACCCCAGCTGGGGACATGCAGAGGCGTACGCCTGGATTGGAGTCGCCCACATGAATGCCGACCGGCCGGAGCAGGCACGGGCGGCCTTTCAGAAGGCTCTCGACATCAATCCAGACTATGGGTGGGTGAAATCGGTGCTTCTGCCAAAGCTCAGGGAGACAGAGAGCTGAGAAGGACCTTCCAGTGATCGATTCCGCCTACGGGATTCTGGATCGTCCTCAGCTCAGGAGTGGCCAGCGGGCGTTTGAACGATGTCCGGGCCTCCTTCGGGAGGGGAGAACAACTCTCCTTCTGGAGACGCACGTCATGGATGAAGCATCGGCTTTTGGAATGATCCTTCGCGTTCCCATGCTGTTGGGGTCGGGGGCGGTAATGTCTCAATTTGTGTTTCCCGAGGGGCGTCGATCGTTGCCCTTGCCGCCGGAACGTTCTGGGGAATCCGGAGGCTGGGCCGGAGGGGCGTAGCTCTACAACATCCGATTAATATGACCACGACTGTTGTGTCTTCGTCTGCGTCGGACACTGAACTTTTGGGCACGGCCTCCAGGCCCCGCATGACCGCAAAGGGGGTTGGGCTGGCCGCTCTCTTCTGGGGACTTCACACGGTCCTCTACGCGCTCATCATCGCACAGGCGGTTCACATTCCGTTTGGGTGGGCCGCTACGGGCCAGTTGATTTCCAACACCTTCCTTGCGGTGTACAGTGTGCCAGTTTGGTGGCTCGCGATTCGTACGATGCGGGGCGTGCACTGGGGATGGGTATTGGCCACCCACGTCCTGGTTGGACCGCTTTATGCCTGGGCCGGAATTGAGAGCTACTTCGGAGTCTATGGGCTGCTGGCTGGGGGCGTGCCGACGGCCTTGGGGAGCCGCTACCTGTGGATCTTCTTCTCGAATCTGACGCTATACATCGTTCAGTTTGCCCTGTATCATCTCGTGCAAAACGTTCAGCGTCTTCGGAGAAAAGAGCAGCAGGCCGCTGAACTGCTGGCCCGTGCTCGAGAGCAGGAACTGGCCGCCCTCAAGGCACAAATCAACCCGCACTTCCTGTTCAACACTCTCAACTCGATTAGTGCAACCCTGGCACGCGACCCTGACCAGGCCCGAGAGATGATTGCGAAACTCGCGGGCATGATGCGCTATGCCCTCGATAGCTCCAGCCGGGATCAGGTGCCGCTCCGGGACGAGGTAGGTTTTGCCCGGAAGTATCTGGACCTGGAGCGCCATCGCTTCTCGGATCGCCTGAAGGCACAGGTGGAGGTGAATGTCGGGCAGAAGGAGCTCGATACGCCCGTTCCGCCCATGGTGCTGCAGCCCCTCGTGGAGAATGCCCTTCGCCACGGCATTGCGCCGAGCGAACGGGGCGGCACGGTGCAGGTGGAGGTGGGGGACGTCAATGACCGGCTCCGGATTCAGGTGACGGACACTGGGGTGGGGGCCGACGGTGTGGATCCTCTTTCCGCCGAGAGCGAGGGGGTGGGGCTCGCCAACACGAGTGCCCGCCTCGAACGCACCTACGGTTCGGATGCCGCCCTCCATACCGCCCCCAACGATCCTTCCGGCTTCACGGTCTGGTTCTCAATCCCGCGAGACGGGAAGGCCTCCGTCCAGTAGTAAAGTGTCTCCACTACCAAGATAGGGAGTAAAGGCGTCTCGACGAGACGTCTCTTTTCCGCTCACCTATAGTTCTCTAATCCCATGATGCAAGCCCTCATCGTCGACGACGAACCCCCGGCCCGAAATCTCCTCCAGGAGTATCTGAGCGAGGTCGACCGAATCGAGGTGATCGGCACGTGCGGCAACGGGCGCGAGGCCATCGAGGCCATCAACGAACAGGGGCCCGACCTCGTCTTCCTCGACGTGCAGATGCCGGGCCTCGACGGCTTCGATGTACTGGAGCAGATCGACGTGCTGACGGACATCATTTTTTCCACCGCCTACGACCAGTATGCCCTTCAGGCCTTCGACGCGGGGGCCATCGACTATCTGCTGAAGCCCTACAGCAAGAACCGCTTCCGGACGGCCGTTGAGCGGGCGTTGGAGCGGTACGAGCAGGAGGATCCCGACTATCCCGACCGGCTTGCGGAGCTGCTTCAGGAGGCCCGCGCTCAGGACAATTCGTCTCCTGAGCGTCTCTACGTCCGCCACGGCGAGAAAATCATTCCTGTGGATCCCGAGGAGATTCAGTGGGTCGAGGCGGCAGGGGACTACTCAAAGCTCCACACGGTGGAGAAGACCTATCTCTCATCGATGGGAATTGGGAAGCTGGAGGAGCGGCTCGACGCCAAGCGGTTTGCGCGGGTGCACCGGTCGCACATCATCGCCTTTCCGGCTGTGGATCACCTGCGGAGTGACGGCTCTGGAGGGTACTGGATCATTCTGAATGACGAAACGAAACTCCGAGTGAGCCGCTCCTATGCCCCCGACATCCGCGACCGTCTCGTGTAACGACGCTCCCAATCGACCGTCGCAGGTACTCACTTGGTTTCTGGAGATCGTTTCCACAACCGATATACAATCTCCGGCGGGCAGAACCCCGTGAACGCGCTTTGCAGAAGGTTTGCCCCGGCAAAGAGCGTCAGCAGATACCACCACTCACTCACAAAGAAGCCGAGTCCGAGTCCCGTGAGCGTCACGGCACCCCCGAGAATGCGAACGAGTTTTTCTTCAGGCGTGGGGACGTGACAGAGTGAGGAAGAACCGGGAGACTCCGTGGTATGTGTCGGCATCGGTAGAACGATGTTGTTGAGGGGGGCTTGAGAAGCTGTTTGGTGGACGCTCTGCGACCTGCTATTTTCGTGGATCTCGTGCACAATGGCTTCTGCATTCACTCGGTCGTTCCACTACAGGCAAGCTAGCTTGCCAGCCTCATTTGGGCGCCATTTTGCAGCTCCGCCCACTGTGTCTCTGAACGGGTGTCGATACAGGCAGAAGACAGAAGGTCGGTGCATTTGTCTCCCTCGACATTCGGAATTCGCACTTCGCAACTCGATATTGTCAAACGGCCTTGTCGACCGGCATCTGGAAGGCCCGGACCGGATGGTCGAGATTATGGGTGTCGTTGTAGTGTTCAATGGCGTCGAGGAGGTCGGCGGCCTGCTCCTCGGCCAGGAAGGCCCAGGTGAGCGTCGAGTAGGCCGGGGACTCCGACCGTCCAAACCACCCGATGGCAGCGGCGGACGGCGTCTGGCTGTGATGGTAGCCTTCGATGTCGAGTTCACTGAAGACCCGGATCGCGTGCTCGCGGTAGATCCGATGGAGGTCGTCGCGGTACGCGTCCAGGCTCATGACGGCTACGAGTTTCATGGGATTGGCAGATTGAGGCATTGGAAAGTTTCGAGATTGGATAAGCAGGAAGCTTGGACACAGTGCGTCGTCACACGACTGACACCTGATTCCAGCCATACCTCTTTGGGATCCATTTCCGCGGCCTTGAAGAAGTCGGCGTCTCGGAGACCCCGAAGCCGGAACGCCCGAAATTCGGTATGTCTGACCGCTCCGGTCGAGGAGCGGGAGTTTACCGAATTTCAGTGGAGAGCGGAGGGGACTCAGCCGATTTCTTCATAGCCTTGACCTTTTCGTCCATTTTGGGTCAAGCCAAAATGGACACTCCACAAAGAAGACAGAAGCCTTCTGCGGTGTCATCGCTGGTTCTATGGATTGAGAGTGTAATCGGAAATAGCCCCGAACTACATTTTGAAGTCTCACGATTGAAGCGGAGTCTCCGGCTCATCCGCGGAGGCCGGGGCGCTGTCCCCGCCCGGCTCGTTGCCCAGATCGCCCGAAGCGGACACAGAACCGTCAGTATCCGTCTCAGCGAGCGCCGAGTCCGCCAGTCGCTTCTCGATCATGAAGTAGATGAGCGGTACGATCAGGAGCGTAAGCGCCGTGGAGGCAATGGCCCCGCCCATCAGTGAGATCGCCAGGCCCTGGAAGACCGGGTCGAAGAGGATCACGAACGCCCCGATCACGACCGTTCCGGCCGTCAGCAGAATGGGGCGGGTCCGTACAGCCCCGGCCTCGATCACGGACTGCCGAAGCGACACGCCGTCCTCCCGCCGCAGGTTCACGAAGTCGATCAGTAAGACCGAGTTGCGCACCATAATCCCCGCTAAGGCAATGAATCCGATCATGGACGTGGCGGTGAAGAAGGCGCCCAGGATCCAGTGCCCGAGCACGATGCCGATCAGCGAAAGCGGAATCGCGACCATCATCACCAGCGGCACCGTCAGGTCCTGAAACCACCCCACGATGAGGATATAGATGATCAACAGCACGACGGCGAAGGCAATGCCGAGGTCGCGGAAGACCTTGTAGGTGATCCGCCACTCGCCGTCCCACTTCAGAGAGTAGCTGTCGCTTACGAACGGTTGGTCAGTGTACAACTGCGAGAAGCCGTAGCCCTTGGGGACCTCGATCTGGTCGAGGCGTTCCTGCATGTCGAGCATGGCGTAGACCGGGCTCTCAATCGCACCCGCCACGTCGCCCATCACGTAGATCACGCGCTGCTGGTTTTTCCGGTCGATGTGCTTGTCGCGCACCGTCTCGTTGATCGTGACGAGGTCCGCGACCGGAATCATCGACCCGCTCTGCGACTGCACGCGCAGGTTCTTGAGGTCGGCGAGGCTGGAGCGGTCCGATTGGCCGAGGCGCATGTTCACGCTTACCGGCTCGCGCTCGTCGGGCAGGTGCATCTGCGTGACGTCCTGGCCACCCAGGGCCATCCGCATCGTTTGGGTGATGCGCGCGGTGGTGACGCCCGCCCGCATGGCTTTCTCCTTATTCACCGAGAACGTGTACTTGGTCTGGTCGTCCTCGACGCGCCAGTCTACATCCACAACGCCGTCGGTTTCCGCGAACACCTGCTTCACCTGTCGCGCCACCTCGCGCTGCTGGTCGAGGCTCGGGCCGTAGATCTCCGCGACGAGGGTGGCGCGGACGGGCGGTCCCGGCGGCACCTCCGCCACCTTTACGTTGGCGTCGTACTGTTTGCCGATCTCTTGGAGCGGCCCGCGCATTCGCTTGGCGATGGCGTGGCTTTGCTCCTCGCGATGGTGCTCGGCCTGCAGATTGACCTGAATGTCGCCCTGATACGGGGCCCGGCGCATGTCGTAGTGGCGTACGAGCCCGTTCAGGTTGACGGGCGCTGCGTCGCCGGCGTACGTCTGCACGTCGGTCACCTCCGGCTGGTCGGTGAGGTAGGTGCTCATTTCGCGCAGCACGGCGTCGGTGCGCTCCAGGGGCGTGCCCTCCGGCATGTCCACGACCACCTGGAACTCGTCCTTGTCGTCGTAGGGCAGCATCTTCACCGTCACGACGCGGAAGTAGAAGAGCGAGAGGGAGCCGAGCAGCAGGACGCCCGTGGCGCCGATGAATGTCCACCGCTTCCACGAGCTGTTGAGCAGCGGCTCGATGGTGGCCGCGTACGCTCGGTAAATGAGCGTGTCCTCCAACTCGTAGTCCGATTCTTCGTCCTCCTCTTGGTCCTCGCTCCCGCCCGCGATGAGTCGGAAGGCGAGGTACGGCGTGATGACGAGCGCCACGATCAGCGAGAACGTCATGGCCATCGACGCCCCAATCGGCATTGGGCTCATGTACGGCCCCATCAAGCCCGAGACGAAGGCCATCGGCAGGACGGCGGCGATGACGGTGAGCGTCGCCAGGATCGTGGGGTTGCCCACCTCGTTGATCGCGTTGATTGCCGCCTGTAGCTTCGGCAGTCGCTTCATCTTGAAGTGCCGCTCCATGTTCTCCGCGACGATGATCGAGTCGTCGACCACGATGCCCGTCACGAAGATGAGGGCAAACAGCGTGATGCGGTTCAGCGTGTAGCCGAAGAAGTAGTAGACGAAGAGCGTAAGCGCAAAACTAATGGGCACCGACAGGAAGACGACGAGGCCGCCGCGCCAGCCCATGGCCAGGGAGACGATGAGTGTCACCGCGCCGATGGCCACGAGCAGGTGCAGCAACAGCTCGGTCACCTTGTTCGACGCGCTCTTGCCGTAGTTGCGGGTAGTGCTGACGGACACCTCGTTCGGGACGAGCGTCGCCTCCAGCGCGTCCACTTTTTGGAGGGCGCGCTCGGCAATGGTCATCGCGTCCTGCCCGCTTCGCTTCGCCACGGCAATGGTGACGGCGGGTTGCAGGCCGCTGGTGTTCTGCACGGCAATCGCGCTGTCGCCGGAGGCGGGGTGGCCCTCGCCGTAGGCGAAGCTCACGTACTTCTCCGGTTCGCCCGGCCCGTCGGTCACGTCGGCCACCTGCTTCAGGTAAATGGGACTGCCCTGGTGCACGCCTACGACGAGGTCCTGCACGTCCTCCGCAGAGCCGAGGAAGTCACCGGTCTCCACCATGTAGGAGGTATCGCCGCTCTGGAACGTCCCGGCGTCCATCTGCTGATTGGAGGCCGTCAGCTGGCGGGCGATGGCGGGCGGGTCGAGGTTGTAGGCGGCCAGGCGGTTTGGGTCCAGCCGCACGCGCACCGACCGCTTGCGCCCCCCGTGTACGCTCACGTCGGCCACCCCGTCGATCTTCTTGAGGTCCATCGCCATCTCGCTGCCGATCCGACGCAACTGGTAGTCGTCGTAGTTCGGATCGTCGCTGTGAAGGGTGAGCGCCAGCACGGGCACGTCGTCGACGGCCCGGGATTTAATGAGCGGCATGCTCGCGCCCTCGGGCATCTGGTCCATGTGCTTCAGCATCTCCTCGTAGAGCTTCACCATGCTCTGCTCCGAGGAAGCGCCCACGTAGTAGCGGGCCGATACGAGCGCGCGGCCCGGCATGGACGTGGAGTAGACGTACTCGATGCCGTCGATATTGGAGATGAGTCGTTCGAGCGGCTCGGCCACGCGGCGCTCCACCTCCTGCGGGGTGGCACCGGGATACTGGACGACGACGTCTGCCATGGGGACCTCAATCTGCGGGTCCTCCTCCTTGGGCGTCAGCCACGCGCTGTAGAGGCCGATGCCGAGAAAGGCGGCCATCAGCAGCGGCGTGAGTTTGCTGTTGATGAATCCGCGGGCGATGGTTCCTGCGATGCCTGACATAAGGCAATTTCGAGTTTGGAGTGTCGAGTGTCGAAGTCGGAGCGGGGGGCGTATCCCCTTCGTCGCTCCTGGAAATCCGGTAATGTTTTGAGTTTGACCGAAGCTGGACTTTTTACTCCCTGGAGGGATTGGCATCCTCTACGTAGCGCCGTTGGACTCCAACGGCGCCCCGAATGAAATGAGGAAGTGCTTCTCAAAGTGCGCTACAAGGAGACAAGACATCCGCTCAGCGCTCGCCGAGCATGCGGGCGGTGGCTTCCACCGGCTGCCCGTCTAGCAGGCGTTGTCGGCCGTCGAGGACGTAGGTTTCGCCGTCGCGCAGGCCGGAGAGGATTTCGATGCGGTCTCCGTATTCCTTTCCGAGGCGCACCCAGCGGAGCAGCACGGTGCTGTCCTTCACGGCGTAGAGGCCGTTCAACTGCCCGCGCTGCACGACGGCCTGCCGGGGCACGGTGACGGCAGTGGTCGGGGCGCCGGGGAAGAGGACCTGGGCGTACATGCCCGACTTGATCGACGGGTCGTCGCTGCGCTCCAGGCGCACCTGCACGGTGAACTGGCGACTGGCGACGTTGCCCGACGGGTTGACCTGGCTCACCACCCCGGTCCGCTGCACGTTGCCCGCGGCGCCCACTTCCACAGTCACCGAGTCGCCGACCGTGAACCGGTTGATGTCGGACGACGGCACCTGGACGACCGCCTTCAGATCGTCGAGCGTCTCAACGACGAGGAGGGGCTGGCCCGGCGCGGCGAGGGCGCCTTCTTCGCTGCGCTTCTCTACCACGTAGCCGTCGATGGGGGCGCGGACGGTGGCGTAGTCGAGCGTGTCCTCGATCTCGTCGAGCTGACTCTCCAGTGCCTCTGCGCGGGCCTGGGCTCGCTCATAGGCCGTCTTGGCGTCGTCGAACTCTTTTTGCGTGGCGCTGTCCTTCTCGCGGAGGGCCTTCATGCGCTCAAAGTTTACCTTTGCGTTGTCAAGGGCGGCCCGGGCCTCCTGCAGCCGCGCCTGAATTTGTCGCTTTTGTGCCTCCACGTTCTGGCTGCGCACGCGCACCAGTACTTCTCCCGCCGACACGCGGTCGCCCTCCTCCACGTCCAGCTGCGTGACCGTGCCCATCATCTTCGTGGAAAGCGGGACGCGGCGGGTGCCCTGGATGGTGCCGCTGTAGCGAAACGTGCGGGTGACCGTCGTGGCCTGGGCCGTGGCCGTCTCGACGGCGACCGGTGCCTGCTCCGACGGGGCGGACGGCTCCTCCGAGCCGCTGCAAGCCGTGAGGCCCGCCACGGTGACGGCAGTGAGCAAGAGGGCGGCGATGGTAGAGCGAGATCGAAGTTGCATGAGTCTGTAGGAAGCTATAGTTGGGGAGGGAGACAATGAGGGCCAGAGGCGATCCAATGCTGGGGACTTTGCGGCTCTCGCTTCTCACCTCTCGGCTGTCAAGTCGCGTTCGGTGAGCATTTCGAGGCGGTAGACGGCCACGTTGTGGTCGTAAAGGGCCTTCAGGTACGCCAGGCGCCGTTCCGCGAGGGTGGCCTCGGCCTGCAGAAGATCCGTCGTGCGGGCCATTCCCTCACCGTAGCGGTCCGAGCGAATGCGCAGGCTTTCCTCGGCCTGCGCCACGGCCCGCCGGGCCTGGTCGATGCGCTCGCGGGCGGCCTCGATGTCGCGCCGGGTGGACGAGATTTCCACTTCGTTCTGGAGGGAGTGCTGCTGGAGGGTAATCTCGGCGCGCTGGAGCTCGGCCTCGGCCTGCTGCGCCTCGCCAATCTGCTGATAGCCTTCGAAGACACTCCAGGAGAGGGAGACACCGGCGGTCCAGCTTTGTCCTTTCGTCTCGAACGGCGCATCGTCATACCAGCCGGTCGTGCCCTGCGCGTTGAGGGTGGGCACGAACGCGAGCCAGCGCGAACGAACCTTCTCGCGGGCGGCGTCGGCCTGGGAGCGAAGGGCCTGCATGTCCGATCGTCGCCGGTTGATCTCCGGCACCGAAATCGATTCGACTGACGCCCGTTCAAGGGCCAGCGAGTCGGTCGGCATAATGTCGACATTCTCCTCGATGCCGATGAGAAAGCGGAGCCGGTCCGCGGCCGTGCGGCGCGCGGCCATCGCGTCGGTGCGCTCACTCTCCAGCTCCGAGACGCGCACCTCGGCGGCCAGCTGGTCGGCCCGGGTGATGATGCCTTCCTCGTAGAGGGCCTGCGCCTGATCCCGGTTGGTGCGGGCCGCTTCGAGGGCCGACTCGATCACTTCCACGCGGCGCTCGGCCAGCAGCAGGCCGTAGTAGCCCTTCTTCACCTGAAACGTGACCATTGATCGCGTCCACTCCCCTTGTTTGGCCGCAGCGTCAGCGGCGTCGGCGGCCGCCCGACGCTCAAAGATGCCGTCGAGGTTCAGAAGCGGCTGGCGCACCTCAATCTGCGTGGCGAAGTGGTCAACGCGGTCGGGGGTGTTGAGCGCGTCGACCGCGAAGTCCTGCTGGGTGAAGCGTTCCTGCTTGAGTGTGAAGCCGAAGGCGTTTACCGGATCGGTGGAGGCAAAGCCCTGCTCCGAGAGGGTCACCTGCGGCAGGAAGACGCCGAGCGACTGCCGCTTGCGCGCCCGAGCGGCGCGGTGGGAGGCCTCTGCCGATCGCACCGAGAAGCTCTCACTGCGGGCGCGGGACAGGGCCTCGTCCACCGTCAGCCGGAGGGACTGGGCATTGTCGTCGGGCGCCTGGGCCTGTCCCAGGATGGGGACCGCGCCGAAGAGCCCGAATACGAGGAGCCACGCCACAAGGTGTGCCTGAAGATCGGTTATGAGTGAACGCTCGCTCACGTCAGGTGTGTACATTTGAAGCAAGAAGGAGTCGAGTGATGAGAGGAACTGTTTTCCCGTTTCTGATAACGTACGGGAGGCCTATAAGTCGAGGGTACGAAGTTCGGTCAGGGCCGCAGTCATCAGATGGTGCTTCCAGTTGGCGTCTGTGGAGGAGCGGGATGCCGAATGCCGGACGGCAGCCCGAAGGGAAGCACGCCCCACAGTACGCTCCACGAGGTGTCCCACGACGTGCGTGCACCGCGCCTCTGCGCAGAGATCGAGGCGCTGCGCAGAGGCCTCCAGCGAGGACATCCGCCGTTCGAAGAAGCGACGGAGGAGCCGAACAGTTTGGGGGCGATCTCTGCTATCGTTCCGCATAGGGGACGCTGGTTTGTGGCTTAGTAGGAGGAGGGAGCTCAGTCTCGTACCAGACGAAGCGCGGCCTCGATGGTCTGATCAACGGCGTCCTGCCGCTTCATGGCAAGGTGATCGGACTTCAAAAACAGGACCGTGCGCTGCACCATCGAGAGAATCCAGCCCGCTGCCAGGGAGGGGGCCGCCGGTCGAAAGGTGCCTTCCTCCATGCCCTCCTCGAGGGTGGTTACAAAGAGGCGCATCGGGGGCGGCAATGCGCCGCGATGTTTCTGATGTCCGTTGTTGGAGCGGGCGGAGAGCAGGTACGTGCAGGAGGTCGGCTGGTCGGAAAAAAAGTCGAACACGCCGCGGATCAGGGCCACGAGCCGTTCATCGGGCGTGTCGGCATCCCCGCTTCGCTCCGTCAGCCGGTTATGAAGTTGGGTGGCGCAGCGGTTGTAGAGCCACTCGGCCAAGTCATCCTTTCCGTCGAAGTGGCGGTACAACGTGCCTTCGGCCGCACCCGCTCGCTCCGCAATTTCGCGGGTGGTAGTGGCCTGGATGCCCTTGTGGGCGAAGAGCTCCAGGGCGGCGTCGCAGATGGCGTCTTTCTTCGTCATGGCTGAGGGAAGAATCGGGGCAGTTGGCGGCGAGGATTATCGTTACAGGCCGCAGAGGGGACCGGAGCAAGTGGGGGCGCTTCCGGCGTTTTCTGCACCGGATGAGTCAGCGGAGTCGGTAATGACCCCAGGACGTCCCGTGATGATGCGCTCAACCGACTGGCCGGTCTCGGGGCATTTCTCCAAAGGATCCTCCGTGATTCGCTGTTGCGTTTCGAACGTCGTGCCGTCTTCTCGGCGGTACGCGTACGTAGGCATGGGAAGAATAAGGCAGTGAAGAATAGAGCAATCGTTGCCATGTGCGCTCACGACGCTACTGGGAATAGCTCTCCGGTTGTGAGTGAGCGCTCATTCACATGCATGCTAGCCGTACTGACGGCATAGGTTCTTCGGTTTGCGGGAATTTCACGGGATACCGGGTTCGGCTCGTTTTTTTGGTCCGAAGGATGTTCCCCGGGGGCGCTTCTTTTTGGTAAAGGCGTCTCGTCCGACGAACGCGTTTCGCAGGAGCGGACGGCATGTCGGGAAGGCTGAGCGTGAAGGGCGGGAAAACGAAAAAAGAAAAGCACATGTTTTTGTCCGAAAAAGAGAACTTCCACCCATGCTGGGCAAATACACACCCATCGACCGTGGACGGCCCATGTTCTCTGCGCGAGATCTGTGATTTCGAAAGCAGAGAAGGGGCGTCCAGGGGGTTCTTGCTCTATTGAATTCACGCTCCCCGTTCCGATGAAGGCGACGTCTGAACACACTTCTGGTGATTACCAGTCGGTTGTAAGCAATGGTCGCACCCATGGTCTCGTGCTCGATCTGCCCCCGCGCCAAGACGGCGATGACCTCGGCCCTACGGCGCTGGAGCTGACCGGCATGTCGCTGGCCGGTTGCATCTCGACGATCTGGGCAAAGGTCGCGGGCAATTCTGGCGTATCCTACCGAAAGATCGAAGTGGACATGACACTGGAAAAAGATCGGGGGACGATCAGCACCCTAGAGGCGACCGTGCGGGTGGACAGTGACGAAGACATCGGGACGCTGGAGCGTGTCCTCGACAAGACGATGCGCACCTGTCCGGTGGGCCGCCTTTTCGAACAGGCAGATGTCGAGATCAACACCACCCTCACCAAAGCGTCGCTGATGGCCAACGGGTCGTCCTAACGCCCCCGACCCCGCAATTTCCGCGATTGGATACCCGACACGAGGCCCCGCTGCGACAATAGCAGTGGGGCATTTGCATTGCAGATCCTGACTCTGTGGGTTTCGCTTTCCTCGTTTCACGGGGACGTGTCGTCAGCGAGATCGCTGTCCGCTCCTACGAACGGGGTGAGGCGCACGTTCGGCACCTCCGCGAGCGTTGTATTCCGGAAGGTGGACCGCATTCGTTCGCGTTCCTCCGTCCAGTGCTCGTGAAGCGGACAAGGCTCGGCCTCTCCACAGCCCGGAAGCCCGAGCACACACTCCTCGAACAGATCGTCGCCGTCGATCGCGACCACGATGTCGTAGAGAGCAATCTCCGTCGGCGCCCGTGTGAGCGCAATTCCTCCGCCGCGCCCGCGCTTCGAGGTAAGAAGGCCTGCATCGTTTAACTGCTGGCAGACCTTCGTCAGGTAGGAGAGTCCGATGCTGAGCTCTTCCCCGATGGTCTCGATGGAGATGTAGGTGTGGACCGGAGCGGACGGGCGACCGGAGCCTGAGGAGGACGTGTCCGGGTCGGTCCGCGAGCTCAGGTAGAGCATGGCGCGCAGCCCGTACTCGCAGCTCTTCGAGAGGAGCATGAACGATGACGGTGAGGTGCGTGTCTGACGGATCGTGATTGATTGCTCCACCGACCTCTCGTTGCAGCGTTCCGTTCCCAGCCGATGGGACGTGAGGAGGTCGCTCGTGCGGACCCGCCATGCCTCACGCGACGCGTTCGTAACGGTCACGAAATATCGCCGTCGAAATAAAGCAAAAGAAGATGTTTTTATCCAGAATGAACAACGAGAGCCAAGGGACTTGTGGTACAATATACCGCAGATCGTCCCGGCCGGGCCGGACTCGCGTCGGGGGGATACGACACTGCTCATCCCGCTTGTACACTGTTTGAGGAGGACCCATGACGGTTGACACGTCCGTTGCCATTCTTGGGGGCGGCATTGGGGGGCTTTCGGCGGCCTGCTACCTGGCCGACGCCGGGGTGGACGTCACTCTGCTTGAACAACACGATCGCCTTGGAGGTGTGGCCGGCACCATCACCATCGACGGGTTTCGGTTCGATGCGGGGCCGTCCTGGTACCTGATGCCGGACGTGTTTGAGCGGTTTTTTGGTCAGTTCGGGACGTCGGTCGAGGCGGCGTACGACCTCGAACGCCTCGATCCCAGCTACCGGATTTTGTGGAAGGACGGCGACCAGTTGGACGTGCCCGCCGACCCGGAGGCGCTGGCCCCGAAACTGAACGCGTACGAGGAAGGGGCGGCCGAGGCCTTCCGGGCGTACCTGGACCACGCCGAGTGGGTGCACGACCTGGCGATGGAGCGCTTCGTGTATCCCTACCGGTCGGGCCTGCGCGACTGGCTCGATCCCGACGTGCTGCGCTCGGGACAGGCCCTGCCCCTCCTTAAGTCCATGGACCGCCACGTGCGGCACTACGTGGAGCATCCGAAGCTGCGTCAACTGCTGGAGTACAAGCTGGTGTTTCTCGGCGGGTCGCCCTACAACACGCCTGCCCTCTACACGCTGATGGGGCACGTCGACTTCAACCAGGGCGTCTATCACCCCGTGGGCGGCATGCAGGCCCTGGTCGACGCGCTGGCCGATCGGGCCCGGCACTTGGGCGCAACCATCGAGACCGGCACGCGGGTGACCGGGGTAAATGCGCGGCGGGACGGCGTTCGCCTCTCGACCGCAACCGGAGAGCGGACGGCACGCCGCGTGGTGGCCAACGCGAGTCCTGCTCACGTGGAGCAGAATCTCCTTCCTGCTTCCCAACGCGACCACGACGACAGCTACTGGGAGAATCGCACGTTCGGGCCGTCGGCCTACCTGCTGTACCTCGGCGTGGAGGGGGACGTGGACCCTCTGCGGCACCACACCCTCATCCTCCCTACGAATTGGGACCCTCACTTCAAGAAGGTTTTTGACGAGCCGGCCTGGCCCACTGACCCGGCCTACTACGTCCACGTGCCCTCGCGCACCGACCCCTCGTTTGCGCCGGAGGGACACCACTCGGTCTTCGTGCTGGTGCCCATCGCTCCCGGCCTTAAGGATGGAGACGCCCGCCGGGCGTGGATGCGCGACAAGGTGCTTGACGACCTTGCCCGGCGCGGCGCCGATTTGCGAGGCCGCATCACGGTGGAGCAGGACGCCTGCGTGAGCGAGTTTGCCACCCGCTACGGCCGACCGAACGGAACTGCGCTCGGCCTTGCCCACACGCTCCGACAGACCGGCCCGTTGCGACCGTCTCATCGGGCCGCCAATGCCCCCGGTCTCTACTACGTTGGGGGCGATACCACGCCCGGCGTCGGCGTTCCCATCTGCCTCATCAGCGGCGAGCACGCCGCGACGGCCGTCATGCGGGACTGGCCTTCACAATCCTCGTCCGACCTGCCAAACTAACGCGTCCCTTCGATATGTCCGCAGTGTCGACTGTTTCTTCCGTCACGTCTCCCACGCGTCAGGCCCCGGCGCACTCGCCCGCAACGTGGGCCATGTGGGCATCGCGCTTCACCCTGGGGGCTCTGGCGCTTGGGGGAATTGTCATTGCACTCCTGGACGTCTCGTTGTCCATGACGGCCCAGATGATTGGATATCTCATCGGCATGGTGGCCCTCAACCTGCCCCACGGCGGCTACGAGCACTTCGAGAACCTGCGCAACCGGCGCGTCTCGTTCAGCCTGCGCTACATTGTGCTGTATCTCGTGCTTCTCGGGGGCTTCGTGGGGCTCTTCTTCGTCGCGCCGGTCCCCGCTCTCGCTCTGGCCTTCAGCACTGCCGTGGTGAAGGGGGGACACGGCGGGCTCAAAGTGATGGATGCCCTCTGTGGGACCGATCACCTGACAACCCCGTGGCAGCGCGGCCTTGCGATCGTCGTGCGAGGGGGCGCCATCATGCTGGTGCCGCTGCTGGCGTGGCCGGGCGTGTACATCTCCTTCTCCACCTACATGGCGCAAATCTTCGGGGCACAGCCGCCGCTGCCTTTGGCCACGCATCTGCCCGAGATTCAGGCCACGGTAGGAACGGTGTACGGACTGGCCCTTGTGGGTCACCTGGGCGGCGGACTCTACATGAGCGGCCTGTCAGTGTCGTGGCTCACCGATCTTGCCGAGACGATCCTCCTGGTCACGTACTTTACGTTCGTTCCCATGATGCTGGCGGTGGGCCTATATTTTCCGCTCTGGTACTCGCTGCGCCAGACGGCCCGCGCCACCGCGACGGCCGACGCTGAGCCGGCCCCCGACCGCTTGTCGCTCCCCCTTACCTGGGCCGCAATGGTGCTGGGCGCTCTGGTCACTTTCAGCCTCATGGCCGCGTTTTATCTGCTCGTGCCGAACCCGCTCGGCAACGCAGGACTCCTGGCCGGAAGTGTGGCCTTCTATACCATCTTCGTTTGTCTCTTGGCGCTTCCCCACATCATCGTCGGCGACTGGCTGGATCGTGACCGCGGCATCTGGTACGTTCCGTAGCGGGATCGGCAGCACTGAGGACTTGGAAGAGGCTGTCTTGAATCCGCGTCCATAGAAAAGGGATACTGTTTGTGTTTACATGTAGAAACAAAAAGGATGGCGGCGGATTCGAGCACGTCGATTACACGATTCTCCGTGTTTCAACCCAACCCTCTTTGCCATGACGCAAAACATGGGGACGATTGATCGAAGCCTTCGCGCCGTAATTGCTCTCGCGGTGGGGGCGCTTTACGTGACCGGACAGATTGGAGGCCTCACGGCCGCCGTGCTTGGGGTGTTCGCCGCCGTCTTTCTGGGGACGAGCGTTGTCGGTACCTGTCCGCTTTACCGTCCCTTTGGGCTGTCAACCTGTCGCACGTCCACGTCGTAGGAGGTTCTCGCACATCGTCGGTGCCCTTCAAAAACGGTTTGATGTCGAATGGCTCGTTCTCCTCATCTCGTACTTCTGGGCGGGGGACACGCCATGTTGCCGAGCCTTCGCCACGCCCAGGAGTGGACGGATGCGGGCATCGAGGTGACGCTCATCGATCCTCAGCGGTGGCTGTACTATTCGGGCATGGTCCCCGAGTACCTCGGCGGCGTCTACGACGTTGAGGACATCCGTATCGACCTTGCCCGTCTTGCCCGTGAGGGCGGCGTGCGCTTCGTACAGGAGAGCGCCACGGCCCTCGATCCGGAGCGTCGGACTGTCACGACGGAAAGCGGGACGGAATATTCGTTCGACGTGTTGGGGACGGACGTAGGGGGCGTCAACCCGGCGGTACCGGAGGCCGCGGTTGCTACCAAGCCGATCTACCGGATCCGGGCCGTGGAACCCCACATCCAGAAGGTGCTACGCACGCCGTCGTCTCGTCTTCGCCTCGTGATCGTAGGGGGAGGGGCGGCGGGCACTGAGGTGGCACTCAACGTGACTGGGCGTTTTCAGGGGGCGGGTCGCACCGAGGATCTCGACCTGACGCTCGTGGAGCAGAGCGAGCATCTTCTTCCGGCCTTTCCCGCGGGCATGCGTCGCCACGCAGCTCATCTACTGCGGGGGCGGGGCGCCACGATTCGGACGGGCACGTCCGTCACGTCGGTTGAGGCGCAGGAGGAGGGGGCCGTCGTTCGGGTGTCGAACACGAGGGGAACGTCCGAAGATCTATCAGCAGAGGCCGTGCTCTGGGCGACGGGCACGGTAGGGCCTGCGCTCTTTCGGAAGGCCGGTCTCTCGACGGACGACCGCGGCTTCTTGCATGTCACGTCGCGCCTCCGCACCCCCTCCCACCCTCGCATCTTTGCCGCAGGGGATTGTGCTACCATTCCTGAGCTTGAGTTGGCCAAGGTGGGAGTCCATGCCGTGAAACAGGGACCCGACCTGCGTACGAATCTCGACCGTACATTACGGGGCCTCATCGAAGAGAATGCCCTTCCGGTTGAAGAGGAGTTGGTACGCTTTCGGTCGTATCCCGTGGCTCCGCTCATCCTCTCGACGGGTACGCGGGAGGGAATCTGGACCGCAGGCCCGCTGTGGGCGTCCCATTCGATGCTGCTTCGTCTCAAGCACTGGATCGACCGGCGGTGGATCCAGACCTACGTGCCGGATCGATGGGGCACGGCCTCCTGGCGTACGTTGTTGGGAGCGGAGTCCGCAGAGGATCCCCTTCGGTGATCCCCCGAAGGAGCCGAACAGAAGAGACGGCTGCCGGAATGGCTGGCACTACGGGGAGGGAGTCGCAGCGCTGCGGCTTTGGTGGACGAGCGCGAGGTAGCACTCCGATCCGAAGTAACTGAGCCACCCTGCAATTCCAAGCAACTTAAAGCCGTCTTCCAGTAGGTACTGTATCCCCTGCGGTGTTGTGAGAAAAGACAGCACCGCCTTATCGTGCAGTAGGTCAAGCCCTACCGATCCGGCGAGAAATACAATGCTCAGAACGAGCAGCGGGTAATTGCTCCGCAAAATACAATCTCGGTAGTACAGAACGAATGCTAATGCCAAAGCCCCGTAGCTGGCCAACACAACGTCGCTGGGCACAGCGAGATGCAAAGGGGCAATCTCCTCGTGGATGAGAAAAAAGTCATCGAGCAGTAGTACAGAGGTGACGAGGCCGCCCCCCAGTAAAAATGATGTTCTCCTTGATCCTGCAGACGTTTTGTACAATACGGCCGATGTGAGGAGACACATCGCGGCTGTGGTACACCAAAGAAGAACGCCGATTTTGGAGATGGATCCGACATAAAACGGGGCACCGATAACCGCCGTCGTATCACGCGTGAAATGTCCAAGAGGGATGTCTTTCACGTAAGAAATTACGCCCGTCAGTAAGAGGAGTGTAAAAAATGAAAAGTAAAAGAGGGCAAGGGTAGAGAAAGAGAATACTCCAAAACTGGGAGATTTTTTAATATCTACATTTCTCATAATATAACTTGTTTATTAGGTATATGAAAAATGTAAATATCGATTCCACATCGAGGTTTGAGGCAATCAAGACGGAAATGTCGTGGGATAAGGGGCGACAGTCATCCGGTGTGGCATTTCATGCCGGTCGTTTCGTCCGGATCGGGAACGATCAAGTGCACATCGATCCTCAAGGTTTGGTATCAGGAGGGAGTAGATACGAGTGCGAGACAAGTGGCGACATGGAAAAATGTATCAAAGTGTCGTCCGGCGCATTATGGAGGTGTGGTTTACTCGGATTCGGTTCTACGCGCTGATTCATTTCATCCAAACCCCCGTTCTTTTCTGCTTGCGGGCCATATCCATTCAACGCCCATGCCCGGTACAGAAATCGGGGGCTGTGATTCTCGCAGTCCCGACGTGGAGGCCGTCGGACGCGCGGGGTGGGGGCGCAATTGTGATCAAGCCGGTTTCTTCGAATTGGTTTGTATTCTGCGATTCCGACATTCGGGGACGTTGTATGATCTTTGACCTTCATTCTTATCTTACCTACATATAGATCCTCGTCTTTTCCGTAGAAACCGTTTCTTCTCCATGTCGCGAGCACGTACGGTCGCATCCATTCTTTTCGCATTCGTTCTCACCGGTGGTTTGGCCGCAACCCTGTCAGGATGTTTTCTGGCGCAGGAGGCGGCGGAACGCACTGTGGGCGCCGCCGCGGAGCAAGCCGGGGAGGAGGTCGGGAGATCGATCGGACAGCAGATTGCCACCTCCGCCAATCTACCTGCGTCCGGGACGACGCAGTGGAATCAGTTTATGGCGTCTCAGGCGCAGGTTTTCTTCAATTATGCCTTTGCAGCCAATGGCATGTGGCCGGCCGAGGCGGAATACGAAGAGGGCGAGTGGGTCCAGTATCGGGTTCAAACCGCTGAAGGAGGAGAGGCCGGCATTCAGACGCTGCGGCGGGCCTTTTTGAAGACAACGGAGGACGGGAACCAGTGGTGGCGGGTGGAGGCCCAGCAGGGAGAGGATACCTGGGTGTATGAGGCGCTCCTGGATCCGGAGAAGGGAGAGGCGCTCCGTCTCCGCTCAAAAGACCCGAAAGGCAATGTGGGGGAAGTGCCGGTCACCGAACGAACCGTGTACCAGTCTCCTCAACGCCTCACGGAAGAAAGCATTGAGGGGGCCACCGTGGGAGAGGAGCAAATCGATACGCCCGCGGGGACCTTTACGGCTGAGAAGGTCGAGTACAAGGGAGGAATGGGAGGGAGCACCACCACCTGGTTTCTTTCAGAGCAGGTGCCCGGACACGTCGTCCAATACCGGGTAGAGGGCACTCAGAACAACGCCTGGGTGAGCACCCTTGCGGAGTACGGAAGCGACGCTACAACGACGCTCAATTCATACTAAGTAACTTCAATCGAGAACCTGGGGATTGGCGCTTAGAAAGCCGACTCACAATGTCTGCCAGAGCCGATTTTGAACAGGGCAACATCCAACTCCATGATTGAAGTTACTTAGCACCGAACCCAGGGGAGCGGCTTTGGGATTTCGTTCCCACCGCCGGGTTCCAGGGAGAGGGGGAATGGTCCGTACGTGGGGGACGCCCGGGCGCAACCGTTCGGGCTTTACTGTCGTCGGCGGTGGACGGGAGACTCGTATCCTGTGTATGGCTCGTCCCTGTTCACCCGTTCCGTATCTGCCATGGCTACAATCCCCACTGCCCGCGATTTGATGACCAAGCGCGTCCGGGCCGCGCGGCCCGATTGGTCGTTGCGGGAGCTTGCCTCCTTCTTTACTGAACACGCCATTTCAGGAGCGCCCGTCGTATCCGACTACGGAACCGCGATCGGGGTCGTCTCCCTCACCGACATTGCACATCACGACAGCGAAGCGGAGGCGGCGTCCGATGCGGAAGAGGCGCCGGCCTACTTCCTTGGAGAAGGAGGAGCCGCGGAGAAAGAAGACTCCCTCGAACAGCTGCGCAGCCGTCCGCAAACGACGGTGAAAGACATCATGATGCCCGCTGTGTTCACCGTGGAGGAGGATGTGACCATCCGAGAGGTTGCCGACCGGATGGTTCGAGGGCAACTGCATCGGCTGCTCGTCGTCCGGGCCGGCACGAAGCGCGACATTGTTGGGATCGTCTCCACGATCGACCTGCTGACGTGGATCCGAGATCAGGATGCTCTCTTTTCGGGCTCCGCGTGAAGAGGGCGCTAGCGGCCCAGGACAAAGACCCGCGGATACAGTCCGCCGATTTCGAGGACGCGCACGTGGCGGACGTCGAAGCACTCTGTGTCTCGCAGTGCTTTGTTGAAGGGGGCTTGGCGCAGGACGAGCATCACGACGCGGCCGCCGGGGCGCAGCACCTCATGGAATTGCTGAAGGACGCGGCGGTAGAAGGGGCGAAAATCCATGCTGCTGGCAAGGCGCACCCCGAACGGCGGATTGGTCACGATGAGGTCGGCCTGCCGGTCGCCCATCGTTTCGGCGAGATACCACACGTCGCGGTTGTGGAGCGTGACCCGATCGGTCATTTCTTGTGCCTCCGCATTCTCGCGGGCGCCGGCCATCGTTTCCTCGTTCCAGTCGTTTCCGACGAGGAGGGCATCGGGCCAGAGCGCGCCGGCCTCCCAAAGAATTGTGCCGGAGCCGCAGAACGGGTCGAGCACACGGTCGGGGGGACCTGCCTCGGAAGCGCCGTCGTCGAGGTGGGAGAGGCGGAGCAGAGCGTAGGCGACGTTGGGTTTGAGGGCCGCGCGGGGCTGAAAGAGACGGGCCTGACGGCGGCTGAGGGCCTCACGGGTGTGTTGGACGCTTACGAGACACCGATCGTCGTGCACGTCCACCCGCACCTCCACGTCGTACTCCTCCAGGTCCACCGTCGTCCCGTAGTGGGCCTCCAGTCCGGCGCCTGCCTCCCGCTGCACATCGATGCTGGTGAAGTCGTGCTCGCCTCGTCGGACAGTGGTCACCCGAAACGTCCCCGCCGTTTCCATCGGCGCCACGTCGAGCGTCTCGACCGTCGTCCGGATCGTGCGGAGGGCCGCCTCATCATCGTCGGGCAGGGCAAAGGTGTAAAGGGGTGCCAGAACGTGGTGCACCGACTTCATCTTGCGGGCGAGGTCGAGGGCCAGTTCGGGAGGGGCCTCGACCTCGATCCGGGCGTAGCTGCGCAGGTCGAACGGCGCGTCGTCGGCGGTGGGAACGGCAATGCCCGCAGCGGTCGCCCGCTCTCGGTACTCGTCGATCACCACGTCCTCCAGCCCCATGTTCGTGGTGAAGAGCAGCGGTGTCCGCTCGGGAGAGCGAAGGGAGGTGACGGAAGCGCGAGCAGCGTCGGGAGCGGCCATTCAGGCGAGAGTAGATTGGGGGAAGGGAGAAAATTTGGGGTGAAGGATGCACGACCGACCTGCTGAGATGGACGGGTGAACGGAAGCGGTGTTCGATTGAGCGATGAGGGGCTCGCAAGTGGAGGTGGACACGCGTCTATTCCGCCCCGTGTGCGCCACCTCCAAAAGTTGGATACAATTTAGCCGAAGCAAAGAAACGGAGGGGAGGGCGAGCCGTGCAGGTGAAGAACTCGATATCCTCGTTGCAATGCCGTTTTTCATGCACGTCGTCACCGCTCGTGGATTTGTTCGGGGTCTGCTTCTCTCGGGGTTGCTAATTCTGTCGGGCTGCCTGCCCTACAGTTGCCGCCGGGACGCCAACGAGGCCCTTTTTCCCTCTGATTCCCTCTCGCGCCGCGTGGCTCAGAACGCACCGGCCGATACACTTCAGCGGATTGGCGTCACCACAGGCACGAAGGCGCATCCGCTTGCGTACCCGCGGACCGTCCGATTTGTGGACGGGGGAGCCGTGGCTGTGAGCGATGCTCAGCGCAACAGCCTCTTTCGGTTTGACACCACTGGCGGTTTTCAGCGGGAGCTTCGCGACGAGGCCTTCGCGGTGCCGTATCTGATTGGGCACCGGCAGGATACCCTCGTTGTGTTTAACGCGGAGGCCGATCGGATCGATTTTGTGACGAACGGGCGTCGGCTGCCGGATCGCGCTGTTTCCTACGAGCGGCCGGCGCGGGAGACCCTCGTGTATCTGCTTGCCACCGACAGGCGCCTTTATGCGAAAGTGGTGGGACAGGAATTCGGCGCGCACGTCTCGCGGCTTGACTCCTCCGGAGCGGTGGTGGCGCAGACCGATCTCGGCGGGCCGTACTGGCGGCGGGCCGGCTTCCTGCGGGCCTGGGGCGATTCGCTCGTAAGCCTTTCGGGCTACCGTCCCGTCGTGCACACGCTCCCCAGGTCCTTCGCCGACGGGGCGACTCCGGATAGTCTCGCGTTGATGGGCTTCGATTCGCCCATGCTGGAGCGCAGCTTTGCGTACGCTACAGGGGATGTGGACAAGCCTCCCCTCCTGTCTGCCTCTGCCGCGGCCCTTGAGGATCGCCTCTTCGTACTCAACCTGCGCCCGGGCTGGGTTCAGATCGACGTATACGACCGCAGCGGACAACTCCAGCGCCGCCTGGTCGAGCGTCACAGTGAGGGGGATCGAAACTTTTATCCGGTCGATCTCGATGCGCAACGGGTCGACGGCGGCATCCAGTTTGCCGTGGGGGTCCGTTCCCCGACGCCCCAGCTTGAGGTCTTCTACTGGAAGCCGACGGCGCGCCGCTGATTTCCGTGTTTTCGATTCATACGGGTGGAGGGCATTCCGTGCGGTGGGACGGGGACAGGACCCGCTCCTCCATTTTTGTTCACACTTCGTCAGAAAAGGGAGGCGACGGGACGAGCCTTCGCACTCGGTCGCTTCCTATCTCGTCTCTACCAGTCTCGTTTCGGCTCCTATGATTTTCGCTCTGCTTGCCTGCGCGGCGCTGTTTACGATTGCCGGGGTCGGGTATGCGCTCTGGAGGACCGGGGGGCAGAGCGTGGAGGCGTACGTAGCGGCGCGGGGGCAATTTGGGAGAGGGGCTCTGACGGCGACCCTGTTCGCCTCGGCGATGGGCTCGTGGATTCTGTTTGGGCCACCGGAGGCAGCAACGTGGGGCGGCCTGCCGGCAATCGTGGGCTATGCGCTCGGCTCGGCCCTGCCGCCGCTCTGCTACATTCCACTCGGACGCCGCCTCCGGACCCTGATGCCGGAGGGGCACGCCCTCACAGAGTACGTGCGGCACCGCTACGGACGAGCCATGCACGTCTTTACGCTTACGATCATGGTCTTTTACCTCTTTATTGCCCTGACGGCTCAGGTGACGGGGATGGCGTTCATCCTTCAACTCGTGGCCGACGTACCGCTGTGGATTACGGCAGCGGTTGTGCTGGGGGCAACGATCGCGTACACGGCCCTTGGAGGGCTTCGCGCCTCGATTTTCACCGACGGCGTGCAGGCGCTGCTCCTGCTGCCGTTGTTGGCGGCGGGGACGGTCGTGGCGGTGTACACCGTGGGCGGCACGGCGCCGCTGACGGAGAGGGTGGCCGCGCGGGCGCCGGACCTGCTTCACTGGACGCACGGGCCGGGCGTGCAGGGCGGGCTGGCGCTCGTCATCGGCATTGGGGCGGCCAGTCTGTTCAATCAGGGGACGTGGCAGCGCGTCTACGCGGCGGAGAGTGAGAAGGCGTTGCGCACAAGCTTTGCCACGGTCGCCGGAGCGATGGGGCTCACTGTGGTGGGGACGGGTCTGCTCGGGCTCGCGGCGGTAGGGGCGGATGCCGCCGATCCCCCGTCGACTGCCCTCTTCGGGCTGCTACTCGACGCCGCGCCGCCCGGCGTCGGTCTCGGCCTCGTCCTCCTTGGCCTCACGCTCGTCATGAGTAGCGCCGATACGGTTCTGAACGCCCTCGCAAGCCTCGTGGTCGTCGATCTGCGACAGGCGCTGCCGAGCCTTTCTGCCAATATACTCTTGCGAGTCGCCCGCTGGACGACGGTCGGACTTGCAGTGCCCGTCTTTGTCATCGCGTCGCAGGGCTACAGCGTGCTTTACCTTTTTCTGGTGGCCGACCTCGTGTGTGCGGCTGCACTCGTGCCGGTATTCGGCGGTCTCGTTAGTGCCCGTCTCACGAACCGGGGGGCGCTCGTTGGAACCGCCGCCGGCCTTGTGGGGGGAGGAGCGCTGTTTCCGGCGCCCGGGGCCACACAGCCCGCTCTTCTGCCTGCGTTTGTCGCAGCGTTACTCGTGCCCGCCGTGGTTGCTGTGCCGATGTCTGCCGTTTCCAACAAGTCTCCGTTCGATTTTGCATCTCTGCGGCGCGAGGTGACGGCGATTGAGGAGTGATTGCGTATTGTGGGTGTCGTATTGCGCGCGGGGAGTCGAAATCTGCAATCCGCGCGCTCGATTCCATCAATGTTGTTTTGTAAACGACGACTTCTTCCATGTCCAACGACCGTCCCTTTTCCCAGCGCTGCCGAGACCGCGCCGCCGACGTTTGGGACGCCTCACACGATCACCCGTTTGTCCGTGCTCTGGTGAACGGTTCGCTCGATCCGGAGCGATTCAAGTGCTACCAGATGCAAGATGCGCGCTACCTGGAGGCCATCGCCGATGCATTCGTGCAGATTGGCACTCGCTGCCCGAATCCCGAGGACAAGCTTTGGTTTGTCGAGGCGGCCGAGCGGGCATTGCAAACCGAGCGCTCGCTTCACCTGCACTACGGCGATCGGCTCGGCTACGGCCCGGAGGACCTTCGGACGTTGACATTGACCCCGACCAATCGGGCGTATCAGAATCACATGCTGGAGCGGACGCAGCGAGGGACGCGTCTGGCGGCCCTTGCAGCCGTGGCGCCCTGTCCCTGGCTTTACCGCGACCTCGGGGCCCGGATCTGGAACGAGCTGGGCGGCGCGGTCGACGACGATCACCCGTACGCCGACTGGATTCGCCGATACGCTGACCCCGCTCCGGACGAGTCGATGGACATTGACGAACTGACCGGCCGGCTCGACCAGTGGGCGCAGGGCGTGGGCCCGGCGGCGCGCGAGCGTGCCCTCACCACCTTCGCGACGAGTGCTCGTTACGAGTGGATGTTCTGGGAGCAGGCGTGGACGCAGCAGGAGTGGCCGGTGTGAGGCACTGTCACTGAGATCCGCGTTCGGAAGAAGAGGTGGACCGGGTGCGAATGACGACCGTTCGGGCCACGCGGTCGTGGATGCCCTGGCGGTTTGGGTCCCAGTAGAGCTGGATGAATCCGAGCAGGCCGGTGGCAATGCCGGCCGCGTACCCTCCAAATCGCTCGAAGGCCTGCCATAGCGTGAGAGGCTCCCCACCCAACCGTACCACGCGGATGCCGAAGAGGTACTTGCCGGGCGTACGTCCGTCCCACCAGGCAAGAAAGAGTGTGAAGTAGAGCCCGATCCACCCAATGGTGAGCCCAAGGTCGTTGGCCGTGGCCCGGGTCATGCGCCAAAGGCTTGGCTCGTTGATCTGCTCCTGAAGTTCCTCCATCTCGTCCACCAGCTCCCCATTTCGCGTCTGTAGGGTGTGGACGTTTTCTTTGAGAGCGGCAAGACGATGCCCCGCCACGAGCGACTGAACGGGGGCCGTCAGCGTGTCGAGGGCAGCCGAGTCGCGTTCCGCGATGGCTTGGGCGTAGTGCTGAAGGAGGTTGGCGGCCCGGTTGGGACGCTCCGTGTCGGGCGGCAGGGACGACTCCTGGGGCGGATGAGGGGAGTCGAGGTCTTCGGTCTGTTGAAGAACGTGGAGCGGGGCGGAGTCCGGGGGAGCAGGGGCCATCGAATCGGCGCTCGGTACATCCAACTCAGTTTGCTCGGACGTCTCGGACTGGATGCCCGGAATCAAGGCCGTGAGGCTGGGGCCCGTCGGTCCCCATTGGTGAGCATCCTGGACGAGCGCAATCGAGAGGACGAAGAGCACGGTGGCTCCGATGAGGACGAGACACCCCCGTGTCCATCGCTTCCACCGAGACGCAATCCCACGACGCGTGGCCACCCGGTAAAAGACATAGGCCACGACTATGCCGACCAGTCCACCAGCTACATTGCCGATGAACCCCGCAATTGCGAGGTCGGCCAGCAGGGCCCCCAGTCGCTGCCACGGTTCGGCCAGTGGGGTGTTGAGGAGCTCCTCGTCGACCTCGAAGGCGTGAGGCGTTACGATGTCCCGCGGATCAAAGTCGGACGCGCCCATGGCGTGCCCCTGTGCGTCGGAGATTGAGTCGGACATAGAAGGAGAGCAAGGCAGTGCGAAAGGGAAGAAGCCGTTGGGTCACTGGGAACGAGACCAGCACCGGAGGGGGACGAGAGCATTCCCGGCGTGCACGTCCCCGTTTTGGGGGGAGGCCAAGGTACATGTTCTCGGTCATGTATGTCTAGTTCGATCTCTCACGTGCTGACAAACCAGTCCCTGATTTGCGGACGGGATCTGAGCAGGGCCCCGGCGCTCTACGGGCCCCCGTGCTCCACATAGACGTGACGGTGGCAAATGCGTCGTCGTGGCCGTGGGGGCTGGGCGTGAGCCCGGACGACTACAAAGATGGGCTGGTCTACATCGACAAAAACCAGAGCACCAGCATCATCTACGATTCCAGGCTGCTGTGAGGGCTGGACAATTCCAGTCACTTCCTGCAACCGCGGGTCATGTGCCTCGCCGTTCAGCGCTCCGATGAGGCCACGCCCGAGCAGGCGGCTCAGGGCCGGATGGTATCGGTCTGCCGGGCGGCCGAGTGGAGACGGCGGTTCTTGTCGCGGTCAACCAGGAGCGGGAGAGGCGAACGTTCCGCGTACAAATGGACGACCACGATACAGAATCGGAATGGACGCCCTACGTCATCTCGTCTTCGCACGACCGAGCGCCGGGGAGACACAGAGCGACTCGCTGTTGGTCCCGGCGCGGGCCATCGTAACGTTCGTAGAGGCGGAATAGGGACGCAGCCTCTTCCGTTTTGGTTGGGGCATCTCAGTATGTGGACATACCAATACCCGAACCCGCCACAATCTGAATTTGTGGGAGCCTGGGGGGAGTGTCGGTCTGGCCGTCGTAGGTCGAAGGGAAGAGCCGTCCCAGGATGGCTTCTGAACCCTGGGTACGCCAGACTCGGAGAGATCGATCAGAGCATCGACCAGAGGTGGGCATCATCGCCCGGATTGAGAACACGTGCCCCAAGGATGTGCCAAGAGCCGTGTTGAACACCGGGCCGAAGATGCCGTCACTGGTGCACTCTTCTCTTAGAAATGGAGCACTCCGCAAGACCAACTAATTCAGCGGGGGCAGCACAACAGTATCGATTTCGTGGATCACGCCATTGCGTGCTGCAATGTCGACCCCAACGATTTCGGAGGTTCGGTTATTGGCGTCGGTGAGAATGGTCTCGTCGACGAACAGAAATGCACCGTTGAGCGTGTTGATGCGCTTCTGTCGGGTGACCGTTCGTGCAAACCGCCGGCCCGGTGCGACGTGGTAGAGGAGGATCGATTTGAGCGCCGGCAGGGCGAGGAGCTCTTCTGCGCTGTCAACCCCATCCAACTCGTCGATAAGGGCGGCAAAGGCGGCGTTTGAGGGAGCAAATACGGTATACTGACCGTCGCCGTTAAGCGTCTCGACCAGACCTGCCTCCGTGAGCGCCTGGACGAGAATCGAGAAGTTTGGGGTATTCGCAGCGATACCAGCGATTGTCTCGTCCTGCGTTCCGGCCGCTTGGCCTGGACCCATCTTCGCGTCGGCAGTGGCGCTGGAAGTGGCAGCAAGAGAGGTCTCTTCTTCGGCGGGAACACTTACGGGGTCGGTACACCCCTGAAGAAGCACGACGGCAATGCCCAGGACGACATAGGACAGGAGGAGGCGAACGAGAGATTGTTGAGCATTCAGGGCTTGCATGAATAACACCTCGTGTTGGGTTTTGGGAACTGACTCTGTGGGAAAAACAAAAATAAAATTCCGATCCGAACCGGCCTAGGTATTAGGATCAAAGCGGTGTAGGAATGGGGGGCGGCTACTGTGCACCGTCACGCTTCTCGGCGTCGCACGGCTGCTCCGCGGCCACGAATCCAACGGGTTCGGGGCCGACGACGGGGAGGAGGCGAACTTGTTCGATAGCGAGGCGGCGCCCGCAGCGTTGGCCGAGACCTTTCTGGACGATGAATCCGTTTCGCGGCTCCAGATCGAGGTCAACTACAGGAGGGATACGAGCCGACCGTGGCCGGACTCGACAGTCTCAAGACCGCGCTGAAGGCCCATCTGAGCAGATCCAGATCACCATCGGGGCGCCGACTCACATTCTCGCAGCGGGACGAGACAGCTACACCGCCCATGCGGTTCGGGACTTAGAGACTGTTTTGGTTTCCCACGATGACAGTTCAGGAAGAGCGCGACGACTGCAGATCGTCGGGATCCAACAGGGGCTCCTTCTGAGCAACGGACGGCCCTCCAATTCCTGCGAAATATCTCGTCGATTCTCAAACCCGCTCAAAAATCAAAACAGTCTCTTAGAGGCAGAGCGCCGCGATCACTACACGAGAGCGGAAAGTGACACCCTTCGGGCGTACTTTCTCGTCCTCGACGGCAAATTTGATGATGGGAAGGTGGTAGGGGGACGCCTACTACAACACGACCATTCCGATGCTCACGGCCAAAACGTTTGGCACGGACGGGACGCTTTGGGCCACCCAGGACGTGCTGATTCCGGGGAGTGGAACTGTCGTGCAGGTTCCGTAGCCTGTTTGCCTTCAAACCGAGAGAAAGAGGCGAACCACCCTTGCACTTTAACGGATTTGGGGAGCCATGCCTATCCGATCTGGGAGTGGGGGGGCGCCCCCGACTGCCGTTGCGGCGAATCGTCGAACGCATGCTCGCGCCTGTCATCGACTCGCCGGCCGACGAGATGCGCGTTCAGAAGCGTCTCGTGTAGCGCCAGTGCGAGGAAAGGGGAAAAGAGTGGGCCCGGCGGGACTCGAACCCACGACCGATCGATTATGAGTCGACTGCTCTAACCAACTGAGCTACGGGCCCAAAAAGAGACGGCGACGGTCTGTCGTCGTACTTCGGCACGAACCCGAAGAGCGGGGGTTCCAACCGCGCTCATGAATGCAGGATCAGGACGACACCTGCGATCGATGTGAGGAAGAAGCAGTAGGAGTCAGAGACCAGAAGGGCGTAGCACACTGCAGGCACAGGTCCTGGGCAGGGAGTGCGGACTCGTGGGGCTGGAACTCAGACGAATAGTCGTGAATGAATTGACGCAGTGTGCGGGCAGGACGGCCCGTGAGGCTGGCGACATCGGAGGAGACCGGCCATACGTGTCCGTTCCGAAACGAACGGGCCAGCAGGGTCAGGTCATCCACTTTCCATTGCGGCAGGCGCCGACTCATGAGGTACTCCTGATAAGCGTCGGCGGGCATGTCGATATAGCGGATCGGGCGGCCGAGCTCTTTTGAAAAGAGCGCCGCAATTTCGTTGTAGGAAAGGGCCTGCGGTCCCGTGAGAGAATAGGACTGTCCCGCGTGTTCGTTCGTTTGTTCGCCGTTGCCGGTGGGCGGCCCGGCGTCAGGCGTCGTAAGGATTGCAGCGGCCGCGTCTGCCACGTCGCGCGCGTCTACGATCGGCAGGCGGGCATGACTGAAGGAGCCGCAGAGCATATTTTCGGATTGGATCGAAGGGGCGGCACGCAGCAGGGTTTGCATGAGAAACTGCGGGCGAAGGATGGTGGCCGGAAGAGCGGTGCTTCGGATTTGGGCCTCGGTGACCCGATGCCATTGGGCCAACTGGAGCGGGACGTCTGGGGGCACGGCCCCAATGGCCGACACCGCGACGAGATGGATCGGGCGACGAGTGCGCTCGGCACCCTCTACGACATTGCCCTGAAGGACGACCTGCTCGGGGGCCGGGGAGGTGCATACGAACACGCGCGTGATTCCTGTGAGGGCAGCCTCGATGGAATCCGGTTCTTCGAGGGTTCCTTGTACGACCTCGATAGAGGAGAGGGAACGGAGCGAACGCGCTCCCTCATGAGACCGGACGAGGGCCCGGGCCGGAATGGAACGGGCGGCGAGCGTGCGTACGAGCAGCGCGCCGATGGTGCCGGTGGCACCGGTGATGAGGATTGAGGGAGACATCGAGCGTGGTCGAAAAAGAGTGAAAAAACCTCCGGCCTCCTCTAAGAACGATTTGCGCTCTTCCGTTCACAAGCCGTTCCGGCGCAACCGATGCACGCCAGAACTCCGCCGTCCAAGACTCCATCCCCCTTCGTGGGTCTACGCCATCGCGTGGGTGCGCACGAAATTCGCGAGTGCTCCACAGAACCGCCGCAACACCGATCCGGAAGATCGATAGGGGGTGCCAGAGTCGAATTGTTGGTTCCTTTTTGCTCTCTGCTGACGTATACCCTCTTTCCTATGAAGTGGAATAGTGCCAAAGACTTGATGACGACGGATGTCAAAACCGTCGAGGCCGACTGGCCGCTCGATCGGGTGGCCCAATTTTTGGTCGACCACAGCATCTCGGGCGCCCCGGTCGTGGACGGGGGCACGCTAGTGGGGGTCATATCGCTCACGGATCTCGCTCGACACAGCAGTTCGGCCGGGGAGCCGGCCACTGAGCGGCCGTCCGCGTACTACCGGCACGAGCTGGAAGCACAGTACTCGGAGGAGGATCTGGAGGACCTGCGCGTGACGGAGGGGGACGAGACGACGGCCGAGCACGTGATGACGCCGCAGGTATACGACGTGAACGAGCGTACTCCTATTCAGCAGGTGGCGCAGGTAATGCACCGAGGGGGGATCCACCGCGTGTTTGTCACCGAGAACGACCAGATCCGGGGTATCATCACGGCGATGGACATGTTGAAGGTCGTGGCCTCGCTGTAGAATAACGCCCTCGCGCCGTGCGGATTTGAACGATTGACGCGCCAGTCACGCAGACAAAAAGAGGCCCCTTTGCCTGATGAAAGGCAAGGGGCCTTTGTTATTGTGGGTTTCGAGACAGAGATCGAGAGGGAGCTTGAGGGACTGGGTTTGATTGATAGCCGGTCTAATACGAAGTCCAGTTGCAGGCCTCAGGTACGAAGAGGCCCTGCCGGGGTAGGAGTGGGAAACGTCCGGTCCGGCGCTGCATGAAGCGGCCTCCGTAGCGCCGTTCGCGCTCAACGGCGCCCTGACCAAAGGGAGGAAGTGCTTTCAGAGTGCGCCCTGACCAAAGGGAGGAAGTGCTTTCAGAGTGCGCCCTGACCAAAGGGAGGAAGTGCTTTCAGAGTGCGCACTGACCAAAGGGAGGAAGTGCTTTCAGAGTGCGCCCTGACCAAAGGGAGGAAGTGCTTTCAGAGTGCGCCCTGACTCGGAGAGCGGAATGTCCGGGCGCTTTCCCTTTGCTAATCCCATGATGGGGTCCCAACAAGAAAAAACGGCTGACCTCTCGAAGAAAGAGGTCAGCCGTCGTGAGAATGTGGCCTGTACGGTAGACGACGACCGAAGAAATCGAAGGTCGTCCGCCGGGGGCTACGCTAGAATGTTTCCAGGTAGCGATCGAGCTCCCACTGTGAGACCGACGCGAGGAATTCCGTGTATTCCTGCGTCTTCGCCTGGAGGAACTTCTCGCTCACGTGCGGCCCGAGGGCATTGAGGATGACGTCGTCCTCCTTTAGGGCCGTTACGGCCTGACCGAGCGTGCTCGGGAGCGTATTGATGCCGCGTTCCTCGCGGTCCGCCTCGGTGAACTCGTAGATGTTTTCGCGGACCGGATTGGGGGCCTGGAGGTCGTTTTCAATTCCATCGAGGCCGGCATGCAGCATGACCGCAAGGGCCAGGTACGGATTGCATGACGGGTCCGGAGAGCGGAGCTCGATGCGGGAGGCCGCCGGAATGCGCGCGGCGGGCTTGCGCACGAGGGCCGAACGGTTCACGTCACTCCAAGCCACGTAGATCGGCGCCTCATATCCGGGCACGAGCCGCTTGTACGAGTTGACCGTCGGGTTGCAGATGGCCGTAAGGGCCGGGGCGTGCTCCAGGATGCCGCCCAGGAACTGGTACGCCGTATCGCTCAGGTTGAACTCGTCGTCATCGTCGTGGAACGCATTCTCGCCGCCTTCGAAGAGCGAGATGTGCGTATGCATGCCCGAGCCGTTGATGCCGGAAATGGGTTTGGGCATGAAGGTGGCGTGGACGCCGTGTAGCTCCGCTACCGCGCGCACCACCGACCGGAAGGTCGCAATGTTGTCCGCCGTCGTCAGCCCGTCGGCGTACTTGAAGTCGATTTCGTGCTGGCCGCGGGCCACCTCGTGGTGACTGGCTTCAACCTCGAAGCCCATCGCCTGGAGGGTGTAAATAATGTCGGCCCGAATCTCCTGTGCGGAGTCCTTCGGGGCCAGGTCGAAGTAGCCGCCGGCGTCGTGGGTCTGCGTCGTGGCCCGGCCGTCCTCGTCGTTCTCGAAGACGAAGAATTCCGGCTCCGGACCCGCGTTCATCTCGAAGCCCATCTCATTGGCCCGAGCGAGCGCGCGCTTCAGCACGAATCGAGGGTCTCCCTCAAACGGCTCGCCCGTCGAGGTATTAATGACGTCGCAAATGAGGCGAGCGGTGACGGTATCATCTTCGCGTCGGCTTCGCCATGGCAAAACGGCGAAGGTGTCCGGGTCCGGCTCCAACCGCATATCCGATTCTTGGATTCGCACAAAGCCCTCGATTGAGGACCCGTCGAAGTATATTCCTTCGTGGAAGGCTTTTTTGGCTTGGCTCGCCGGGATCGAAACGTTCTTAACCGTTCCGAGGATGTCGGTGAACTGCAGACGCAGAAAATCTACATCCTCCGACTCGATCTGGTTCAGGACGTCGTCTTTTGTGGCCATGTGTTGAGTGTTGGGTCTAAGTGAGTGGATACGCTCGAACGGGATGCCCTCGCTTGGTAGGCGGCTGATCTCGTCGAGCTTATGACTACGACTCCGACGTGACCTCTTCGTAGTCGTAGAGCTCCATCGGTTCGGCGGGAACTGCGCGCGACTCCTTAAAGGTGCTCAGCACAATGCTGGTGGTGGTCTGCGTAATTCCCGGAATCGCCTGAATCTCCGACAGGAAATGCTCCAGCGTGGTCGTATTCTTGGTCCGCACTTTCAACACATGCGAACCGGCGCCCGTGATGGAATGCACCTCCAGGACCTGTTCCATGCTGGTCACGCGGTCGATGAAGGTGGAGTAGTGCTCCGATCCATCAACCGAGACGCGGATGAACGCCGTGATGTCGAGACGCAGGCGCTTGGCATCGACGATGGCTTTGTATCCCTGAATGACACCGCGCTCCTCCAACTTTCGCATCCGCTCACTCACGGCGGAGATCGATAGGTCGACTTCGTCGGCGACGTCGCTGCGCTTCATGCGACCGTCCTGCTGAAGAAGCTCGAGGATTTTGGTGTCAATTTCGTCAATGCTGTGTGCCACTGTCCTCCGATTGCTATTTCTTTTTGACTCGACCCTATCCTACTCTACTTTCTTTGGTTTGTCAAGCGAAAACTGAAAATATTTTTGGAGAACGCGTAAAGATCTGGATGGAAGCGCTTTCCGAAATCGGAATTAATGCCGCCTCGGGGTGGAAGCGGTTCCGAACGAGGGGGGGAAGAACACGTAGAGGGAGTATCCGAGAATCGTTTTTCCAAATGGATCTTCCTCGACTGTATGTCCCGCTTTCTGGTCACCGGCGCCAACGGTCAGATTGGCAGCGAGCTGGTTGCGGCGCTGCGCGAGCGCCACGGGGCGCGGCAGGTGGTGGGCCTGGACCTGAAGCCGCCGCCGGCGTCGAATGGGCAGCCGCGGGAGGGGCCCTTTGAGGAGGCGGACGTGCGGGACCGGGCGGCCCTTGCGGAGGTAATCTCTGCCTACGACGTCGGGACGGTCTACCACCTGGCGAGCCTGCTGTCGGCGACCGGAGAGCAGCAGCCCGACCGGACGTGGGAGGTCAACATGGGCGGGCTCAAAAATGTGCTTGATCTGGCTCGGGGGGAGGGGCTGCGGGTGTTTTGGCCCTCTTCGATTGCGGTGTTCGGGCCGTCGACGCCGAAGGAGAACACCCCGCAGCAGACGGTGTTGGACCCGACGACGATCTACGGGGTGACCAAGCGCAGCGGGGAGCTGTTGTGCCGGTACTATCACCGCCGGTTCGGGGTAGACGTGCGGAGCCTGCGGTATCCGGGGTTAATCAGCTACAAGACGGCGCCGGGGGGCGGGACGACCGACTACGCGGTCGAGATGCTGAGGCGAGCGGCGGAGGGGGAGGACTACACGTGTTTTCTGGATCGGGGGGCGCGGCTGCCGATGATGTACATGCCGGATGCGATTGGGGCGACCCTGGACCTGATGGGGGCGGAGGGGGAGGGGCTCACGGTGCGGGAGGGGTACAACGTGGGGGCGTTCAGTTTTACGCCGGAGGAGTTGGCGGAGTCGATCCGTGGGCACGTGCCGGGATTCCGTTGCAGCTACGCGCCGGACGAGCGTCAGCAGATTGCCGAGGCGTGGCCGTCGTCGGTCGACGATGGGGCGGCTCGTCGGGACTGGGGCTGGGCGCCGGCGTACGACCTGGCGGCGATGACGGAGGACATGCTCGAGCACCTGCGCGAAGAGGAATGGGAGAGCGGAAGCGTGGGGGCATGAGGGTTATCTCAAAACGCCGGTCTGGGCCTGCTCAGAAACAGCGATTACCGCACGGGAATGTTCTCAGCGCCCGTTTGAATTCATACGTCCCCGCCCTTTGAGATAATTCCGAAGAGGGAGGGCGTCTGCCGGTTGGGACGGGTGCCCCTCCCTGTGTTCTTTTCGCTCTTTCGCCCTCGTCCACCGCTTGCCTTTTTGGCGCACGTCGCTCTAATCTGATCTCTCACATAGAAGAAGAATCAACCCTCAAACGCCACTATGTCCATGACCGAGGAAACTGCTGAGGCATTTCAGCAGAAACTGCAAGACATCAAGGACGCCGGCACCTACAAAGAGGAGCGGGTTATTACCTCCCAGCAGGATGCCGACATTGAAGTCGAGTCCGGCGATCACGTCATCAACTTCTGTGCGAACAACTATCTGGGCCTCGCCAACCACCCGGAGATCATGGACGCCGCCAAGAACGGCGTGGATCGCTACGGCTTCGGAGTCGCCAGCGTCCGTTTCATCTGCGGTACGCAGAGCGTCCACAAAGACTTGGAGCACGCCCTCTCCGACTTTCACGAGACGGACGACACGATCCTCTACAATTCGTGCTTCGATGCCAATACGGGCCTCTTCGAAACCCTGTTGGGCCCGGACGATGCCATCATCAGCGATGAGTTGAACCACGCTTCCATCATCGACGGCATCCGGCTTTGTAAGGCCGACCTGCACGTCTTTGAGCACAGCGACATGGCCGACCTGGAGGCGAAGCTACAGGATGCTCAGGACGCCGAGACGCGGATGATTTGCACCGACGGCGTATTTTCGATGGACGGGGATGTGGCGAAGCTCGATGAGATCTGCCGTCTGGCCGAGGAGTATGGTGCGCTCGTGATGGTGGACGAGTGCCACGCCACCGGATTCATGGGGGAAGGCGGTCGCGGCGCGAGCGAGGCCAAGGGCGTTCTTGATCAGGTTGACATCATCACCTCGACGCTCGGGAAGGCGCTGGGGGGAGCGACGGGCGGCTTCACGACGGGACGACAAGAAATCATTGATCTCCTCCGGCAAGAGTCGCGCCCATACCTCTTTTCCAACGCGATTGCGCCCTCCATCGCGAACGCCGGGCTTAAGGTGTTGGAGATGCTGCAGGAGAATGATGACCGGCGGGAGACAATTTGGGAGAATGCACGCTACTTCCGGAGTGAGATGCAGGAGCGGGGCTTCGACATCAAGCCGGGCGACCACCCCATCGTGCCGATCATGCTGTACGACGCGAAGACGAGCGGGGCCATCGCCGAGGAGCTGCTCGACCGCGGCATCTACGTCATCAGCTTCAGCTACCCCGTGGTGCCGAAGGGGGAGGCCCGCATCCGCGTACAGATGTCGGCGGCGCACTCGAAGGAGCAGCTCGACCGTGCCATCGACGCGTTTGCCGAGGTGGCGCGTGAGCATGACGTCATTGAGTAATTCGATCGATCCTTGGAAGGTTGAAGCTTGGGATGGTGGAGCATAGGTTTTTCACTGGCTTCCCTTCCTCTTTCGCCTGCACGTTGTTGTCCGATTCCCCGTACCACATGCACATTCTTTCGACGACCCGATTCCGAACGCTCGTTCTCAGTGTCTTCGTACTGCTGTTTGGGAGCGGGGTGGTCCTCGCCCAGGAGAAAAGTGATTCGCAGCTAGAGCGCAGCCTGCCGCCCGACACGACCATAACAGCGACCGATCAGGTGACCATCCAGGGCGAATCGGTGCCCTACGAGGTGACGACGGGCACGCAGCCGGTGTACGGCGACGACGATACGGCCATTGCGTCGCTCCACTACACCTACTACCGCCGCTCCGACGTGGACGATCGCACCCGGCGGCCCCTCGTCGTGTCGTTCAACGGCGGTCCGGGCTCGGGCTCTCTCTGGATGCATTTGGGCTACACGAGCCCGAAGCACCTCAAAATCAGCGATGAGGGCTATCCCGTGCAGCCGTACGGCGTGGAGGACAACGAGCATTCGATTCTGGACGTGGCGGACATCGTGTACGTGAATCCCGTCAATACGGGCTTCTCCCGCATCCTCGATGACAGCGTAGACCGCGAGGAATTCTTCGGGGTCAATGCCGACGTCGACTATCTGGCGAGCTGGATCGATACGTTTGTCTCCCGTCATGATCGCTGGCGTTCGCCGAAGTATCTGATCGGGGAGAGTTACGGCACGACGCGTGTGTCGGGGCTCGCGGGTGAGCTTCAAAACAGCCACTGGATGTACCTGAATGGGGTCATCCTCGTGTCGCCCACCGGGCTCGGGATGGAGCCGGCCGGGCCGTCGCCCCGCTCCGAGGCGCTGAAGCTGCCCTACTACGCCGCTACGGCATGGTATCACGACCAGTTGCCGAGCGACTTGCAGAGCCGCGATCTGCAGGCCCTTCTCTCGGAGGTGGAAGACTACACGGTTGAGGAGTACGTCCCTGCGCTTACGCGCGGCGGCTTCATCGACAGCACGCGGCGGCAGACGGTGGCACAGGAGGTGGCGCGCTACTCCGGTCTTTCCGAGCAGTTCGTGCTCAACCACAACCTCGCCGTCCCGTCCGATGCTTTCTGGAAGCAGCTTCTACAAGAGGAGGGGCGCACCGTGGGCCGGCTTGACTCCCGCTATCGGGGCGTCGATCGGAAGAATGCGGGCAGTGAGTACGACTATCCCCCTGAACTCGCTGCCTGGAACCACGCCTTTACGCCGGCTGCCAACCACTACCTCCGCGATGAGTTGGGCTTCGAGACTGACCTCAAGTACAACGTCTTTGGTCCGGTTCATCCGTGGAATGAAGAGAACAACGACACCGGCGAGCAGCTGCGGGACGCCATGGCGCAGAATCCCTACCTGCACGTCATGGTCCAGTCCGGTTACTTCGACGGAGCGACCGACTACTTTTCGGCCAAGTACGTGATGTGGAATCTCGGCACGCGCGAGACGATGCGCGACCGCCTGCGCTTCGAGGGGTACCGGAGTGGGCACATGATGTACTTGCGCGAAGAGGACCTGGAGACGGCCAACGAGCACATCCGCTCATTTATTGAGGAGTCGATACCGGAGGCGGGCACCTCGGCGCGGTACGGGCCCCGGGAGTAGCGGGTCTCGAATCGTGGAATGCCGCAGATGAGGGGGAGCATTTTTCGGACGTTGGGTACACGGGGGGCGCGCACGCGTCCTCTTGCTCGCTCTGCCGTGCGCGACAGCACAAATTGTGCGGAGAGAGCAGCCACGCCTTCAGTTGGGAGGATTCGATTATTGACGTACGAGGGGTTGCTTGCGCCTTTCGGTTCCAGCTCCTACTCTTCTTGGTGCGCCGTTTTTTTTGGACCGTTCGCCCCTCGCTCATGCGTCCTCGGATTCTCTTGTTCGCTGTTCTGTGCCTGTGCCTCACGCTGCCGGTGCAGGCACAGGAGCAGCCCCACGTCTTCCGCAATGCTACTTTGTATCCCATCTCGTCCGACCCCATTGAAAATGGAACGATGGTCGTGCAAGGGGGCACCATCCAGGCTGTCGGGGAAGCGGGAGCGGTCGACGTGCCGGACGGGGCTGTGACGCACGACGTGGCAGGGAAGGTCATTATGCCGGGCCTCGTGGACACGCACTCCCACATCGGGCAGGTGAGTGGCGGGGACGGGTCGGCGGCTCTCCATCCGGACGTTCGCACCATCGATGCGATTAATGTCCGGCATCCCTCAATGGACCGCGCCCGTGCCGGGGGCATCACCACTGTGCAAGTACTGTCGGGCTCCGGTCACCTGATGAGTGGGCAGACGACCTTTCTCAAACTGCGCGATGGAGGGACCGTCGGCGAGCTCAATGCGTGCGACGATCGTCCCGTTGAAGAGTGCGGGGGCATGAAGATGGCCAACGGCACCAATCCGCAGCGCGAGAGCGGATCGTTTCCGGGCACACGGGCCCGCGCCGCTGCAATGGCGCGCGAGGCCTTCGTAGAAGCGCAGGCGTACCGGCGCAAGAAGCAGCAGGCCGAGACGGAGGCCGACATGCCGGACCGCGATTTGCGGATGGAGGGGCTCGTGGATGTTCTGGAGGGGGAGCGCGCCGTTCACTTCCACACGCACCGCCACGACGACATTCTCACGGCCATCCGGCTCAGTGACGAATTTGACTTTGATTTAGTCCTCCATCACGTGAGCGAAGGCTGGAAGGTGGCCGAGGAGATTGCCGAGGCGAACGTGCCGGCCTCCATCATTGTGCTCGATTCGCCCGGTGGCAAGAAAGAGGCGGATGAACTCGTCTACCGTACGGGTCGGGTGCTCAACGAAGCCGGGGTCGACGTGGCCTACCACACGGACGACCCGATCACCGATTCACGGCTGCTCCTACGCCAGCCGGCCATCGGGGTGCGGGCGGGAATGTCGCGCGAGGCGGCCCTCGAATCGGTCACCTTGGCGGGAGCGCGCATGCTGGGGATGGAAGACGAAATCGGCTCGCTCGACGAAGGAAAAGACGCCGACTTCGTCGTTCTTTCCGGCGATCCTTTGAGTGTCTACACCAATATTCAGCAGACCTGGGTGGAGGGAACGGTTGTGTTTGATCGGTCGAATCCGGAGGACCGCGACTTCGCCACTGGAGGCTATCGGGTCTATGATGATGCTGTCCAGCACGTCCACAACTGAGTTTTGGCCCTCCCGTTGCCTTGTTTCACGCCCGATCCGATTCCAACATGCTGACTTTTCGCTCTATCCGCCGCTACAATCTGGCGCTCGTCGCTCTTCTTTGTATCGGTCTCGTTTCACAGGCGGGGTATGCCCAGCACGCGGTACAGGCCGATACGCTCTACACCATGACCGACCAGGGCCCGATTGTGAACGGCGTCGTTCTTATTGAGGAGGGCACGATTGCCGAAGTGGGGCCGGCAACGGAGGTGTCTGTGCCGTCAGATGCCACGGTGCACGAAGCGACGGTTGCCACCCCGGGCCTCATTGATCCCCGGGGCACCGTGGGACTCTCCGGCATTCACAACGTGCCCGCCGATCAGGATCAGCTCGACACTTCCGAGCCCATGCAGCCCGCCCTGCGGGCGATTGACGCCTACAATCCGCGCGAGCAATTGGTGTCGTTCGTTCGTCAGCTGGGCATCACCACCGTCCACACAGGACATGCCCCCGGTGCTCTCATCAGTGGCCAGACGGCCACGTTTTCGACTGCAGGGGAGACTGTGGCGTCATCCGTCATGGACTCGCTCACGACCGTCGCCATGACGCTGGGGCCGGACGCACAGGCCCGCTTCGAGTCGCCCGATACTCGGGGCAAAGGGGTGGCCATGCTCCGACAACAGTTGCTCGACGCCCGGGCCGCAATGGATACGGAGGAGCCGACGACGGATCTTGGTACGAGGGTGTTGCAAAAGGTGCTTCGCGGAGAGGTCCCGGCTCTCGTGACGGCCCACCGCGCGCATGACATTCAGGCGGCTCTGCGGCTACAGGAGGAGTTTGGGTTCGACATGATTCTGGACGGGGCGTCGGAGGCGTACCTCGTTGCTGATGAGATCGAGGAGGCCGACGTGCCGGTGATTCTACATCCCACCATGACGCGGCCGAGCGGCACGACGCAGAACGCGGCCTTTACGACTGCTGGACGGCTACACGAGGCCGGCATCCCGGTGGCCATCCAGAGCGGATGGGAACCGTACGTTCCGAAGACGCGCATTGTGCTCTACGAAGCCGCGATTGCAATGGCCAACGGGCTGCCCCGTCGGGCGGCGCTGGAGAGCATAACGAGCGCCCCCGCCGAGATCCTTGGGTTGGACAGGATCGGCACAATCGCGTCCGGCCAGGCCGCCGATCTTGTCCTCTTCGACGGCGACCCCTTCGAGTACACGACGCATGTGTGCACCGTCATTGATGACGGGAACGTGGTGAGTACCGAGTGCAAGTAGGGGGGCGGGAGCTGTCACGTACACGTGTCCGGCACGTTTGAATGAGGACATACCAGTGCGCGGATCGTTAAGCCTTGCTGGGTCTTGTCGTTGATTTCTTTGGGACCCCGGTTTCGACGGGACGGCCCATTTCCCAACTCTCTGTGGCTCGGGAAGTCCCAATCGAAAATAAGAAAGGCAGCCCGTTTCCGGACTGCCTTTCGTCGTCGACGTATGGGTTTCTTCGCTCCTCGGCGGAGGGGCCGAGGCCCCATGTGCCGTGGAGGGACAGAGTTACTCGTCCAGGTCGAAGCGATCCAGGGTCATCACCTTCGTCCAGGCGTCCACAAAGTCGTGGACGAGCTTCTCCTCGCCGTCGTCGGCGCCGTAGACCTCCGCCAGGGTGCGAAGGCGGGAGTTGGATCCGAAGATCAGGTCCACGCGGGTGGCCGTCCACTCGACCTCGCCGGTGTCGCGGTCCTGAACCTCAAAGATCTGCTTCGCCTCCGACACCGGCTCCCACTCGTAGTCCATGGAGAGCAGGTTCTGGAAGTAGTCGTTGGTCAGCGTCTCCGGCCGATCGGTGAAGACCCCGTGCCCGTCGGCCTGTTCGTGGGTGGCGTCGAGCGCACGCATTCCACCGACGAGCACCGTCATCTCAGCAGGCGTCAGATCCAGCAGGTCCGCCTTGTCGATCAGAAACTCCTCCGGCGTCCAGTCCTGTCCCGGATCGTCTGCGATGTAGTTGCGGAAGCCGTCTGCTTTCGGCTCCAGCCACTCGAACGCCTCCACGTCGGTCTGCTCCTGGGTGGCGTCGGTACGACCGGGCGTGAACGGCACCTCCACGTCGTATCCGGCGTCGGCCGCGGCCTTTTCGATGGCGGCAGCCCCGCCCAGCACGATCAGGTCGGCCATCGACACCCGCACGTCGTCGTCTCGCCCCTCGTTGAAGTCCTGCTGGAGGCTCTCCAGGACGTTCAGCGTGCGGGACAGTTCGTACGGCTCGTTGGCTTCCCAGCTGCGGTGCGGCTTGAGGCGAATGCGCGCCCCGTTGGCCCCGCCCCGCTTGTCGCTGTCGCGGTACGTCGACGCCGATGCCCAGGCGGTCTTGACCAGCCGGGAGACGGACAGGTCGGTATCGAGAATCGCGTCTTTAAGCTCAGCGATCTCCGCGTCCCCGATCAGGTCGTGATCGACATCGGGCACGGGGTCCTGCCAGATCAGGTCCTCGTCGGGCACCTCCGGACCGAGGTAGCGTTCCTTCGGTCCCATGTCCCGGTGAAGCAGCTTGAACCAGGCCCGCGCGAATGCGTCCTGGAATTCATCGGGGTTCTCCTGAAAGTCCTCGATGATCTCACGGTAGTCCGGGTCCCGTTTCAGGGCGATGTCCGTCGTGAGCATCATCGGATCCACCGTGGCCGACGCATCGTGTGCGTCCGGCGCAATCCCCTTCAGTTCGTCACTCTTCGGACGCCACTGCCAGGCGCCGCCGGGGCCCTCGTGCACCTCCCATTCGTTGTCGAGCAGGAGATCAAGATAGCCGAGGTCCCACTGGGTCGGCTCATCGGTCCAGGGGCCTTCGATGCCACTGGTGATGGTGTCGGCGCCCTTGCCGGAGCCGTAGTCACTTTTCCAGCCGAGGCCCTGCTGCTCAATCGGGGCTGCTTCGGGCTCCGCTCCGACGTACTCGTCACTGTCGGCGGCCCCGTGGACCTTTCCGAACGTGTGGCCACCGGCGATGAGCGCGGCCGTCTCGCGGTCGTTCATCGCCATCCGGCCGAAGGATTGACGGATGCGCCGGGCCGACCATTCGGGATCTGGGTTGCCCTCCGGACCTTCAGGATTCACGTAGATGAGGCCCATCACCGTCGCTCCAAGCGGGCCTTCCAGCTCGTCGTCCTCGTCAAATCGATCCCAGGTTTCCATTTCGTTTTCCGGGCCCCAGTCGATGGAACCGTCGGGCTTGAAGTCGTCCTCTCGGCCGCCGCCGAACCCAAACGTCTTGAAGCCCATCGACTCCATGGCCACGTTGCCGGCCAGGAGCATCAGGTCCGCCCAGGAAATCTTGCGACCGTACTTCTGTTTGACCGGCCACAGCAGGCGGCGGGCCTTGTCGAGGTTCGCGTTGTCGGGCCAGCTGTTGAGGGGCGCCAGCCGCTGTCGGCCGCCGGATCCCCCACCCCGGCCGTCGGTGGTGCGGTAGGTGCCGGCACTGTGCCACGCCATCCGAATGAAGAGCGGCCCGTAGTGCCCGTAGTCGGCCGGCCACCAGTCCTTCGAGGTGGTCATCACCTCTTCAATGTCTTCCTTGAGAGCCTCGAAATCGAGGCTCTGAAAAGCGTCAGGATAGTCGAAGTCTCCATTCCAAGGGCCGACATCCTGCGCATTTTGATCGAGAATCTCGATGTCTAGGCTGCTGGGCCACCACTGACGGTTCGTTGCAGGGGTCTTCCGCTGCTCCCTCGAACCGTTGTGCATCACCGGGCAACCATTCGTTTCGCTCGCTTCCGTTGGGGGGTCTTGTGACATAGAGTAGTCTGGGTGAGACAAGGAGTGCTGCGACACGTCGAGACCTGAGTGGTCTCCCCAATACCAACGGCAAAACCGTTCGCTTGATGCTAGGTCAAACTTCTGAGTAACGGAAAAGTCGTAAAAATTCTGGAATTTAAGATATATGTGCAGAATGTGTGTTTCGGGGGACAGGCTCTTGTCAGAGAACCTCGGTTCTGCTGGCAAGCCGGGAGCACGGCCCCCTTTTCTGAGCATTCTGGCTGCGTTGGTAGACGTCAGCATTTCCGTATATCCACCTTTTCCAGATACGAAGGCGAGTACGACCCATGCATCTTTTCTGCAAGGACCTGTCTTTCAACCATCGTCGATCGATGTCTCCTTCATGCAGCGTTCGCATTTCAGGGCATCGATTCTTACCATAGCAGTGGTTTCGGGCCACAACCCTGCGCGATCGTCTTTGGACAATCCCCACCGTTCTCGTGCCTGTTTCCAAATCTCGTTTCCAGGTGCGTCTCCTCATCTTTTGTCTTCTGCTCTTCGTCGGGCCGCGGCTCGCCCCGGCCCAGTCGAGCGATGTGCCAGAAAACGTCGTGTTTATCTTCAGCGACGATCACCGGTACGATTTCATGGGCTTTCACGATCGCGCCCCCGACTTTCTTGAGACTCCCAACCTGGACCGAATGCGCCGAGAGGGCGTCCACCTGGCCAATGCCTTCGTGGGAACCAGCCTGTGCTCCCCGAGCCGCGCCTCGATCCTCACGGGGCAGCACGCCCACCGTCACGGTGTGGTTGACAACCAGCGCATGGTGCCAGACACGACCCACTTTTTTCCGGAGACTCTACAAGAGAGAGGCTACCAGACGGCTTTCTTTGGCAAATGGCACATGGGCCGCGCCAGTGCCGAGCCGCGCCGCGGCTTTGATCAGTGGGCCAGCTTTCGGGGGCAGGGGCCGTACTTTGATCCCACCCTCAATATCAACGGCACTGAGCGGGACTTCGAGGGCTACACGGCCAACGTAATTACCGACCAGGCCCTGCAGTGGCTGACGGAGCGGGAGGGCGAAGAGCCCTTCTTTATGTACCTCTCGCACAAGAACGTCCACAGCCCCTTCACGCCGCACCCGAAGGACGAGGAGCGCTATGCGGACGAGACAATGCCGCATCCGCAGTCCATGAAAAACATCCGGGAGAACTATCTGATGAAGCCGGACTGGGTGCAGGAACAGCGCTACGGCTGGCACGGGGTGGAGCACATGTATCACCTCGGAATGGACTCCTTTGACCGGCGGCTGCGCAACTACTGCGAGTCGCTCTATTCGATGGACCGGCAGATTGGACGGGTGCTCGATTATTTGGAGGAGAGTGGGCAGGCGGACAATACACTCGTCATCTACATGGGCGACAACGGCTTTATGTGGGGAGAGCACGGCCTCATCGACAAGCGCCAGATGTACGCACCGTCCGTGCGCGTACCGATGCTGGCCTGGGCGCCGGGCTTCATCGAGGAGGGACGCACGATTGAGGAGATGGTGCAGAATATCGATGTCGCGCCGACGATCCTGGACGTAGCCGACGCCGAGCCAGTCAACAAGATCGACGGACGGTCTGCGCTGCCGCTTCTACAGGGGCAGCCGGACGTGGACTGGCGCGAGTCGATTCTGTACGAGTATTACTGGGAGTGGAATTTCCCGCACACCCCCACCATGTTTGGTCTTCGGACTGATCGGTGGAAGTACGTCTTCTACTACGGCCTTTGGGATAAAAACGAGCTCTACAATGTCCAGCGTGATCCGGAAGAGATGCACAACCTCATCAATGTACGCTCGGAACTGGCCGACAGCCTGCGCAATCGGCTCTTTGATCGGCTGGAGGCGACGGGGGGCATGAGCATTCCTCTCAAGCGTCCGCGTGGGGGGCAGCAGGACGAACGGAAAATCCCTGACGGCTCCACCCATCAGTAATTCCTCCGTACTCGTCGGCTTGGTGAGGCATGCAATACGTACCCACGTGGGCGCTCCTTCCGCTCCTTCTTTTCTTGGGCCCTGGTTCCGCTTTTGCGCAGGACGCAGACGTGTCGTACGAGGTGACGGTTGCTGCGGGCGACGTGGAGCGGCGTCAGACGCTCGTGTCCTTTTCTCTGCCCCCGAATCTACCGGCTTCCTCCTATCATCTGGAGACGCGCGGCGGAGAGGCTGTTCCTCTTCAGGTTGGGGACAATCGGGCCTGGTTCGTGCTCGATCGGCTGGCGGCCGGTACACGGCGGACCTACCGGCTGGAGCGGGGCCGTATGGCGGCGGACAGCGTTTCCCTTCGCTCCCACCCCCGTTCGCTTGCTGTGTCAGTGGACGGCCAGCCAGTACTTCGGTACTGGACCGAAGAGCGGCCGCTTCCACGTCCGGAATTGGATTCCGTTTACCTACGAGGAGGATACGTACATCCCGTTCGCACCCCATCGGGGCGCGTCGTGACGGGCGACTATGCGGAGGGACATCCGCACCATCACGGGCTCTGGTCGGCCTGGACGAATACTGAATTCCGGGGGCGCACACCCGACTTTTGGAATATGCAGAAGGGCACCGGGGCGGTGGTGCCTATGGCCCTCGATTCGACCTGGAGTGGGCCCGTACAGGCGGGGCTCCGGGCACGGCACCGCTACGTCGACTACGCAGCCGCCGAGCCGGTGACGGCTCTGTATGAACAGTGGACCCTTCGGGTGTACGACGTGGAATCGGAAGCAGAAGAGTTTTCCTACCGTCTCTTTGACCTCACCGTCGTACAGGCAACCGCATCGGAAAGTCCGCTTGTGCTTCCGCCTTATCACTACGGTGGCGTGGCCGTGCGCGGGCGGGATGCCTGGTATGGGCCCGATGGGGCCCACTTCCAAACGTCGGCGGGAAAAGACCGGTCGAACGGCAATGAGACGCGGGCGCGTTGGACGTACATCGGGGGCGAGGTGGACGGCCGGCGTGCGGGGCTCGCCATGCTGAGCCATCCTACCAACGTGCGTTCTCCCCAGCCCGTGCGCATTCATCCCGAGATGCCGTACTTTTGTTACGCGCCCTCCCAACTCGGTCGCTGGTCCATTCGGCCCGGGGAGCCCTACGAGGCCCGGTATCGGTTCGTGGTCTTCGACGGCCCGCCGAACCCGAAAGCACTCGACCGCCTCTGGACCGATTACGCCTATCCACCTGCGGTGACCGTCACCCGCATCGATCACTAACAGCCAATTTCTTTCGGAACTGTTGATTTCCATGTCACACCTTTGCCGAACCGTCCCCGTATTTCTCCTCACGGCCTTAATTTTGAGTGGGTGTTCAGGACAGGAGGAAGCAAGCAATGCCCCCCCTCGGCCTAACATTATACTCATTGTAGCCGACGACCTCGGGTACGGAGATCTTGGCAGCTATGGGCAGGACCACATTCAAACGCCCCACCTCGATCAGATGGCAGAAGAGGGGCTCCGGTTTACCCAGTTCTATTCCGGGTCGACGGTCTGTGCCCCGTCCCGCAGCGTGCTCATGACGGGGCAGCACACAGGCCGCACGCCCATTCGGGGAAACGAAGAGGTAATGCCGATCGGTCAGCAGCCGCTTCCCGACTCGACGATCACGGTGGCCGAGGTGCTTCAGGAGGCGGGGTACACGACCGGGGCGTTCGGCAAGTGGGGACTCGGGGCGCCTGGAAGTGTTGGCGTTCCCCATCGGCAGGGGTTCGACCGCTTCTACGGATATATTGGACAGCGCCGGGCGCACTTTTATTGGCCGGAATTTCTGTTCGAGAGCAGCCGAGACTCGCTCCGGCGCGTTCCGCTGCAGGGGAACGAGGTCGACGATTCCGCACCCCCAAATTTTCAGCATCCCGGATCGGGGCCTCCTCTTCGTCGGGCAACCTACAGTCATGATGCCATCATAGAGCAGGCGCTTTCGTTTATCGATACGCATAGCCAGAGCGACAGCCCATTCTTTGCATATTTGCCGGTAACGATTCCGCATGCGTCCTTATCGGTGCCCGACGATGCACTCGCGCCGTACCTGAATGCTGACGGGAACAGCGTCTTCGACGAAACGCCGTTTTCGGGAAATCACTACACCGCCCAGCCGACCCCGAAGGCAGCCTACGCCGCAATGATTTCGCGTCTGGATCAGGGGGTAGGACGGCTTCTGGACCGGGTCGAGTCGAACGGAGTGGCGGAGAATACACTGGTTCTCTTTACGTCCGACAACGGGCCGCACGAGGAAGGCGGATACCAACCAGCGTATTTCAACTCCAATGGACCGCTGCGCGGCAGCAAACGCGATCTGTACGAGGGGGGCATTCGGGTTCCCCAAATTGCCTGGTGGCCGGGACGCGTGCCCGCGGGACGGACCACCGCCCTTCCCAGCTACTTCGGCGATTACATGCGCACCTTCGCGGCTCTTGCCGGCACTCCCCCGCCGGATGGGATCGACAGCATCTCGCTCGTTCCCACGCTGGTGGGCGACTCTGCCCAACAGGCCGCCCACGATCACCTCTACTGGGAATTTCGGGGGAGGCAGGCCGTCCGGCAGGGGCCCTGGAAGGCCGTGCGCGACTCGATTGGGGGAGGCACACCGGAGCTCTATAATCTCAATGCGGATCCGGCGGAGTCGGAGAACGTGGCGGATGCCCATCCCGACATCGTGACGCGCATGACTACGCTCATGAACGAGGCGCATACCCCGCGGTAGAGGATCTCCTCTGTCGGACGCGAGCACGGAGGGATCGAAATGCGGGACCGGGAGGGCGTGATCGGACGTCCGTCGCGCTCACACGCATCACGCTTCAAGAACAGGAAATCACACACGAGAACGGCGGGCGGACGGGGCCCTACTTCACGTTCAATACCTTGTGCGTCTGCGTGCTTACACGCCACTCGGGGTGCTTCAGTGCGAGGTCAACGGCCATTGCTTGTGCCTCCTCCAACCGCGGGCCGTCCTCCGGCTGGAGCCAGAGCAGTCGTCGTTCCCGACCGTTGATGGAATGGGGTGTTGCGTGCTCGGCGAACTGAGCGTAGTTGGACGGTCGATAGTCGGGGACGATGAGCTTAAGTTCGTCGTACCGCTCCAGCGCGAGTTGGTCTTCCGGACGTTTCGGGCTGCACGTGACCCAGTCCGGCGTATGCAACTGTTCGGAATTGTCGTTGCCGAACGCGTCGGCGAGCGGGACCGTGCCGTTGGTTTCAAGGGCGACCTCGTATCCGGCCTCGTGCAGGGCATGAACGAGCGCAGCGTCGGCCTGGAGAAGCGGCTCTCCGCCCGTCAGCACACAGAAGTCAATGGCAGGGCCTCCAATCTCACGCATTTGATCGGTCAACTGGTCGGCCGTGAGGGTCGAGGCGCCCTCCTTGGTAAAATCCGTGTCGCACCAGCGCGGGCAGTCGGCCCCGGTGCGGTCGGCGTCACGGGCGCGGTCAGCCTCGTAGCCGCTCCACATGTTGCAGCTCACCAGCCGGACGAACAGAGCAGGCCGCCCCACCCAAAAGCCTTCTCCCTGCACCGTTTGGAAGACGTGCTTTACCCGGTAGGAGGGGGCAGAAAACGGACGAGGCATGGAGACAGAGGCCGATTGGGAAGGGACATGTGCGAGGCCCCTGCGCTCGGGAACGGCACAGAGGCTGTTAGTCTGTTTCTACCAGCACCGACGCGTCCCAGTTCAGGACCCATGCCCCAAAAGACGCAAGGGCAAGCAGGAGGGGGATGGGCGTAATGATCCAGAGGATTGGGGCAAAGCCGCTCATGAAATCGGGGCCCAGGGCCAATACCGCCGGGCCGATGGCCGTGCCGCCGATAAAGACGGTATTGGCGAGGCCGCGGATCGTGCCGTGGTGCAGGCGCCCGAAGTAGTAGGCGTATGCGCTCCCCAGAAGGGCCTGCTGCATGCCCTGTGCGACCCCGAAGACACTGCCGTAGGCCCAGACCTCGACCGTCGTGTTCACGACCGGGAGAAGGCCCATCATGGCGCCGAAGAGGGTGAGCTGCAATCCCAGCAGGAAGCGGGGCGGGTAGCGGTCCACGAGCCAGCCCGTGCCGACGTTGAAGGCGGCCGTGACCACGCCGAGCGGAATGAAGAACTGCGCGGCCAAGTCGCGGCCCACGCCGACCTCCTCCAGAATCGAGAAATGATGGAAGAGAAGACCGGTGCCGAAGCCCGCCGTGCACACTCCAGCCACGGTGAAGAGCCAGAAGGTCCACGTTCGATAGGCCGTGTCCGGCTTCACCCCGCGCACAGTTGCCTCGTCCTCGGACGACGACTCTGCGGGGGCCGCCGGCTCGTCGGCCGAGAGGCCGTAGCGTTCCGGGGCGTCGCGGTAGAGCAGTGCCCCGAGCGGCAGCATGGTGACCGCCAAGAGGCCGCCCATGATGAGGTAGGTTGTTTGCCAGCCGTAGGCCTGAATGCCTTCGTCAATGAGCGGAGGAAAGAGCGCTGTGGCTCCGGCCATTCCAAGGCCCAGGATGCCAACAGCCAGTCCGCGCCGCCGCTCAAACCACAGGTTGACCGAGTGGTTGTTGATGAGGCCGAGCGCTCCCTGTCCGAATCCACGCAGGCACACGAAGCCCACAAACACGCCGATCCATCCGCTTACCCAACTCATTCCTACGCAGCTAGCGGCAAAGCATGCAATAATGCCCACCGCCATGCGACGCGGTCCGAAGCGGTCCAGCAGCCGTCCCACGAGGGGCAGGGCGAGAGAGCCGAGCACCGTAGCCGCCGTGTAGAACCAGGAGACGGCCGACCGTGAGAGGCCAAGGTCTTCGATAAAGGCATCGATGAAGAGCGAGACCCCTGCCGTCTGGCCCGGAAGGGTCGCTGCCATGCCGAGCGTCGAGATGGCCAGGACAATCCAGCCGTAGTAGACAGGACTTCGGCGAATCAGCGCAGACGAAACAGCAGGGTTGGGCGAGGACGCCATGGGCACGGAAGCAGAGAAAAGTCCAGCGCTCGCCTCCTCAACGGCATCTGGGACCCCGGGTTACTGTGTTGAGGAGCCCTCAAGATGTCTTGGTGGGACTTTTATCCTCCCTTCGCGGCCGTTACGTTTTTCCCATCCGATAATCGTAACGAAAGAATCGCTGATCAATGCATCATACGATCCTCCGTGTGTTTGTCGCTCTGTGGATTGTGGCAGGGGGAGGGGCCGTATCGGGGGAGTTATCCGCAAGGGGACAAGGGAAGGCTGGCCGTGCGTCCCCGGCGCCCGACTCCACGATCCACGTCATGGTGCTTGGGTCCTTGCACTTTGCCAATCCGGGACAGGACACGTTCAATCCTCGCGTCGGGGACGTGACCACCCCGGAGCGGCAGAACCAGATCCAGACGGTGGTCGATTCTCTGCTGGATTTCCGGCCGACAGTGATCGCTGTCGAGTGGCCGGAGCGTGAGGCAGCGACGCTCGATAGCGTGTACCAGGCCTACCGGACGGGGGGGCATGAGTTGACGCCCAATGAGCGGCAGCAGCTCGGCTTTCGCCTCGCTGACAGGGCCGACCACGACTACATCCACCCAGTTGACCATCATGATCGTTCGTTTCCGATCGATACGGTGAGGGCCTACGCGCAGACGCACAGGCCCTCTTTCCTCCAATACTACAAACGGTACGGCCGCCGATTGGTGGCCGAGTTCGACAGTATCGGGCAGGCCCCGATCGGGAGCATGCTGCGGCACCTGAACGACCCCGATGTCATCCAAACCCTCTACGCGCCGTACATGCGCATGTTAGAAGTGGGAGCCGACTCGACGAACATCGGGGTTCGTCCCGTGCGGGCGTACTACAACCGCAACCTGCACATTTTTGCCAATCTGACCGCCGTCACGGCCCCCGGCGACCGGGCAATCGTCCTCTTCGGGGCCGGCCATTCCGCCTTTCTTCGGCAGTTTGTTCGGGGCCACCCGAATATGACCCTTGTAGAGCCGCGCGACTACCTTTAATGGGTGGGCGGAAGCCGGGCGAGGACTCGTTTAATGATTCATTGTGAGCACAGCGCGGAAGCGAGCCTCGTTCGTCATCATACGGTCGTAGGCTGTGCCCGCCTCGTTGAGGGGAAAGGTTTCAATCTCAGGCGTGACGCCGGTGAGCGCGCTGAAGTCGAGCGTGTCCTCCGAGTCATTGGCGCTGCCGCTAGGCCAGCCCGAGACAGACTTTCGGCCTTGAATAAGCGCCATCGGAGGCACCTCTACGGGGTCTCCAGTTGCGGCTACGATAACGAGCGAGCCGTCCCGGCCAAGCCCGCCAACGACGGATGTGATCGCATCCGAATTGGGCGCGGTCGCGAGAATGAGGTCGGCGCCCCCGAGCGCCTGAAGGGCCTCTGCGGCGTCGTCCGACGAGGCGTCGATAAAGTGCGAGGCCCCGAGGGTGAGGGCGAGGTCCTCCTTGTCCGCGCTCGTCGAAAGGGCAGCCACCTCACAGCCCATCGCCGCTGCGTACTGGACTCCCAGGTGGCCCAGTCCGCCAATGCCCTGCACGGCCACGAGGTCGCCCGGGCGGAGGCCCTGGTTGCGAAGCGCATTGTAGGTTGTAATGCCAGCGCAGAGAAGTGGGGCTGCCTCTTCTGCGGACAGATCGTCGGGCATTTTTGCGACGGCCTCGGCCGGGGCCGTCATGTACTCGGCGTATCCCCCGTCAAAGCTGATGCCGGTGATGAGCGCGTTTTCGCAGTTTACAAAGTCGCCTTCGCGGCACGCATCGCAGGTGAAGCAGTGGCCGCCGTGCCAGCCCACGCCCACGCGGTCCCCCTCTTGCCACTGGGAGACGTTCTCACCGATGGCGTCCACAACTCCAGCGACCTCATGACCCGGGACGCGGGGATAGTCGATGCCAGGAAAGGTCCCCTCTTTCACGAAGGCGTCGCTGTGGCAGATGCCACAGGCGTCCACCTGAACGCGGATCTCGTTGGGGGCAGGGGTGGGGATCGGGCGTTCAACTGTTTCGAAGTCACCGCCGGCCTCGGGAACCTGAACAGCGTGCATGGTGGACATGAGAAATCAGGGGCGTTGGATGCGATAGAACAAAAAGACGATGGACTATATTCCGGAGTGGGTCCGCCGTTTCCCTCAGGACCCCCGTCGTATCGAAAACGTGAACATTGAAGAAGCCGTCTCCCTACGCCCCTTTCATGGAGAACTGAATGGTGGCTCTGCGTACACAATGCCCTATGCTGCTGCACTGCCACCGATTCTCACTCACGCTTTTTGCCCCTTACGCATGGACGAACCCACCCAACCTGTATCCGGAGACGGGGCTGCCGAGCAGCCCTTTTCGTGTCCTGAGTGCGACCGTACCGTTGGCCGCGCAAACGTACTCACGGGAGACTTCACCTTTGAGGACGTCACGCCGATTTCGAGCAGTCCCGACGGGACGCCGGAGTTTCGGGAAACCGGTCTCGACGATGGGCCACAGAAGGCAATCGAGCTTCGGTGTGACCACTGCGGAGCGGAGTTTACCCTCGGTGTCGAAACGAACGAATAGTCACACAGTCCACGCTCGTCATGGATCATTCTATTCGAGCGCTTGAGTGGAAGCGAGCGGACGACGACGCGCCTACCGACGTGACCGATGCGATCGCAGCGGGCGTCGTGTCCGCCACCCCGCACCCCGACGACAATATCGATCACCCGAAAGGCTACTCCGTAAAGTTGACGCTTCGCCCCGACGGGGCTGCATTCGCAGACGCGCTCCAGGAGGCCATGCTCGACCTTGACCCCCCTACGGTCACGATTCGACTCGACGACGTAGACGAGGTGATATCGGACGTGCCTGTCGGGGTAAGCAAAGTGCCGCATCTCGGCGAGCAGAACGAGGCCGAGCTCAGCGTCAAGCCTGAAGGGCACGATCAACTCCACGGCTACTTCTGACCCCGCGGCGTGCTCCGGAGCTCAAGAAGATCAGCTGTCCTTCACCAGGGCTTCCTTGGCCGACCGACGCAGCTGCTTGATGGCGTACTCGCGCTGCATGGCGTCGGACTGCGTGTCGAACGATTCGACGTGTACCAGCTCAACGGGGCGCCGCCCTCGTGTGTATCGGGCGCCGGTGCCGTCGTTGTGTTCTGTGATGCGCCGCTCCACGTCCGTTGTGTAGCCCGTGTAATAGGTACCGTCGGTGCACTCAACAACGTAGACGTAGTGATTAGCGTCGGCCATGACGGGAAGAGCGTCCATCCTTGAAACACGAAATGAGATTATGACACACCGGCCTCCTCTGCGCTGGCTTTTTCTTCTGGTCGCAGGGATGGGGATTTGCTGCACATCGGTGTGGGCCCAGCCCGACTCCCTCTCGCGGGGGCTCCAGGCGGCCAATGCGGCCTATGCTCAGGGGCAGTACGGCCGGGCGGTGGATCTGTACGAGCGGCTTCTGGGCCGCGACTGGGAGAGCGGAGCGCTGTACTACAATCTCGGAAACGCGTATGTCCGGCTCAATCAATGGGGCGAGGCCATTCGTTACTACGAGAAAGCACGTCGGCTCCGCCCTGCCGATCCGCGTGTAGGGCACAATCTGGAGCAGGTCCGTCGCCGTGCTGGCGTGTATTCCCCCGTTCAGCGTCCTTTCCCGGGAAGATTCCAGAGCATTGTGCGAGGCTGGTCGCCCCGGGCGATATTCTGGGGAGGATGGGGGGTGCTGATCGGCGGACTGGTGGCAGCGGTAGCCTGGGGGGCATCGGTCCTGGGGCAAAGAGGGCGTCTCCTGCTCGTGGGGGGAGGGGTTCTTGTTGGGCTGCTGGGCATTGCCACGGCGTTCGGGACCGCCTACGTCCAGTCGCTCGACCACCGGGCGGTGGTGGTGGCCGGCGAGGCCCCGCTCCGCGCGGCTCCAAGTCCCGAAGCGATATCCGACACGACCCTGCCGGAGGGGGCACTGCTAGAGGTGCGGTCGCGTCGAGTACAGTGGAGTAAGGTGCGGCTGCGCGATGGGACTACCGGTTGGGTCTCGGCACAGGCACTTGGGGACATATAACCGAGAGAGTCCGTGGGGCCGTTCAGCCCGGGACGTGGAGGCTCGGCCGCTTCAGGGGCCCTACTCCATCAGCAGGTTCAGCAGATGGATGAGGCGATGACGCAGGCGCCGGCGGTCCACGATCATGTCTAGGAAGCCGTGCTCCAGCAGAAACTCAGATCGCTGGAAGCCCTCCGGTAGGTCCGATCCAATCGTTTCCCGGATGACACGAGGGCCCGCGAACCCAATGAGGGCCTCCGGCTCGGCAATGTGAATGTCGCCCAGCATTGCGAACGAGGCCGTGACCCCTCCGGTGGTAGGGTGGGTGAAGATGGAAATATAGGGTAGGCCAGCCTCGTCCAGGCGCGTGAGATGCGCGCTCGTTTTGGCCATCTGCATCAGGCTAAGAGCTCCTTCCATCATTCGAGCACCGCCGCTCTGAGCAATCGTGATGAGGGGGCGATCTTCCGTATAGGCTCGTTTGATGCCCCGCGCCACGATTTCCCCCACGACCGATCCCATCGAGCCGCCGATGAAGCTAAAGTCCATGCCCACCATCGACACCTCGTGTCCCCCCAAGGCTCCGGTGGCGGCCTGTGCGGCCTCGTTTTGCCCCGTCTCTTCACGGGCTTTTTCGAGTCGGTCCGCGTACGCCTTCCGGTCGGTAAACTCAAGGGCGTCCACCGACCGAAGGTCCGTATCGTGGAGCGTGTAGTCCCCGTCGTCGAAGAGGAAGTCGAAGTACTTGTGGCTGTCCATCCCGAAGTGGTACCCCGAGCTGGGGAAGACGAGGAGATTTTCCTCCAACTCCCGCCGGTTGATGATTTCGCCCGTGTCGGGACACTTCACCCACTGCCCTTCGGGCATTTCATTTTGCTCTTCGCGCGTGGTGCGAATGCCGGCCTTCTCGCGCCGAAACCAAGGCATACAAACAGGGTCGAATTGCGAGTGGCGAATGACGAATGTACCCGCGGAGCCCGTGGATCAGGAAAATCGTCTCTCCTGCAGGCCCCATAGGCTCGCTGAAGATCCGAAACGGCGAGCGCAAAGTCCAAATCCGTACACAATCTCCACCGCTAATGGGCCTGTCTGGCGTAGTTACGTGCCGAGGTCGTCGACGTCGACGGAGGCGGCCCGGCGAACGGCCCGTGCAGCGGCATTACGCAAACGGAGACGGAGCAGGGGTGGCGTGGACGTCCTTCACGTAGAACGGCTCGAAGGACGCGACGTCGTCGGGACCGTCGGTGGCAATGCGGGCGCGACCGCGGCGGCCCACCCAGGCAGCGGAGGGAGGAAGGTCGGTGGGAGAAATCATCGTGTGTGCAGAGCCAACGTTGGAAAGAGCGTCCGCGCTCTTCGCCGCTCCATCACCGACGAGCCAGAGTTGACCGCTCACCTCGCCGATCCAATCAGGAAGAACATCGACCGTCAGGGCTTTCGTCTGAGCGTGGGGCTCGATCCGTCCCTCCGTCCAGCAGAAGGCCCCGGCATACACCTCATCGCGGCGGGCGTCGAGCAGGGCGCAGACCACGTCTCCCGGTTGGGCAACGGGGCGGAGCTGGGCTGCGTAGGCGTCCAGCGTCGGCACGCCGATCAGGTTGGCGCCCGTAGAAAGAGCCCACCCTTTCGCCGTGCTCACGCCGATTCGGAGGCCGGTGTACGAGCCCGGTCCCATCGAGACCGCCACCGTGTCCAGTGTGGACGCCTCCACGCCACTGTGGGCCAGCACGTCTTCGATGAGGGGCGTAAGGCGCTCGGAATGAATGCGGGGGCGATGCAGATGGGCTTCTGCCACGACCGTGTCGTCGTGCAACAGCGCCACACCGCAGGTGGAGGTGGCCGTTTCGAGGGCGAGCAGCGTCACGACAATAGCGGTTGGTCAAAAGAAGCGTTGCGGACTGTGTTCACTCGCTGTTCTTTTGGGCTCGTCTTCCCATTGCCCGGAAAGCGTGAGCAGTGAGCACCCGGAGGCGGAGTCGGGCATCCATCCCAGTGCTTCTGCCGTGCTACGATGAGGCACTTTGCCCAAACTTCGGGGTCTTTTCCCCGACGGGAATGGGGGCATCGATCCGATTGCCGTCCGGCGGGAGCGGACAGGCGAATTCCGGATTGTAGGCACAGGTGGGATTATAGGCGCGGTTGAAGTCCACGACCACAGAGTCGTTGGGGGCCTGGGCGAGGTCGACATACCGGCCGGCCTCGTACGTTCCGTTTCCATTCGTCTCGTCCGCAAAGGGAATCCAGAACCGTCCGCGCGGGTCGTCACTCGCGCCCCGAAACACCGTCAGGGTTTTGTTGCCGGACGGTAGAGGAATCGTCACGCGTCCAATGCGCACCTGAGCACGGATGCGGCCCGTGTTTTCGGCGAGCATCATCGTGTCGGGCTGTTCCAGCCGTTGGAGGGGCGTAACGAAGCGATACGTGGAGTCCACGCCGTAGTAGTCAAGTCCCCGAAAATCCGCACGACGGTTGGGGGGAAGCACGCTTTCCTTCTCCCGCATCTGCATGTCGCGTTGCACGCGGGCCTGCATGATTCGCTGCTCGTAACTTTGCGAGGCCGATCCGTCACCGCAGCCACTCAGCAGGAGGACAAGCAGCAGGCCGCCAAGACCAGTTTGGAGCGAGGAGGAACAGGACATAACGCGGGGCGGTGTCGATTTATTTGCGCGGGCCGTACTGGGCAACAGTGGTCGTGTCGCCCGACCCCGTGAAACCAACCACGGCGTATGGTTCCACACGGTCGCCCCGCTCCATGCCCGGCGATCCGATGGGCATTCCGGGCACACTGATGCCCTTCAGGTTCGGTTTGTTTTGCAGAAGGCGCTTGATCTGTTCGGCGGGCACGTGTCCCTCTACGACGTAATTGCCCACCGTAGCGGTGTGGCACGACGCAAGGCCGTTCGGAACGCCCAGTTGGCGCTTCACGGGTTGCACGTTTACGCGATCTTCCACCTTTACCTGAAATCCCCGCTCTCGGAGGTGGCTGACCCACTCGGTACAGCAACCACAGGTGGGGCTCTTGTAGACCGTGACGGGGGGCAGGTCAGCGGAGGCGTTTGATCCCCATTGCAGGTACGCTCCAATGCCGATAGCGGCCAGGAGAATGCCGAGACCGAAGGCCTTTGCGTGGGTACTCCAGGAGGGAAACGTGGACACGAGAGTGGGAGAACAGTGGGGAGAGTACGACATGCGGCAAACCTGTATCTTCGATGCCTGGTTCCTCGTTCATGCCAGCGGAGGCTTGAACGATGCCTCGCTCTGGAAGTACAGGTACTGACGGGTAAAAGAAAATCCACTGTGCCGTCTGAGTCATCGCTCGGCGGCGCCAAGCATTGCCGTTATCTCGTTTTCGTGTTCCTAATAGACAGCGATATGGGGTCTGGTCTCTATGTTTGGCATTCGGGCAGGCAAATGCACGTCGTGGCGCTCGTTTGTCTCGGCCTCCTGCTGTTCACGGCGGGCTGTGGAGGCGAGTCGAAATCGAACCGAGGGGCCAAGAACACGCTGTCGCTCGACGTAGACACGGTGCTTACGGACACGTCCTACACGCTCGTAAATCAGGATCGGGCGGACATTCAATTTCCGGACGCGTTTGTGGGGACGCCGGTTGTGCTGGGGACCATCTACACGCATTGCCCGAACGTGTGCTCGAAGATTACCGCCAATATGAAAGACATCCGGTCCGAAATTGCGGACTCGTCATCCGTACAGTTTGTTACGGTGACGTTCGATCCCCATCGAGACACGCCCGCCCGACTTTCGGACTACCGGGCTCGCTTTGGGATTGAAAATTCATCCTGGCAGTTTTTGACAGGCGATTCTGCCACGATTGGTGGACTCATGGATCGGCTCGGCGTGCGCCATACGATCAAGGGGACCGATCGTGAGTTTCCAACGCCGGACACAGACTCCTCCTACATTTTCACGCACTCAAATCAGATCACGCTGATTGACGCAGAGGGCCGGATGCGGGCCACATATGGCGGGAGCCAGACTCCTCCGAAACTCATTATCAGCGATCTCCAAAAAATTCAGTCGTAACCATGTTGCGTTCACTGGAGGTTCGATCTGTTTTTGGGACGTTCACCCTTTGTGTTGCGCTGCTCCTGGGGGCTGGGTGCCAGTCGGGATCGCAGGATGAGCAGGAGGCATCTGGGCCTCCGCCCCTACCGGACGATGAACTCGCCATCGAGAATCCCTGGGCTCAGCCCGCCTCCGCCGGGAGCACGAGTGCCCTCTACATGACCATCGCGAATGGGCGTCAGGGGGCCGACACGCTTGTGGAAGCCAGTGCCCCAATCATCGACAGTTCAGAGGTGCATCGCATCACGGCCGCGGATACCAGCAGCAGGAGCGGACTGCCTGTGCCGGCCCGCACGCGAGTGACGCTTGCGCCCGGAAGTACCCACGTGAAGCTTGTCAATCTGGGACAATCGCTTGACGAGAATAGCACCTTGATTCTCAATCTTGAGTTTGCCCAGAGTGGGCTCCAACGGGTACGGGTGCCTGTGCAATCCTCGCCTCCCGGCCAGCAGTGATGAGAGAAATGTACGATTTCCGTCTCATAGAAGGTGGGCCTGGACAATCCCGAGTACTCGGGTGTAGTTCAGGCCTTTCGTTATGACGAGCTGGATTCTTGGCGGCCTCGCGTTCGGCTTTTTGGGAAGTGTGCACTGCGTGGGCATGTGTGGACCGCTTGCGCTTAGCCTCCCAGGGGCAGATCAGTTGCCCGGGCGGTTTTTGGTCGATCGGGGGCTCTATAATCTTGGGCGGGCCCTGACGTATACCTTTCTCGGGGGACTTGTGGGGGGGGTCGGTCGTGTTGTGTCGATTGCGGGATTTCAGCAAGGCCTGTCTGTGACCATCGGGATCCTAATGATCCTCACGGCCCTCGTGCCGTGGGTCAGTCGGCAGGTGAGCCGTCTCGAACAGGCCCCCTCCGCACTGCTTGGACGTGTGATGACGCCGCTGAGTCAGCTGTATCGTTCAGGTGGGGCAGGTGCTATGCTTCTGATCGGACTTCTGAATGGCCTTCTGCCCTGTGGTTTCGTCTACGCGGCCCTCGCAACGGCTCTCACGGCCGGCACGGTGCCTCGTAGCATGGCGTTTATGGCAGCGTTTGGGCTGGGCACAGGGCCTGCCCTTCTGGCGGTGAGTCTGGTCGGTCGCGTGGCGAGCAGCACGTGGCGAGCGCGCCTCCAGCGATTCGTGCCGGTGGGGTTGGTGGTGGTGGGACTTCTCCTCGTCCTGCGCGGGTTGGGGATCGGGGGCATGTGGAGCCCTCTTCTTGGGACGCCGTCGTGAGGTGCAGGCTGAGCGGCGCCTGGGACCGTAGCGGCGCGGTGGGTGGGGCTCAGCAGGAGGATATGCATGAGGGGAAAATGGCGTCCTGCTCCCCATCCGAGCGTTCTCGGATCATTTCCGACAAGGTCGGGAAGATACTCTTTTCCCGAGGGGCCCCGTCTCTCAGTCCATCCCAATCGAGAACATCTGCTCCAGATCGTGGCTGGAGTGAACGCGGAAGCCGATGAGGGTCTCCGTATCTGTGATGCCGTCGATCTGCCGAATTTCGCTCGTGACGAGGGTGGCGAGGGCATCGTTTTCGGCGACGCGGAGAATCGCGACGAGATCGACGCGCCCGGCTACGGAGTGCACTTCGCTTACGCCGTCGAGGGCCGCCATCTCGTCGGCCACATCGTTCACCTTGTCGCGCTTGGTGTTGAGGAGGACGATCGCGGTGACCATGAGAATGTATATTTGTGGGAAGAGGATACGCCCAAAAATACGGTGATGTCCGATGGATCACAACCGCATTCAGCGAGAGGAATTGGGGCGGGGGAGCTGCTCGATTGCTTCGGCCGAGCGCGCAACGGTGTAGCTGTGGGCTTCGGGACGATCTGCGAAGAGAGGCTTGACGGTGGCCCATGCGTCTCGGAAAAGCTCGCTGTCGCGGTAACGGTCCAGGGCCGCGGCACTGTCCCAGTGGCTGTAGGTGGTGCAGACAGTCGGCGCGTCCGCGTCTTGCCAGAGCGCTAGGTGCTGGCAGCCCGGAAACTGTCGGATGTTTGGAGACACCTCGTCGAAGTGGTCGAGGAACACCGTTAGGGTATCCTCGGCGAAGGTCATGCGCACAATCCGGATAAGCATGGAGCGGTTGGACGGTGAGAGCGATTGGTGCTACGGGGGAGGGACAGTCCTCTTCAAGAGCCGAACAGGCCAGTCCAACGGCCTACGATTACACTCACAGTTTCACAAAGATGTCCAGGAGCGATGAGGACGGGTCGCATTACGTTTGGAGAGCTATTCCATGCGGACTCAAGCACCAGGCGGGTTAAAAGATAGAGGAGAAAATAGGCATAGGCCCCCTAAGAGTTCAGAAGATACTGGCCGATTTGGCAGTCGAGGCATCCGCCTTCCATACAGTACTCGCGGTAGAGTTGATGCATTCCTTGCGCTTCAAAGGCCGAGCGGGCATTCAGGCCAAGGTTGCGGAAGCGGCGAATGATTTTGTCATGAGCGGCAGAAAGAGAGTGCAGTACATCGATGGCCGCGTCGGCCTGGGCAGAATCCTCCCGGCGTTTCGCATCAAGTAGGAGGATGGGGAGGACAGCGTTGACAAGAAGTGTATTGCGGCGGGAGGTTCCGAGGCTCGGGTCGTGCTCCGAGGCGCGCTTCTTGAGATGGTAATGGGTACGCCAGAACGGGGGCGGCGTCGTTGCGAGCGCCGTTTGAAGGTCGGCGACGGGATCATCGCCGGTGAGGGCTGTGCGGAGGAGAGGGATCGGGTCGGAGGCGAGGAGGGCATTTTCGTCGTACCAGGCAGCGGCCTGGGCGATGCGCAGTGGCGGAAAGTTGTTGGGACGCAGACGGAAGAAGGTCCAGCTCGTAGACGCCATCTCGGGAATGTCGTGTTGTACCTGCAGACGCCGGAAGCGGTCGCGCAGACTCATTGCGTAGTCGGCCGTTTCCCGATCCGCGTCCAGTAGATCTTTCGGCTCTGGCAAAAGCCCGGCCACGCCCAAGTGGAGCGCCTCCCGGTTCCGCGGCTCCGCTACGGATCGAATGGTCTCTGGGGGCAGGCGCTCGGCCAGCGTGGCCATCGGGGTATCGTTTTTTGCGTAGCCGAGACCCGCGTACAGCCGCTCCTGCAAGCGGGCCTCCAGGTCTGCGTCGGAGGCTTGTGCCAGCCGGTCCCGTTTCACGGCCAGACGTTCGCGGGCAAGCGCAGCGATCCAGGTTCGCTTGTGCTGTTCGGGCACCTTGTCCCAGCGTGCGGCGCAGGGCAGCGTGTCGTCGTCGGGGCGGGTGTGATAGGCGTGCAGCAGCTCGCGCAGCGGCGCATCAAGGCGCGGATAGAGGACGATTTCCGGGATGGCGGACTCATCGGAGCGGAGGAGGCCGCCGGTCCACATGTCCGTGTGGAGGGCGACGTGGAGAACGACACTTTCGTACCGCGGATCGGTGTGGTGGTCGTGCTCGAACCAGTCGCCAGACGCCGTGTGGATTTCCACGTGCCCGCGCCAGTCCATCGCGCCGATCCGGACGTGCACATTCTGAAAGTCGGGTCCGGCATCGGCGTTTGGGCGTCCGGGGTCGAGGATGCGCACCGGCTCGTCGTCTGTGGTGGTCAGGCCGCTTGTGTCGAAGCGCTGGTGCTGCCAGAGGTCGTGGACGAGAGCCTCGGGCACTTGGACATCGGGGCGCGGCTCCTGCAACGAGACGGCCACGGTTTGGTCGTCAATCTCGTACTGGTCGCGGGGGGCGGAGACGGAGGACGAAGAGGAGGACATGACGGACGTGAAGTCGGTAGACGAATTGAGGTCTACCGAGTAGACACCTTCGCGCCCGCAAATCTAACGGCACGTCCTCTGGTCCCCTGCGAGACGGGGAAGCGTCAAGGGGAGACGAGGAGAGATTTGACGGTTGAGACCCGTCTTTCAAAGAAGGGTGACGCCGCTATTCGTCGAAGACGGCAGAGCAGAAGGAGTCGAAGGAGTTGTTTTTGTACCGTGCACGGCCCATATCGAAGTGCTTGAGGATTTCCTGGAGCACATCGGTACGGTCTGCATCCTCCGCCATCATGGCTTCGAAGTCCTGCTTCAGCAGATCATCTGTCTGCGGAAAGGCATCGCCCAGCATGGAAATGGAATGCTGGTTCTCCAGTCCTTTCCGCATGCCATCACGCAATACGCATCACGCGATACGTACCGTACCTCACGCAACCGCGTGCTCGGCCTCCACGTGCTCGATGAGCGACTGGAAGAGAAAGCGCCCGTCCGTGCCGCCGATCATTGCTTCAACGCAGCGCTCGGGGTGGGGCATGAGGCCGCAGACGTTTCCCTCCTCGTTGATGAGGCCCCCGATGTTGCGCACCGAGCCGTTCGGGTTGGCGTCATTTGTGAGGTCGCCGTCGGGCGTGCTGTAGCGGAAGAGGATCTGGTTGTTGGTCTCCAACTGATCTAGCACGTCGTCCTCCGCAAAGTACCGGCCCTCGCCGTGCGCCACCGGGAACGTGACGACCTGTCCGGCCTGCAGTGCCCCGGTGAACGGGGTCTCAGCATTTTCCACGCGGAGTGTCGCCGGCTTGCTTACAAAACGGAGCGACTCGTTGCGCAGGAGGGTGCCCGGCAACAGTCCAGCTTCGCACAAAATCTGAAAGCCGTTGCAAATGCCGAGCACGAGCCCGCCCTCGTTGGCAAACCGCACCACGTCCTGCATGATGGGCGAGAAGCGGGCGATGGCACCGGACCGCAGGTAGTCGCCGTACGAGAATCCGCCGGGCACGATCACGACATCCACGTCCCCGACGCTTTCCTCCTCATGCCAGATAAAACGGGCGTCCTGTTCACAGACGTGTTTGGCGGCGTGGTAGGCGTCGTGGTCGCAGTTCGACCCAGGGAAGACGACAACTCCGAAACGGACGGGCATGGGAGAAAGAAGTTGAGTGGATGAAAAGGGGACAGATGGTTGTGCCGCGGCTGTCCTACTCACGGGAACGTATTGCGTATTTCGTGACCGGTGCGGGTAAGAAATTACGCAACACGCAATACGTACCGCCGATGAAAAATCGAAGGCGACCAAGAAAGGGAAATTGGCTGCTCGGTCGGGAGAACGTGTCTCCGTTACGCCTTCACAAAATCAATCCAGGCACTGCCCTCTACGTAATCCTCGATGACCGTTGCGGGCTCGTCGTTGCGGTAGGTGGTCAGTAGGCCCTGCGCGTTTTTGCGAAAGACCTGGAGACAGTTCGAAATCAGATCACTGCGGAAGCCACGATCACCGAGTTCGATTACCATCTCCATTGTCACCACGCGCCCAAGGATGCGCCCGAGTTCCACGAGCTTGCGTTGCGGTAGCGATTGGTCAACCTCGAAGTTGAGGGAGTCGTTGAAATACTCTACCGCCCGGGCGGTGAGGTCGTGATCGGCAAGGAAGGAGCGCAGGTTTCTCTCCTTCATTTGCCGCATCGACTTGAGGACGGACTCTGAAATCTGCTGGTAGAGCACGTCGTTCGAGCCCTCGAAGATTTGAAAGGGGCGGCTGTCGACGACCGAGCGCCCGGCCACGTGGTCGAGCCGGTAGCCTTTGCCGCCCATCAACTGGAGGAGCGACTGTGAGGCGTCCTGCATGAGGTCGGTGACGACCGCCTTGATGGAGTTGGCCGTCAGCGTGGCGCCGGCCAAGTTGTTCTCCGTGCCCGCATGCTCACTTGTGTGGAGGCACATGGCCGAGCACGCCGTGAACGCCGCCTGGATCTCTGCGATGCGGCGCTCCACCTGGTCGTAGTCGAGGAGCGGCTTCCCTCCGACGAAGCGTTTCTTACAGTGCTCCAGGGCCTCGTCGAGCATGCGTTGCAGGAATCCCATGCCCATGCCCGGAAACTCGATGCGGCTGCGATGCAGCGTATCCAGCATCATCTTGATGCCGGTGCTTTCGGGTTGGAGGCGGTGCTCCTCCGGCACCCGGATGTCCACGTTGTTGCGCCCGTATGGGATCATGTAGAGGCCGAGGTTTTCGTAGAACTCCTCGACTTCGACCATCTGCTCGGACTGGTTCATGTCCGCCACGAAAAAATCGATGTCCCGTCCAAGGTCGCCGTTTTTGCCTTGTCGGCGGGCCGTGATCAGCCAGAAGTCCGCCCAGCCGGTGAGGCCGGCCCAGTGCTTTGTGCCCTCCACATGATAGGTCCCGTTCTCCTTGGTGTAGGAGGTTTTCATGTTGAGGGCATCGGTGCCATAGTCGGGCTCGGTGATCATGAGCCCGCCCATGTTTTTGTCCTCAATGAAACGCTCGAACACCGGGCCTTTAATGGCCTCGTGCCCGTATTTGGTGAGGGGCTGCAGAAAGAGCGCGCCATTGATGCCGAGGGTGAGCGAGAGCGCGAGCGACTCGTAGGAGGCGGTGGCAAGAATGGCCTGGCACTCGTGGACGTGTCCTCCCCGTCCGCCGTACTCCTCCGGAATAAAGACCGAGAGAGGGGTGAGCGACTGAATCTCGCGCATCACAAAGGGCGGAAGCCCCCGCTGCGTACTTAATTCGTTGAAGTCGGCCCGCTGGGAAAAGACGGTGCGCAGCTTCTCGCGAAAGGCGTCCCGGAACGTTTCAAACTCGACCGAGGCACCAAGCTCTTCGGACAAATACGAGGCAATGCTCATGACACGGGGAGGGTCTCAGCGAAACAGCAGGGCTACGGGGTCCCGCAGGGAATAAACCGTAGCCGTCGATTGTGTAGGTGCTGCCGTAACGGGCGAGAACAATAAAAGATCAAGCGTGCGTCGGGGATCTGCAAACGAAACTGAAACAAATTGGCAATACGAACACGGAGAATGACAGCTCGGAAAGAAACCGGGCGGCCCGGTGGGGGAAGTCCCGACGCAGGCGAGGAAGGAAAAGAGGAGGGATCAATACTGAGAATGATGATTTTACCGGGCCGACTCAAGTTTGACGGGTACGGGGGCTTCCGTTGGGGGAATCCGCTCACTTGAGGACGGTCCTCTTTTCCCTGCATTGACGACTCCTTCTCCTTTGACTCGTTTCCACCACTTCTTCTCGATCGCGCTCATCGTTGTTGGAGGGGCGGTCTGCCTGCCCGTTCAGGCTCAGGTGCCATCCGAGGCGCGTCCCATCGATCTCTCTACGAACGAGGTAGAGCAAAAAACGCGCCTGGTACAAGGGGCGGAGGGGCTGACGCTTTCGCTTTTCGCTGCCCCCCCGGAAGTCAACTACCCCGCTGCCATCACCGCAACCCCACAGGGGAATCTGTTCGTCGGGGTAGATCGAAACGGCTCGCTGGACCGCAAGCCAGGCCGCGGCGAGATTCTGAAAGTACTGGATACCGACAACGACGGGCAGGCCGACCATTACTCGGTGTTCGTTGACAGCCTGGACAGCCCCCGCGGCCTCGTCTACGACGGGAACACCCTGTACGTGATGCACCCGCCGACGCTCACGGCCTTCACGGATACGGATGGCGACGGGGTAGCGGATCGTCGCAAGACCCTGGTAGACGGACTGGGTTTTGGGCTCGACTTTCGGGGGGCAGACCACACCACCAACGGCATGCAGATGGGCATTGACGGGTGGCTCTACGTTTCCGTCGGCGACTACGGCTTTTTGAACGCGACCGGGACGGATGGACGGCAGATCAGCAACCGAGGGGGCGGAATCGTTCGCGTGCGGCCGGACGGATCGGAGTTGGAAATCTATGCGACGGGGCTCCGCAATTCCTATGACATCGCCCTCAATCCCACGCTTGACGGGTTTGTGCGCGGGAATACGAACGACGGGTACCGGTGGCGCACGCGCCTGCAACACGTGGTGCCGCAGGCCCACTTCGGGTACCCAAGCCAGTTTCACCACTTCGCCGATGAGGTGAAACCGCCCCTGGCGGACTACGGGGGAGGGTCGGGCACCGGGGCTCTTTACGTGGATGCTCCCGGACTGCCCGATTCGCTTCAGCAGTCGCTCTACACCGTCGATTGGGGACGGAGCGCGGTTTTCCGACACCAGCTCACGGCGCAGGGCGCGAGCTACGAGCCGACGCAGGAGCTTGTTCTGCGGATGCCCCAGCCGACCGACCTGACGATCGACGGACGCTCGAATCTCTATGTGAGCAGTTGGATGGGGGCAAGCTTTACGTACGCCGGGGAGGATGTGGGCTTTATCGTTCGACTAGGCCGGAAGGATGCTGATCCGCCGAGGGTTCCTCATTTTCAGGAGGCGAGCACGAAGCAGTTGCTGACGGTGCTTGCGGGGGAGCACAGTCGTCTTCGTTTGCATGCCCAGCGGGAGCTGTTGCGTCGATCCCCCACCCCGGATGCGGTCGAAGAGGTGGCGGCCCTGGCCCGAGAAGACGGGCCGACGGACGTACGGGTAGCGGCGCTTTTTACGCTGAAACAGTGGCAAGGAGCCGACAGCCACGCGGTGCTCATGGAGCTCACAGGGGATCCGGAACTTCGCGAATTTGCCCTTCGCGCCCTTGCTGACCGACGGCCGCAGACCGATGCCGTGTCGACGGCGCCGTTCGTCAAGGCGCTTTCTGCTGAGGATCCACGGGTGCGTCTTCACGCCGTGAATGGATTGGCTCGGCTAGGGGCTTCGGGCGCGGCAGGCGACATCGTGCCACTTGTGGCCGATCCCGATCGTACGGTCTCGCACGTGGCCGTGCGGACGCTGGTTGAGCTTGAGGCCGTGTCGGCTGCCCTCCGGGCTGTGCGACACGGCTCGCCCGGCCTCATTCGGGGCGGAATGAAGGTGCTCGTGCGATTGCATCGGGACGAGACGGTCGAGGGACTGCGGAAGGTGCTGGACCGCACGCCGGATCCCTTCACGCGGCGGCAAGTGATTGGAGGGCTGGCACGCCTCTACCACAAGGAGGCGGCGACATGGACGGAGGACGATTGGTGGGGGACGACCCCGAGCCCACGCGGTCCGTATCATGAACCGGTTGAGTGGGCCGGAAGCGATCGCATACGACCACTGCTTCGCACGGCCCTTCTTGACAGTGAAGGCTACGAGTACCGGCGTCGCGTTCAGCTGGTTGAGCGTAATCGGGTCGTACCGGATGGCGCGGCCGGGCTTCTGACGGTGGCCTCCGACAGTGTGCGGGCACAGGCCGTTGACGCTCTTCTCGGCAATGCGCGGGTGACAGAAGACATGCTGCCATCCCTCGACACTCTCGCGGGCCAGTCTTTTGCCCTCCAGCGTGCCGTCACCGATCTACTGACGGTTCAGCGCAAATTGCCGGCGGCCAGCGTGTCTCTGCTCGGGGAGGCAGCGCGTGAGACTGCCCTTCGGCCAACGGCACGGGCAGACGCCCTCCGGACGCTTGCGAGCCTTTTGGGAAAGGAAACGCGAGCGGACGTGACGACCGTTTATGCTCGCGTGCTCAATGAGGGGGGGCATTCTGCTCCGGTTGCCGAGGCCATTCGCGACTACGTGGGAGGGGGGGCGCACGGAGAGCAGGCCAATTGGTATGCGGAGAAGGCCGCTGCGGGAACAGCGTCCGAGCGAAAGCTGGCCTTTGCGATCCTTCTTCATCTCGCCAATACCGATGAGATCGACGAGTCTGCGCAAACGGTCGTCCAGACGGCCATTCAGGACGGGTGGAACGATCCGGTGCAGTCTGCGTCGCTCCTCTGGGCAATTGGATACACACAAATGGAGGGCTATGCCGCGCAGGTGCGCCAGCACCTGGAAGATGGACGCACTGCAGACGTAAAAGCGGCGGCGCAATACGCGGCCAACCGGCTTGGGCTGTAGAGTGCCGCCGTCATCGGGGCGAAAGCAGAACACGCCGAAGGGGCGACCGGCCGTCCGGGGCGCTCCTTCGGCGTTCCACTGGGGGCAAAACGTCGGGGAGGTGAGCTAGAACGGGAGTTCATCGTCCGGCTCGAACGTTTCCTCGTCGTTCCCGCCGGATTGTCCTCCGCCAGATTGTCCTCCCTGGCCGGATTGCTTCGGACCCGGTCCGGCCGGTTGCTGTTGAGGGGGGCGCTGATCGAAGTCGTCGTCCTGGTAGCCCTGCTCCTGATCGAAGCCGCCGTCTGGGGCGCCCTGCCGGTTGCTGTCGAGGAACATCATCTCGCGGGCCTTCACCTCGGTGGTGTAGCGAGTGTTGCCGTCGCGATCTTCCCAGGAGCGCGTCTGGAGGGAGCCTTCGAAGTAGACCTGCGACCCCTTGTCCAGGTATTCGTTGCAGACCTCGCCGAGTCGTCCCCAGGCCACGACGTTGTGCCACTCCGTTTTCTGGACTTCTTCGCCGTCGCGGTTGGTGTACGATTCGTTCGTGGCCAGCCGCATGTTGCAGACGGCCGTGCCGCTGCCGGTGTATCGCAGTTCGGGCTCCTGCCCGAGGTTGCCAATGAGGATGACTTTGTTGACACCGCGTGCCATGGTACTAAGCGTAGTTAGGAAAGGGAGTGCAATTGAGGGCGATGCCTCTGTTGCCTGTACGGATACGTCTCAGAACGGAAGTGTATCCCTGGTCCGGGATGGGAAAGGAGAAGAGCAGGGACGACGTCTCGGTCGAGACGTCATTGCGCCGTTCGTCCCCATAGACACTTGAGGCAGGAAAATATAACGTGAAGCTTAAAGAGGCTTCATCTCGCTGGCGTACGGAGGCGGGAGACATAAAGATGCCGGACAGGCGCGCTCACCCAGAGGACGCACCTGCCCGGCCGAAACGGAGGCCCCCGTGGTGCTACAGGTCCCCGGGGACAGTGTGAACCCAAAATCAGGCTCACCACCGTGGTCGTACGAGCGGCAACAGGTGTGCCAGTCGTCGATAGATGGGGCGTGACGTCCCATACTTCGGAGCCCCCCATCGAGCGGCGTGGGCTGCTCCACACAGGTGTTGGGGGTAGTGGACATCCACGGGCCCGTCTTTGCCATCCGAGGTTATCGGTTGGAGGGCGACGGGGCGTGGGTCAACTCGGCCCGTTCGCTCAGAAAGTCGAGCGTCAGGTTGTTGAACGCCTCCGGGTGTTCAATCATAGGGGCATGCCCACACTCCTCGATGAAGTGAAGACGGGCATTGGGCATCCGATCACGAAATTCCTCGGCCACATCCGGGGGCGTGATGACATCGTCCTGACCCCAAATCAGGAGCGTCGGCATCTCGAGTTCAGAAAGCTGATCGGTCACCGTTTCCTCGTCGGCCGAGCGAGCAATCTTGAGCAGCCGGAGGGCGCGGGGGCGATCGTTCACGATCGCAAACATTTCGTCGACCAGCTCCTCGGTGGCGTGCTCCGGGTCGTAGAAGGTCATCTCGGTGCGTTCACGGATGAACTCCCGATCCTGCCGCTTGAAGAAGGTGGTCCCCATGGTCGTTTCGTAGATGCCGGACGAGCCGGACAGGACCATCGCTTCTACGCGATTCGGGTGGTCAAGGGCGTAGAGCAGAGCGATGTGTCCTCCCAGAGAGTTGCCCACGAGAATTGTGCGATCGAGGCCCATGGCCTCCACAAACTCGTGCACGTGCTGGGTGAGGCGGGGCACGCCCGTTTCCGAAATCGGAAAGTCGTATACCGGGATAATCGGAGCCAAGACCCGATATCCATTGTTGGAAAGACGATCCACCGTATCGACCCAATTGCTCAGGTCACCCAGCATGCCGTGCAAAAGCACGATGGGGGGCACTGGGGAATCCTTCGGCCCTTCGTCGTTATACTGAAAGTCACCCGTCTCGTGGACGGGAAAAGGAGTGTCATGCATGAAAGGACGCGTCGTCAGTGGGAGCCGGCGGTGCGGCACCGATCTGCCGGGCTCGTACGGCGACACGAGGCGTTACAGGAACTGTCCCCAAGGCCGGAGCAGTGTGGAGGCGGCATCCGACAATGCAAGGAGGCAGGCCTGTTCGCTCGTGGCGAGGCGTACGAGGCGCCAAAACAGATCCGTGCACGGCTACGAAGCTCGAGGCTTCAGTAAGCAGTACGGAAAGGACTCGTACATTTCGCGTGAGCATGTTGCAAGAAACGTACGAGGTCGGTAACATTCAAAGCGGTTCCGTCGAAAGATACGTCAAGCCGTGCGATTCCCTTCTCCCTCGCGTGGGGGAGGTGCTTTCTCGGTCCGGAGGGCATCCCCGAGAAAGAGCAGCGATGCTTCTTGCAGATTGCGACGGTCCCGACTGCAACGAGAAACCGGATTCTACTCGCTCGGTACGTTTAGAGGTATGTTTCACGGGCTCTTTCGTCCAATACCATACGACCTCCATGGAGAATACGTCACGAAAACGCACCGTACACGTCGGGCTATGGAGTGCCCTGGCCGGGGGCGCCCTCGGGTTTACGCTCGGAATGATGTTCGCGCCCCAGCGCGGCCCCGATACGCGTCGCCGGCTCGCCTACCAGCTTGAGCACTTGGCCGCCCAGACAGAAGACCTCCTCCGTCGCTTTCTGGAATCAGCCCCGAAAGGGGGAGCCGACCAGTCGGGAGAGGAACTTGTGGCTGATGCACAGGCCCGGGCCGACCACATTCGCGACGACATTGACGCCCTGCTAGAAGAGCTTCGAAAGCAGAGCGCTGCGTCGGCAAAAAATGGTGATACCGACTAACGCTGTTGCTCCCGCGTGTCAACGGCACCCCTCTACTCCATTACTCGCACGTCTACTGATCGCCTCCCGCCTACATGCCGAACCTCACTGTTCTTCTGTCTCCGGCCGATCGCAAGCAACCCGGAGGCAATCCCTTCGCCCCAGACATGTTCGATTACCGAACGTCCGGGACGTTTAACTATTTTGATGACCTCAATCCGGAGCGTCGAGAGCTCATCGATACGTTGCAAGAGGTGATTGACGAAGAAGAAGAGGACGCCCTTGCGGACCTGTTTGGGCTTGAGGGCTACGAGCTCGAAGAGGCCGTTCGGGTCAACTCCGAGATTTATGACGCTCCGCTCATGTCGGCTCTCGACCGGTATAGTCCCGGCGTCATGTACGCCGCCATGGATTTTGCGAATCTCCCGACGGGAGCGCAGCGCCGCCTTTTGGAAAACGGGGTCATTTTGTCGGGCCTCTTCGGGCTGCTCCGGCCCGACGATCTCATTCCGAACTACCAGCTCGGAATGAAAGCGTCGATTCCGGACCTTGGACCGGTCGCTGATTATTGGCGGCCGGTGGTGAGTCCCATCCTCAACGATAGCCTCGAAGACCGTTGGGTGTGGGACCTGTTGCCTGAGGTGCACCGCAATGCGTGGACCGATGAGCACACCTACGAGGCGCGGGTGGAGGTGACCTTCGAGCGTGAGGAAGAAGGGGAACGCGTGGAGATTACCGGCGAGGACTTGGAGGTGCAACGCGGGCAATTCGTAAACTTCATCGTGCAGGAGACCGCCGAGGAGATGGAGGATCTGCGCGAGTGGGCGGAGGAGGAGTCGGACGACCTTTCGTTCGATGAGGCGGCCTCTACCTACGACGAGGAGACGAAGACGTGGTCGATCGTAATGGTGCAGGAATAGGGCTCCTCACGCTTGCAGTGGGCACTGACGAGACTGCAGAGTCTGCCGGCTGTTGTTCGTCGGCGTTGCCTGTGTCGAGTCGCTAGCCCCGGGCGGCCGAGCACGCCCATGGACATTTTTGCCTCATCCCCAGCGCGCGCATAGTTATGGATTTGCCGGTTGTCATTGGCATTGCGGGCGGGTCGGGGTCTGGAAAAACCACGGTGCTGGAACAGATCATTGAGGAGTTTGGCGCCGATCCAATAGCCGTCCTCGACCACGACGCGTACTATCAGGACCTGTCCCATCTTCCCCCGGAGGAGCGGGGGCAATTCAATTTTGATCATCCCGACGCGCTGGAAACGAACCTGATGCGCGAGCACCTTGATCGCCTCATTGCGGGAGAGGCTGTTGAAAAGCCGGTGTACGATTTTACCACCCACACGCGCCGAGAGGAAACGGAGACCGTGGAGCCGCGGCCTGTTATCATCATCGAAGGCATTCTGGTGCTGGCTGAGGCGCTGCTGGAAGAGCGGATGGACATCCGGATTTTTGTAGACGCGGCGGACGACATTCGGCTCATGCGCCGCATTCGCCGGGACCTTGAGGAACGGGATCGTTCCATCGAGGGAATCCTAGAGCAGTACGAGCGCACCGTGCGCCCCATGCACCTCGAATTTGTGGAGCCCTCAAAGCGGGAGGCCGACGTGATTATCCCGCGTGGGGGGCACAACCGCGTGGCCATTCAGATGGTGATGTCCCGAATTCAGGATTTGCTCTCGGGGGTAGAGCAGGAAGCGTAGGCGCGCTCATCAGTCCACGGCCCCGGTTCCCAGAATGCGAATGCCCTCCAGGACGAGATGAGGGGCGGTGTGGTCGACGCGGTCGAGGTGAGGAGCTAGAAGTGCGCTCCATCCGCCCGTCAGAATGATGCGGGGCGGGTCCGGAAGGGAGGTTGAAAGACGAGAAATCATTCCGCGTACGCCGTCGACCAGTCCCCACATGATGCCACTTTGCAGGGCGGACTGGGTGGACTGTCCCACTAGGTCTTCGGGCAGCGAGAGGGGCACCTCCGGGAGCTGGGCCGTGTCCCTTTGCAGGGCGTTGCGGACGAGGGCGGGGCCGGCCCCAATCACGCCGCCCTGGTAGATGCCGTCGCGATGGATGACTTCACACGTCACCGCGGTGCCCGCGTCTACGACGAGTATGCTCTGGGGGGACGAGGCCGACCGGCCGTACTGTACCCATCCTGCCGCAGCTGCCGCCAATCGATCGGCGCCCAGCGTGTCGGGCGTTTCATACGTCATCGTGAATGGAAGGGGCATGTTGGGGCGGATCCGTGCGATCGGGGCCTGTGTGAGGCGTTCAAGGGCCTCTGTCAGGACACGGGCGGTGGAGGGGACGACCGAGGCAAGGCCAATCTGCTGAATGGAGGCCGTGCGAAGGTGGGGGCGCAGGGCGCGCGTCCAGGCGTCGGCGTCAGAGGCAGGGAGGTCCTCCTCATTCGTCGATACCGTGAAGACGTGGACGAGCTCAGTGTCGTTGAACAGGCCGCCCTTGACGGCGCTGTTTCCAATGTCGAGCGCGAGAAGCATGCCCGAGTGCGAATTCGTGGGGGAGGCGTGTTTGTGCTCCACGATGGGGAGCCTGGGGGAGGCAGTTATGCTTCCCGTCGTGTCGTTACGTCCCCTGCGTGGACGACTTTTGGGCCGTCGGCAGTGTCGAGGCGAAGCGCCCCCGTGTTGGTGATGCCGCGGACCACGCCGGATACCGTACGACCTGTGTCCGGCACTTGGAAGGTCACTGGGTCATCGTGTTGGGTGAGGCGCTTGTGGAAGGCGTTGCGCACGGACGGGTCATCCCCGGCCTGTATGGCGTCGTACCGGACTTCCAGTCGATCCAAGAGGCGAGCAAACAGAGGAGCACGTGGTACGGCGCGGCCCGTCGTGAGGCGGAGCGACGTTGCCGTTTCGGCAAGGTCCTTGCCGAAGTGCGTCTGGTTTACGTTGAGGCCCACCCCGAGAATCACGACCTCGGCGTTTTGGGGCGACGAAATAGATGATTCCAGAAGCATACCGCACGTCTTTCGCCCCTCAAGCAATACGTCGTTTGGCCATTTGAGGGCAGCCCGATGAGGCGATACGAAGGCATCGATCGCCTCCGCTACCGCCACGCTGGCTGCCACAGTGATGAGCCCCAACCGGTCGGCGTCCAGCGCCGGACGGAGGACGACCGAAAACATGAGGTTCTGTCCCTTCTCCGCGTTCCAGGTACGACCGTGCCGGCCACGCCCCTCCGACTGGTACTCCGTAACAATCACGCTTCCCTCCGACGCGCCGTTGCGGGCCCAATCGGCGGCCTCCGTGTTGGTGGAGCCCACCGTTTTGAACCCGCGCATCGACTGCCCGAAGCGGTCGGTGTCGAGCATCGTCTGCACGTCATTGACGAGCGGAAGTGGCATTGGGGAACATCGTCGGTGGATAGAAGCGAGATAAAACCAGCATTTTCCGGATCGTTTCCATGCAGCATACGATGCCACACGGAAGGTAGGAGCGAGGGGGCAGAGCCCTTCGTTGAGCCGGTGCCGCTCACGCCGGGGACGACTCGTACGCGTAGTAGTCCGACGCCGTACGGAACTGGCGGGGCGTACGGAATGGGACGTCCACCAGGGCGCGAACCCGAGTCACGTGCGGCACCCATTGCCCGTCGGGCGCACGCCGAAGACGCACGCTCATCCGGCTGTTTTCCTCAAAGAGCAGCACTCGACCGGCGCGCACCATCCGGAGCCCAATCAGCTCGCGCGTGCCGCGATGCAGCACGAGGCGCACGTACCGCACACTTTGATCACGTCCCGTTCCTTGGTTCCGAGCGAAGGCTTCGAGCAGGTACACCGGCGTTTTCCCTCGGAGCGTGTCGGCACGCAGGGCGTACCGGTAGCCCTCTCGGGTGCGAGGCTCGATGAAGGCCGGCTCGTCGGAGAGCACCTGCTCGGCTACGTTGCTGGGACGAGCCGTGGGCGTCTGGGCCGGGGTCGACCATTCCAGAATTCCGCCGCTTCGGAACGTGCCCATCGAGTCGCGTTCCTGAATGGTACCCTGTCCACTACCAGGGGGGTAGCGAAGCACGTACGACTGCATTGCCGTGACGGCCCCGGAGGGATCCATCTGTTCGGTGCGCACGGAGCGCGTGACGGCGTACTCGTTCAGGGCCGTGAAGGCCGAGTCGAAGGCCGTCCGGCGCATTGAGGACAGTACGGCGAGTGCCGAGTCGCGATCAACAGTGGTCGCGATCGTATCGGCAGGCAGAAACGGAGAGGTCGGGCGAGGCGATGAGGAGCAGCCGAGAAGGCTGCCCGAAAGAAGGAGCATCGCCACGAGGATGTGTAAAGAACGAGCGTGTTCGGACCGTGGCGGATGCATCACTGGCCGTCGATTTATATGTTTGGACGCAGCACATCCGGGTCGCCCCCACGATATAAGGGGGAGGAAAAGAATCAATGGACCTCCGTGGTTGCGACAGACCGGGATGTACCGCTAGCCAGAACCGGACCAAAAGTTTCGGTTTCCCAAACCGGCTTCGTGAAGTCTTCGCCCCTGTCGGCACAGCACGCCGATTTTCGATCCTCGGACGAATGACACTCCGCCTTGCGCATGAACCAACCTGTACACAATTCGCCGTATGACGCTGTGCTCGAAGTGGCCGTGGCGGCGGCCCGGCGCGGGGCGGCGGTCATCCGAGAATATGTGGGGCAACACCACCGGGTGCGTGCGAAGACCACGAACGACTTCGTGACCGAAGCCGACGAAGCGGCGCAGGAGGCGATCCTGGAAACGCTCAATGACGCGACCCCAGAGGTCCCGGTGCTCGCGGAAGAGGGATCCGGGCCGGATGCATATTCCGAGTCCGTAGACGGGCGGCGCTGGATCGTGGACCCAATTGACGGCACGACAAACTTCATGCATCAGGTTCCCCCCTACGCCGTCAGTATCGCGCTGCAGGAGGACGATGCTCTGGTGAGTGGGGTTGTGCTCGACGTTTCGCACGACGAACTCTTTACTGCTGTGGCGGGACACGGCCTGCAGCGGAACGGAGCCCCTGCAGGCGTGTCAGACACATCTGACTTTTCGGATGCGTTTTTGGCGACGGGCTTTCCGTACCGCCGCTTTGAGCATACCGAGCAGTACCTGGACGTGCTGGGGACGATCCTGAGGGACGCACGAAGTGTGCGTCGGCACGGGGCGGCGGCCGTCGATCTGGCGTGGTTGGCCTGTGGACGGTTCGATGGCTTCTTTGAAACGGGACTGTCGCCCTGGGACGTGGCGGCGGGCATTGTGCTCGTACGGGAGGGCGGGGGGCGGATTACCGACTACCGCGACGACGGCAGCGGCCTCGCGCCCCTCTTCGATCAGCAAGTCTGTGCGACCAACGGCTCGGTGCATCGCTCTCTCCTCGCCCATCTGTCTTCCATGAAGGACGTGCGACTGTAGAGGGAGTCCCCGTCGGGGCCCGAGCCCATATTTTCACGACCGACCCGCAATTCGTCTTTCAACTTTCTAAGCGACCAATTTTCTACCATGGCTGGACACGATCTGCTCGACGGAAAGACCGGCGTTATCTTCGGGGCCCTCAACGAGGAAAGCATTGCCTGGTCCATTGCGCAGGCCTGCGATCGGGAGGGTGCGGACTTTGTGCTCTCGAATGCCCCCGTCGCTCGCCGCTTCGGGGATCTCGACGAACTGGCCGACGAGACCGGGAGCTCCATCATCTGGGCCGACGCCACCGACGAGGAGGAGATCGCGGCGCTCTTCGAAGAAGTCAAGGACGAGTACGGACAGATCGACTTCATCGTCCACTCCATCGGCATGGGCGTGAATGTACGGAAGGACGTGCCGTACGAAGATCTCAACTACAACTGGTATGAGCAGACGCTCGACGTCTCGGCCGTGAGCCTGCATCGCATCGTCAAGCATGCGCTCGACACTGAGGCCATTGCCGACGGCGGGTCCATTCTGGCCATGACCTACATCGGCGCGCAGCGCATCTTTTCGAAGTACTCGGAGATGGGCGACGCCAAGGCGCTGCTGGAAAGCATCGTCCGCTCGTTCGGCTACCGGCTGGGCGAGCGCGACATTCGCATCAATGCGATTTCGCAGAGCCCGACGAAGACCACAGCCGGGTCCGGCATTGAGGGCTTCGACGCGATGTATGAGTTTGCCGAGCGTGTGTCGCCCCTCGGCAACGCCAGCGCCGACGAGTGTGCCGACTACGCCGTGACGCTCCTCAGCGACCTCACGCGCATGGTTACCATGCAGACGCTCTATCACGACGGGGGCTTCTCCAGCATGGGCATCTCTGACCAGATTGTGGAGGCAATGGAGGATTCCTTTGCGGAGGAAGTGGAAGAGGAAGAGTAACGTCGTCCCGGCAGGACGACTCCGCGCTTTGATGATCTGTCATTCCCGTCTTCATGATCAAGCTTTTCGTCACCGACATTGACGGCTGCCTGGCCCAACCCTATACCGGATATGACTTGGAGGGACTGGCGGCGCTCCAGCGCCATGCGGCCGAGGCCGGGCGGCCTACGGCCGAGCACCCGACCCCTGCCGTGTCGATCTGCTCCGGACGGCCCTATCCCTACGTTGAGGCGATGACACAGGCGCTGGACCTGACGGTCCCGGTGCTGTTTGAGGGGGGCGGCGGGCGCTTCGATCCGGTCGAGGCCCAGACGACCTGGAATCCCCGGTTTACCGACGAGATCGCGACGGAGGTCGAAGAGGTGCACCACTGGTTCGTGACCGAGTGCATTCCCGGCAGCAAGATGTCGATCGATCATGCCAAGCGGACGCAGGCCGGCATCATCTCTCCCGACCCTGACGAGATCGTAGAGGCGCGCGCGGAGACGGAGCGATTCGTAGAGGCGCGCGTGCCGGACCTTCGCGTCTTCTCGACGGATGTGTCCGTCGACGTGGTGCCGCCGGGCATCACGAAGCGGAACGGCCTGGAGTGGCTGACCGAGCATCTGGGGGTTGAAATGGCGGAGGTGGCCTATATCGGCGACACCGATTCCGATCTTGGTGCCCTTTCTGCGGTCGGTACGTCCTTTGCCCCGGCCAACGCCGACGAGGAGGTGCTCAAAGCTGTGGATCACGTTACCGATGGCACGGTGCTCGACGGGACGTTGGAGGCGTACCAGCACTGCCTCGACCTGAACGAAGGATGACGGCAGCGGCGTTCAAACTTCCTTTTGCAGCGAGAAGTCCCTATCTTGCTTGTGGGAGGGCATTCCCATACGCTAGAAATTGAGCTTTGGCAACAAATACTGTTACCGTATTGCACGCAGCACTCTTCGTCATGGCCCCTGCTTTTTGGATTCGCACAACCGGCGTTTTTCTCCTTGGCCTAGCGATGATGGGAGTCGGGCGTCCCGCTTCTGCGCAGCGATCGGTGGCGACGGCTCCAGAGGAGGCGCGCGCGACGTCGCCATTTCAAAATGCTGCCCTGGTGGGGGCAGAAGAGACAGACATCGCCTCCCTTGCGCACGTCGTGGGAAGCGGGGCCACCCTGTACAACCGCTCCGATTCCACGGCGCCCGTCATGCAGTTGCCCATTCGCACGCCCCTTCGTCGTCTTGGGTGCGAACAGAACTGGTGCCGCGTGCGAACCGACGGCGGGCGCACCGGCTACGTGCCCGCTCCGGCATTGTCCAACGTCTGGATCCGAATTTCAAAGGCAGAAGGACAGCTGCACGTGTATCGCGGGCCGCGCCTCGTTGAGACCTACAAGATGGACATCGGGTACAACACGTACGCCGACAAGATTCGACGGGGGTCCCCCGACCGACGAGATCACTGGCGTACACCGGAGGGGCCGTTCTACGTCGTCGCCAAAAAACCACAGAGCGAATTTTACAAGGCGCTCGTTCTCAACTATCCTACTACCGCCGACGCCGAGCGGGGGCTGAAGCAGGGGCTCATCTCCCAAAGCGAGTATGAGGCCATTGTGCAGGCCCAAGAACGGGCACAGATGCCACCGATGAATACCAAACTCGGAGGCTGGATCGAAATTCACGGCGAAGGAACCGGGGGGGAGACCAACTGGACGCAGGGCTGCGTTGCTGTGGAGAATCAGGTCATGAATACGCTCTGGACCATTGTGGAGGTCGGCACGCCCGTACTGATTGAGTAGTTACAACCGTTGCTGACGACCCATTGCGACCGGCCCGACGATGGTTGGCCGCTCGGCGTTGTCATTCGATCTACTACCACTGATTCTATACGCTCATGGTTGCACCACGCTGGATTGTCCCCACACTCATCGGCCTTTTTCTTGCCCTTGCTGGATGTGGGGGCGGCGGTGGAAATCCTGCCGCGCCGCCCTCGGGCTGGGAGGGCAACCAGGCCCGCATGTGGAAGCAAGGCGTTGATACGTCTCAGGTCTTTCAAAACATGCAGAGCCTGTCGAAAATGGGCATTCTCGACGAAGAGTTTGCTTTGAGTGGGGGCTCGATTACCCAGGAACAGTTTCAAAAAGCCGTTAAGCGGAGCTTGGTGGAGCTCTATCGAAGCAATCCCACCATTGTTGACTCTCTCTTTGAGACGTATGCTGTGCCGGAGCTCGAAAATGTGGAGCTGGGCAGCGATGCCGTTCAGGGTGGCAAGCTTAAGCAGAAGCTGCTCGATAAGCACAAGTCCGCGGCTTTCAAGGCCATCGACGAGCATTACGAGCAGCCGGCCATTCAAGAGGGCATCACCGGCCTTCCGTACCCGGACAGTCTCCGCACTGAGGAGAACAGCGGGGATGTGGAAATTCAACTCCACGTGACGGCGAGCGGGCAGGTCGACGCCGTAGAGGTTATTGACGGCACGCACCCCATCCTCGACGCCATCGTCATGAAGGCGGCCACGCAGACGAAGTGGAACCCGGCCTACGTGACGGAAGACGGTCAGCAGACGGCGCATCCCGGGTGGGGCCGCCTGTCGACTACATTTCCCGCTCCGCGCTAGTGGGACGGGGGGGGCAGGTCGGGTAGAACGCTGGCTTGTGGATTGTGCTCAGGCTGCTGAATGCCGTACGCAACACAGCGTGTAATTCAGCACCCGACCCCCCCCAGCGTGCCTGCTACTAGTCGAGACCGGAGTTGACGGTTTGCGTACCGAGTCTTGTTGAGATTCGGAGCAATAGAGCCGAGGCCTAGCGGATTCAATCCGTTGGGCTTCGGCTTTTTTTTGTGGCGGCTACAGACCGAGGAGCCAGGCGCTACACGCACGTCCTACGGCCACTAGGACGAGGCCACAGGCGAGACTTCCCACAGCATTGGCGAGGCCCAGCAGGCCGTGGCCGCTGCTCCAGAGGGCCATTGTGTCGAGGCTGAACGTGGAGAAGGTCGTGAATGACCCGAGAAAGCCAACGACGAGAAAGAACCGTGCGCGCTCGGCTCCACTCAGCGCTCCGAAGAGCGGCACCGTCATGCCGATAAGCAGGCATCCGAGCAGGTTGACCGTCCAGGTACCCCAGGGAAACGGATGCTCGACCAGCGAGGCGACGAGGCGGCCGGCGCCGTAGCGGGCGAGTGCGCCACAGGCACCGCCGAGGGCAACGAATACGACGGGGGGCATAGGACGGAGTAGATGGATGAGACAAAAGCCTTCGCGCTATACTGACAGGGAATCGCAGGATTGTTCGCCAATTAGAACGAGTGGGGCTATTAAAAACGAAGGTTCAGCGTTTCGAAGTAATACTGTCTTCGGAGGATCGATGGGCTTTTGCCCCCCTTCTCCTCCATTCAAAACGGAAGTCCGTCACGAAGCGCGCTGCGTGACCCATTGGTTCCGAAACTCTTCCGGCAAAGTGCATACCCATTCTCGGCAGCAGGTATCAGATGCACAATGATCTTCGGTAAGCCGTATTATTTCGAGGTCTCAATTTCCTTCAACTCTCTGCATCCACGTCTTCCACGAACACTATTCGTCTTAGAGTAGTCCCAGTGCATCCATGTCGATGGCCACGTGGTAGCCGTTGGGGGGCGTTCCCTCGGCTTTGCGGGAACGGCGGAGAGCTGTTTGGAGCGGCTGGGCCCCGCCGCTTCGTGACTTGAGCAGGGTACGGTAGCGGTGTTGCTTCTGCACGCGCTGGATAAAGGCGGGCTCCGGTCCCATCACCTCGACCGGGCCGGCGTGAGTGCGAAGCGTGGTGGTCCAGTTCACTGCCAGACGCTCCACGCGATCCTCCTGTGGCCCTCGAAATTCGACCGTCGCTACGTGCCCGAACGGGGGATAGCCTAACTGACGGCGTTCGGCGAGGGCCTCTTCGGCAAAGCCCTCGTAGTCGTGTGACGTAGCGTACCGGATGGCAGAGTGGTCGGGATTGCGCGTTTGTAGGATCACCTCGCCCTGAAGGTCGGCTCGGCCCGCTCGCCCCGCCACCTGGGTAAGAAGCTGGAACGTGCGCTCCTCGGCCCGAAAGTCGGGAAAGAGGAGGCCCACGTCCGCGTCCACCACCCCCACGAGCGTCACGCGGCTGAAGTCGAGTCCCTTCGCAATCATCTGCGTGCCGAGCAGGATGTCGGCACCGTTGCGAAATCGTCGCAGGATCTGATGGTGCCCATGCTTCTGGCTCGTGGTGTCCCGATCCATGCGGAGGACGGTGGCTTCGGGCACGACCGATTCCAGTTCGTTCTCCACCCGCTGCGTGCCCACGCCGATCTGGCTGATGTCATGGCCGCCACACTGTGGGCACTGGCGGGGGACCTGCGCGGCATGGCCACAGTAGTGACAGCGGAGTTGTCCGCGTCCGCCGCCCCGGTGCAGCGTCAGGGTTACGGAGCAGTCGTCGCAGTGCGGGGCCCATCCACAGTCTTCGCACTCCAGCACCGGAGCAAAGCCGCGGCGGTTTTGGAGGAGAATGGTTTGCTCATTCCGTTCCACTCGTTGTCGGATCGCGTTGCGCAGCGGGTCGGCGAGGGCCCCGTCAAGTTGATGTTTCTTGCGCTGCACGGTGAGGTCGAGCACCCGCACCTCCGGCAGCGTGGCGGTGCGGCCCGACGAGTCGGGCACCCGCTCTGGCAAGGGCAGGCGCTCGTACTTGCCCCAGCGCGCGTTCATCGTGCTCTCTAGGCTGGGAGTGGCCGAGCCCAGAACGCAGACTGCCTCGTTGAGGTGGGCCCGCATCACGGCCACATCCCGGGCGTGGTAGCGCGGCGCTGGGTCGAACTGCTTGTACGAGGTTTCGTGCTCTTCGTCGACGACAATGAGGCCAAGGTCGTCGAGTGGGGCCAGGACGGCGGAGCGCGGGCCGATGGCGATCCGGGCCCGACCGGTGCGCAACTGCCGCCATGCGTCGTAGCGCTCCCCCATACTCATCTGCGAGTGCAGGACGGCGATCTGGTCGCCAAAGTGAGAACGGAAGCGCTGCACCGTTTGCGGGGTAAGGGCGATCTCGGGAACGAGGATGATGCCGCTGCGACCCTGTTTCAGCACGGCCATGAGGGCACGGATGTAGACTTCCGTTTTGCCGCTGCCGGTGATGCCGTGAAGCAAAAACGTCCCGTAGCGATGAGCGTCGACGGCGTCGGTGATTGCGTTGAGGGCGTCCTGCTGGTCCGCCATCAAATCGTGGTCGGGGGGCGGCTCCGGGTCGGGGAGGTCGTCGAGGGGAGAGCGCATCACCTCTTTATCGACCTTTTCGATCATGCCCTTGTCCACGAGGCTGCGGATGGTGGAGTAGGAGGCATCGGCGCGCTCGACCACGTCGGCCTGACGCGGTTCGGCCACGCCTTCTTCTCGGAAGCCCGCGAGAGCACGAATGACGGCCTGCTGTTTGTGGCCGCGTAGCTGCTCGATCAGATCGGCGGCGGCCTCGCGGTGCTGAAACGCCGGGGCGAATCGCAGGTGGGTCTCCGTCTTGGCACTGACTGCTTCGTCGGAGAGGGTCGTTTCGACCTCGATCACATCGTCTGCGGCCATGCGGCGGATAAGACTCAGCGGCACGGCGGGACCGAGCCGCTTGCGGACAGCGGAGAGAGTGGTGGTGGGGTGCTCGTGCAAATCTTGGAGGACGAGACGTCCCACGTCGTGCCCAGTCCAGTCGCCGGGATCAGCGTTGGTGCGACGAATCTTGCGCTGGCTTTCGACGGTGGTACCGGCGGGAAGGGCGGTTTTGAGCGCTTCGCCCCAGCTACAAACGTAGTAGTCGGCAATCCACTTTGTAAGGTCGAGCAACTCCGACGTGCAGGCAGGCACGTCGTCTAGTACGTCAATAACGTCCTTAACCTGGAAGTCGAGCGTGTCGGCGGGCGGCCCCTCTTCCACAATCACGCCGGTCAGGCGCCGGTTGCGAAGAGGGACGAGTACGCGGCAGCCCACCTGTGCCGCATCGGTCATGGGATCGGGGAGGTGGTACGTGTAGGCCCGGTCGAGTGGGATGGGCAGGACGACATTAACGGTCAATGGCACGAGGCACAATTCGAGAAAGAAGATGCGTTTCTGGATCCGCAGCCGAAAACCCAAGGCTATGGTCCAAAAATGACTGTCATTCTCGAATTGGCCGTCGAAGGCGCCGTTCCCTCTTGCAAAAAATGGTCGGACGAGAGTGGGCTACCTATGGGGAGCACGCCCTCCTGAATGTTTTTTTTATTTCTGTTTTAAGCTTAATTTTTTACATGCTCCTCAGCCTTTTGCCTCTACTGGGGGAGGGTTCCCGTGCGTTTGGATTCGTTTGGAGAAGCACCACGCGCCCCTCTTAGGAGTTCTCCTCTGTCCGCAGCGAAGTGTCGGAGAGGTGTACTGAGTTATAATGGAGAAATTACGAAAATGGGGCTCAGTTTTACACAGTGAGGGAGAAGGTGGCGAAGAAGGCAATGGTTTTGTAGGATAAGGGCTGTCGCTCTTTCCATTGTCGTGTAGTGTCATGGTCCGTGAGGCCAGACGTCGTCGACCAACGAGGAGAGGGGAAAGCAGGAGGACTGCACTGGTCGTTGTGCTCGGGCTGTTTCTGTTGCCCGTTCTCTTACCGACCCCGTCTTGGGGTCAGGGGGGTCCCGATACAACGCGGGCTGAAATGTCCCGGGCCCACTTTGTCCCCGAGGCGGGACACCTTTTCCGTCGGTACGTTGATCCGGACACCTACGGGGCCCACCGTCAAAACTGGGACGCGACCCAGGATTCGAGCGGAGTCTTTTACGTCGCCAACACCGGGGGGATACTTGTCTACGACGGCCATACCTGGCAGTCGGTGCCCACAGCGAACCGGAGCATCGCGCGTTCAATTGCGGCGGATGAAGAGGGACGGGTGTACGTAGGGGCCCAGCGGGATTTTGGACGGCTTCGGCGCGATTCTGTCGGGCAGGTTCGCTACGTTTCGCTGCTGGACCACGTCCCTGAATCGCACCGGACCTTCACGGACGTGTGGCGGACTGAGACGACGAGCACGGGCGTGTACTTTCAGTCGTATCGTCGTCTTTTTCGCTGGCAGTCGGACACGAATACAATGCAGTCGTGGGCGCCCGACTCGGTGGCGTTCGATATGGGCGGGGTCGCCCGCGATACGTTCTTCGTCGGAGTGCCCGGGCGTGGCCTCATGACTGTACAGGGAGATTCTCTTCGCCGTGCGCCGGGTGGGGCCTTTTTCGCCGACAAAACCGTGTCGTACGTTACGGGGCATGAGCGGTACGGCCTGCTTGTCGGGACGCCGGAGCAAATGTTCGTGCGGGAGGGAGGGACCTTCCGGTCCCTGGAGACCACTGCTGATGACCTTCTCCGTTCGGCGTGGATCAGCAAGGTGACGACGCGCCCCGATGGGAGCATCGCGATCGGGACCATCGATAAGGGGCTGCTCTTGTTGGGTCCCGATGGCGACCTCCGGCGGCGGCTGCGGGCACGAAATCAGCCGGTACCCGGCGTATACGCTGATCGGGAGGGAGGGCTGTGGGCACTCATGGACGGAGGGCTCCTGCGCTACGACCTTGCGGCCCCATTTACGGAGTATGGAGCCTCCGTGGGTCTACACGGGGCGGTCGAGGACATTACGCGACACCGAGATACGCTGTACGCTGCCACCCTCGAGGGCACGTTCCGCCTGGAGCCGTCGGACGACTCGACGGCGACATTTTCCAGGACGGCCGTCAATACACAGAGCTGGACCCTGCTCTCGATGGGCAAAGAGTTGCTTGTCGGGACGGTGAATGGGCTCAGCGTACGGGGCCTGGACGGGACGATGCGTCCGCTTTTGGAGGCAAATCATGTATACAGTCTGCTCCGGTCGCGACGGGACTCGTCACGAGTCTATGTGGCAACCGGTCGAGGTGTGCAGACGATCACGCGCACCCAGACGGGATGGCGGGTTGGGATGCGTGTGCCGAAGCTTGATACGGAGGCGCGCACGCTTGCGGAAGCCGATAATGGCACGCTCTGGGTCGGGACGAGCTTTGATGGGGTATACCGGATTCGTATGCCCGTTGAGGGCGATTCGACCGTCGTGGACCATTTTGGTCCCGAGCATGGTCTTCCGCCGGATCGGGTCGATCCGCTGCGGTGGAACGAGCGTCTCGTCTTTGGCACGAGTACCGGTCTGATGAAATTCTCTTCTGCTCCGACGCCCCAGTTTGCCCCGATCGCGTCGGTGGAGGTCCCGCCCGCCGAGCGCAACGGCATCACGCGCCTCACGCAAGACGCACGGGGACGAACGTGGGGGGTTACGAGCCGAGGGCCGGGCCGCTGGACGCAGCGCGACACAACGTGGCAGTGGACGCCGGGGGGGCTGCATCGCCTCCAATCCCGTATGGCGAATGTGATTTGGACAGAAGATCAGGGGCGGACCCTTTGGTTTGGGATGCAGGATGAACTCATCCGGTACGTGCCCGAGGCGTCTCGTTCGCCCATGCCGCCGCGCGTGCGCATCCGGCAGGCCTCTACCCTTGAGGCAGATTCGGCGCTGTCCCTCCGAGGGCAGGCGAGCGGGCCGGTCCTACCCACTGAGCAGAACGGTCTTCGGATTCGTTATGGAACGCCGAGCCTTTCGCGTCCGGCGGCCGTCAAATATCAGTATCGACTTCGCGGACGCACGGCCGACTGGTCTTCCTGGACGCATCGGACAGAGCAGACCGTTGCAAATCTCGCAGCAGGCACGTATACCTTTGAGGTTCGTGCCCGTACGGCCTACGGGGACACAACCCAAACGGCTCGATACACGGTGTCAGTGCTCCCTCCGTGGTACCGCACCTGGTGGGCGTATGGCCTCTACGGCCTGTGTGCCCTTGGGCTTGTAGTGGGGGCCGTGCAGTGGCGTACGCGTCGCCTCCGTCAGCGACAGCGACGGCTGAAAGAAACGGTCGCCGAGCGTACGGAAGAAATCGAGTCTCAAAAACAGCAGCTGGCCGAGCAGGCTGAGCGCTTGAAGGAGTTGGATGCGGCGAAGAGTCGCTTCTTTGCCAATGTTAGTCACGAGTTTCGCACACCATTCACGCTCATTCGCGGTCCCGTACAGCAGATGCGAGATCGCCTCTCCGGACAGTCCGATGCACCGGACCCGGCGCCGCTGGCAGTGGCTGAACGCAATACCGATCGTCTCCAGCGTCTCATTGACCAGCTTCTGGATCTGTCCCGGATGGAGGCCGGCCGCTACGACCTCAACGCGCGTCCGACCGACGTGGGGGGCGCGGCGGCTCGCATTGCGCGTTCCGTTAAACCGTTGGCCGAGCGGGAGGGGCTTACACTTACGATTGAGGCGGAGAGGGAGGGGGCGGCCGAGACGGATTCACCGGTGTACGTGGACCGAGAGGCCCTGGAGCACATCCTTCGCAATTTACTCACCAATGCCATCAAATTTGCCCCCGAGGGAGGGCGGGTCACGATAACGGTGCGTCGGGCCGATGCGGAAACGAGTGTCGCCGTCTCCGATACGGGGCCCGGCATCCCTGAGCAGGAGAAGGACACCATCTTTGATCGGTTTGAACAGGCCGGATCTTCAGTTGCATCTCGCGAACGCGCGGGCGCCGGGATCGGACTGTCGTTCGTGAACGACCTTGTAGAGTTGCACGGAGGCACCATCCGGGTCGACAGCGAAGAGGGGGCGGGAGCCACCTTCACAGTATGCTTTCCCCATGGCTCCGATCATCTCCCCGACGAGCACATTACTGAGGAGAAAACGACAGAGGACAGCGGTTCGTCTTCCGCAGAGGCCTCGCCGCCGGAAGGAGCCTCGTTTCCCGAGGCGACTGGTTCCCCCAATTCCCGCTCGGAGTCCGATACCCATGATTCGCCGGTTGTCCTCGTCGTTGATGACAATGCCGACGTGCGCCGCTACGTGCGCACCGTGTTGGAGCCGGAGTACACGGTTGTCGGGGCCGCCAATGGGGCCGATGGCCTGGAAACGGCCCGTGACGTACTTCCCGACTGCATCGTGGCCGACGTAATGATGCCTGGAATGGACGGCCTTGCGATGGTGCAAGAGCTCAAACAAGAGGCAACCACCGAGTCCATCCCTGTTGTGCTTCTTACAGCCCGGGCCGAATCCGCGCACGAGCAGAAAGGACTGGAGGCGGGGGCCGACGACTATATTGCGAAACCGTTCGATGCCGATGTTCTCCGGGCTCGTGTTGCGGGTATGATTAGCGTACGTCGACGTCTTCGCCGTCGCATTCGCGAGGAGTTGCAGCACCAACGGGGGGACGGAGGGGGTTCGGCGGAGGGGGATGGAGAAAGGGGAGCCGACGACGATCCGCCGCAACTCGTGATTCCCACGGCCACGGCGAACGAGTCTGCTTTTGTGCGCGAGGTACGCGAGGCGATTGAGGAACACCTGGCCGACCCTGATTTCAGTGTCGACCAGCTAGCGAGCAGCGTGGCGGTGAGCCGGTCGACGCTTTATCGGCGACTCAAGGATCAGATTGATTGCACGCCGTCGCAGTTCATCCAAGAGGTGCGAATGGAGCATGGCGCCCGGCTGCTGCGTGAACGCGAGGGGACGATCAGCGAGGTTGCCTATGCGGTTGGCTTCAGTAGTCTCTCCTATTTCAGCCGCAGCTTTCGCAAGCACTTCGGACAGCCCCCTTCCGAGTACGTCGAGGCGGTGGGGTGAGTGGATCCATTCTCGTGTTGCGTAGAACGTGTCTCACTGGAAGACCCGCAAGCTGACGGTGGGGCGGTAGGTCGTCAGGGAAGGACGTGCCCGAGCATCCACAGTGCAAGGCCGGCCCGCAGCGTCCAGGCCCCCGTTCGGAGCCAATTGGAGTGCACGAGGCGGCGATGGGCCTCCGCGTCGAAGCCGTGGAGCAGACGAGAGTGGAGGGGAACCTGCAGAAGGCCGGTCGTGGCCCAGATGAAAAGCACGAGGCCAAGGCCCGTCCAGGCCAACCCTGTCGGCACGCCGGATGGGACCTGCCAGGCCAGCCACCCAGCCGTAACGAGTTCGGTCGTCATGACGGGAGCCACAATCCAGGTGATGCGCCGCATGTGCTCGGACTGGTAGGTCTCGTACGACGTGGGGCCTACGTGCCGGAAGAGCGGATAGTGCACCAGCTGCACCACCAGGATCACGCCCCACATGGTGAGGGTGGCAGCGGCGTGCACCAGGAGAAGTATCATTCCAAAGTGGGACGACGGAGAAGAGCGATCACGATTGGTCGGCAATCACGGCCCGGCCGGCATCGCGTCCCGCTGCAATGGCGCCGTTGATGGAGCCGGTGCGCCGGTGGTCGCCGCAGACGTAGAGGCCGGGACGGTGGCGCAGCTCGGGCTGGGGAGTGGAGAGGAAGGGCGGGGACTGATCGGGCAGGGCGTACGGAATGCGCATGGTATCGAGGTGTGTCCATCCGCCGGCGTCGAGCCCGAACCAGTCGATCAACTGCGCCCGGACCTCCCGTTCCAGTTTGTCGTCGGATTCCGAAGCAGGGTCCACCACCACAGCCGAGATGAGGGTCCTCCCGTTCGGGGCGTAGCCGGGAGCCACGTCCGACGGAACGGCAACGTTGTTAAGGGGACCAACGCCGTCGCCGTTGAGGACGAGAATTGGGTCGTCGAGAGGGGAGGTTGGGGCTGCATAGTAAAGGCACACCGTTGAGCGGCCCGTTCTCGTCTCGATCCCGCCCACGAGCCGATCGGCCTCCGGGGCCTCTGTTGCGACCACGATGGAGGAGGCCTCCATCGTCTTGCCGTTCGCGAGGATGACCGTTTGGTCGTCAATCGCCTCGACCTGCGTGTGGAGCTGAACGGCCTCGTCGGGCAGAGGCGCGCGCATCTGCTTGGGAATCTGTTCCATCCCGCCCGCCGGGAGCACCGTCCGCCCCTCCGCAAACATCTTGAACAGGAACTCGAACATACGACTCGACGCCCCCAGGGTCCGGTCAAAAAAGATGCCCCCGAAAAACGGACGGAAAAACCGGTCGATCATGCTCGACGAAAACCCCCAGCGCTCTTCCAGTGCCTTTTGGGCGGTTTGCTCCTCCCGTTCCATGATTTCCGGTACCGTAAGATGCATGAGGCGGCGGCGAATGCGTGCCACGCGAATCTTGTCGGCTGCCGTGCCGATGGGACTGAAGAGGGTTTGCGGCACGTCGAAGGGATGCCGGAACGGATCGGCGATGCGGTGGAAGCGGCCATTGTACCGCACTAATGCGCCATCGTAGAAGGCATGGAAATCGAGCGCATCGTAGTCGAGGGCCAACTGAGCCTCCGGGTAGGCCGTCAGCATCACCTGAAAGCCCCGATCTAACCGAAACCCGTCGACTCGCTCGGTGCGGACGCGTCCCCCAACGCGATCGGATGCTTCTAACACCTGGACCGACCGGCCGCGTCGATGCAGATGGCGGGCGCAGGCCAGCCCGGCGAGGCCGGCCCCAATGACGAGCACGTCGGGGGTGTCCATGTCTCTGAAGAAACAGGAGAAGCTGAAAGTGGCGGTGCGAAGAACATACAGTAGAAATGCAAATTCCGCCCCATGGGTTTGTTACGTTTCCGTGCCCCGCCCTCTTCTGCTGAATTGTCATGTCCGTTGCAGTCTTTCGGGGAAACGTCGGTCCCTGTTGGCAACCGGGGGATGGGTTGGGGGTTGAATCGGCTCGAACATTCACTGCGGAGAATCTTCTCTTGGCTCTTCTTGCACGAACGATGAGCACCCGACGCTACAACACGTGGATGACACATCGGGACCGCGCGAATGTGCGGCAATGGCGCTTGGCCGTTAGTCATGTATTGCTTGAACGTCGTGCAGGGACGTAATGGCGAGGCTGTCACGTCCTTCTTGGTCCGTATGCCCTGCTCAGTCGAGGATTGGGCGTTTCTCAACCGCGTCGCTCTCGGAATGAGGCCGGATCGGCCGCTTCCATCGCCGAGCGACGGACCACTTTTCCTGAGGAGATTTTTATGATTGCTGTTCGTTCGGTGCTCGCCGCGACGGATCTAACCGAGCAGTGCACCTCTGCCCTTCAGGCTGCAGCTGTCCTTTCGCGTGCGTTCGACGCCTCACTGCACGTTGTGCACGTCGGTCCACTTGGGGAGGATGCCAGTGAAGACCGCTTAGCCGATGCGCTGCAGAGGCACGTTCACGAGCTCCTCGGCACTGCCGAGGGAATCGACCTGGCCGTTGAGTTTGATCGACCGTTCCACGGCATTTTGGTCCGGGCCGCGGCCGTGCACGCCGATCTCATCGTCATGGGGCCGCACCGCGGCACCGGCACCACCGCTCGCTGGCGCGGCACCACAGCCGAGCGGGTCGTCCGCTCTGCGGATGTGCCCTGCCTCGTAGTGTCGCAGCCCTTTGCCCTCCCGCTTCGACACGTGGCCGTTCCGGTCGATTTTTCTCCGGCAACCCGCGGCGCGGCGTGGCTGGCGGCTGAGTGGCTTCCCTTCCTCAGTGCAAATGCCCCCGAGGCGTATCTCTCGCTGGTCTACGTGTCGTCCGAGGACGACGAGAGCGACCGGCTCGCGATGGAGTGGGATCGCATCGTGACGTTGGCAGGTCCCGAGGCCTCGTTCATCGCGGAGACGAGGGTAGAGGCGGTGGTGTGTGACGGACCCGATCCGGTGACGGCCGTGTCGGAGTGGACCGCTGCAGCGGCGGTCGACCTGCTGGTGGTTCCGGCGGAAGCCCGACGAGGACTCAAGCGGCTTTGGACTGGCAGTCCGGCGACGGAACTAACGCTGCAGGTGGCGTGCCCAACGCTCCTTGTGCCGCCGGCACTGTGGCGTCGAGCGCCCCTGCGTCTGCGCCGCGTGGCGACGGCTGCCCTTGGTTCAGATTCCACCGGGCGCTTCCAGGAGTGGATGACTCGGCATCTGCCGACGCTGCAAGAAGGACTCTCCCTGACTGCGGTGAATCCAGAGGTCGACCTTGTGCAGGAAATCCGCAAAATGGCGGCCGACCTGCTGGTTGTGTCGACCCCCGAGGACAAGGCGTTGCAGCGGTCCACAGTGGAGCGTCTGTTGGAGCGCACGCCAATCCCGGTACTTCTCCTTCGCGAGCCCCCCAGCGACGGCATTCGGCACATCCTGGTGGCAGTAGACACCGGCGACATCTGGTACGAGAAGTTCGGCTGGGCGAAGCTACTGCTTGAGCGATACGACGCCGAGGTAACCATTTTCCATGCCATCGATCTGTCGATGCGGGGGCGCGTGCGGCGTGAGCCGGGGGGCGAATTTGTCCCCGGATTTTCTGCCTGGACGGACAACGTGGAGGCAACGGTGGTGCCGGCCATGGAGACCTGGCTGGAGGAGCGCGTGCGTCTGACCGGCCTGCCGGTTGATCGCGTCAACGTGATGCTGGGATTGCAGGACCCCTGGTTTGCTGTTCCCAATGTGGCGGCGCGGGTGGGGGCGGATCTCGTCATTGTTGCCGCTCACTCTGAGAGTCGGGCCGGGCGCGTCCCCCTTTCACGAGTCGTCCGTTCCGTGCTAACCCAGGGCCAATACTCCGTGCTCGCCGTAATCGATCGGGCCCGACGCCTCGCAGATCGTAGGGATCGGCGTCCGATTGAGGCAGCTGAGACCACGGAATAATCTCGATGCTGCCGATGTCTTTTCCCCTCGTCCCCCTCATTGGGCTCACCCTCCTGGTTGCTGCGATGGGCCTGATTCTGGTTCGGTTGATTCGGGGGCCAACCGTGTCCGATCGCGTAGTAGCCCTGGACGTCCTTTCGGCGGTTGCGATCGGACTGATTGCCACCTACACCGTGGCGGCGGGCACCACGGCGCTGCTGGATGCGGCGCTCGTGATTGCCCTCGTCTCATTCGTGGGCACCGTGGCGTTCGGTCACTTCGTCGAGCGGCGTTCTGTTCACCGGTGAGGCGGAGATGCTCTCCTATTCTCGTTCTTCGCTCATGATTGCCAATCTTCTACTTCTGCTTGGGGCGCTCTTCGTACTGGTGACGGCCGTGGGCCTGCTTCGCCTTCCCGATCTCCTGATGCGCATGCACGCCGCCACCAAGGCGGGTACGCTGGGGGCTGGGCTGTGCCTGGTGGCCGTCGCCGTGGCGATGCCGGAGCCAAGCGTGGTGGCGCGTGCCCTGGCAACGCTCATTTTCCTGCTGCTCACGGCCCCCATCGCGGCCCACGTGATTGCCCACGCGGCCTACCATGCCGGAGAGGCACAGCTCTGGGAGCACACGGAGGTGGACGACCTTGCCGACGATCTCGCCGAGTCTGAAGCGCGCACAATGCCTGTTTCTCGGTAAGTCCGTTCCACAGTTTCCGTCCCCTTCGCTCGCGTTTCGATTCCTCATGGCGCTCGCACTTCTTCTCACATTGCTCTGGGCTTCGGCCGCTCCACTCCTCGTCCGTGTTGCGGGTCGACAGGCCGGTTGGGCACTCGCCCTCGGACCCGTGGGGCTCTTTGTCTGGTTTTTGGCCTATCTGCCCGAGGCCACGGCAGGGACGGGCCTTCGCGAGGCGGTCTCCTGGGTGCCCACCCTTGACGTGGAACTGTCCTTTCTGCTGGATGGCCTCAGCCTGCTGTTTGCTTTGCTCATTACCGGCCTTGGAACGCTCATCGTGGTGTATGCGGGACGGTACCTCGACGGGCATCGCGACCTCGGCCGCTTCTTTGCGATCCTCTTTGCGTTCCTGGCGTCGATGCTGGGGGTGGTGCTGGCGGACAACCTGCTCCTGCTGTTTGTCTTTTGGGAGGGGACGAGCCTCTGCTCGTATCTGCTCGTCGGCTTTAAGCACGAGAGCGAGACGGCCCGAAAAGCGGCGTTGCAGGCCCTCCTGGTGACGGGCGGCGGCGGACTGGCGCTCCTCACGGGGGTTCTCCTGCTGGGCGCGGCCGGCGGCTCGTTCGAACTGTCGACGCTCCTGACGCGGGGAGCGGACGTGCAGGCACATCCGCTGTATCTGCCGGCGTTCGTGCTCATCGCGATCGGGGCGTTTGCGAAGTCGGCCCAGGTGCCGTTTCACTTCTGGTTGCCGAACGCGATGGCCGCGCCGACGCCGGTGAGTGCGTACCTGCACTCTGCGACGATGGTGAAGGCGGGCGTGTACCTCCTGGCCCGCCTCGACCCGGTGTTGGGGGGCACGGGCGCGTGGATCTGGACGCTGGCCGTCGTGGGCGGGGCGACGATGCTCGTCGGGGCGATCGGGGCGCTACGCCACACCGACCTGAAGAAGGTACTGGCGTATTCGACGCTTACGGCGCTCGGCACTCTTGTAGTGCTCCTCGGCCTCAGCTACGACGCGAGCATCAAGGCGGCGATCGTTTTTCTGCTCGTGCACGCCCTCTACAAGAGTGGGCTGTTTTTGGTCGCCGGATCGGTGGAGCACGGCACCGGCACCCGCGACCTCCTGCAGGTGAGTGGGCTTCGGTCCGTGCTGCCGTGGACGGCCCTGGCGGCGGTGCTGGCCGGGCTATCGATGGCTGGACTGCCGCCGCTCTTTGGCTTCGTGGGAAAAGAACTGGCCTACAAGGCAAAGTTGGGCGTGGAGAATCTGGACTGGTTGCTGCCCACCATCGCCGTAACTGCAAATGCCCTCACCGTGGTGGCAGCGGGGATGCTCGTGCTGCGGCCGTTCTTCGGATCGCGACGAACGCCGGAGGGGAGAAACGGGCACGAGGTCCCGCTGGCGATGTGGATTGGTCCGCTGCTCGTTGGGGCGGCGGGTCTGCTCTTCGGCATAGCGCCCGGGCTGATGGCAGAATTAGTGGCGCCTGCGGTGGCGGTCGTGGCGGGGGAGCCGGTGGAGATTCAGCTTGCACTCTGGTACGGCGTGAATACGGCCTTCTATCTGAGCATCGCCACGATGGTGCTCGGCGTGGGGGGGTACCTGCTGTGGCCTCGGATTCGGGCGCGGCTGACGACGCTCGATCGGCTGACCGTGGCGGGGCCGGCGCGGGGCTATGCTCTGGTGCTGGAGGGGGCATTCGCGCTCGGTGGGAGGCTGCGCCGGTTCGTGGAGGTGTCCAGCGTGCGCCGGTATCTCGGGATCCTCTTTGGCGTCATCGTGGCGCTGGTGGGCGGAACGCTCGTGCTACGCACCGGCACATTCGTGTCTCTTTCGGGGCTGTCGGAGGTGTTGCCGCACGAGGCGGGACTCGCTCTTCTCATCGCGGCGGCGGCGCTGGCGGCAGCGTGGGCGCGCGCGCCACTGGTGGCGCTCCCCAGCCTGGGCGTGGCGGGCCTCGGCCTGGCGCTTTTGTACGTGTTGCTGAGTGCCCCGGACCTCGCGATGACGCAGGTGCTGGTGGAGATTCTCCTCGTCGTGATTGCGCTGGCGGTGCTGGCGGCAACGGGACGGATGCCTCAGCGCGAGCCCCGAAAACGACGACGCTACGCCGTTCCGCTTGCTCTGGGTGTGGGGGGGACGGTGACGCTTCTGTTACTGGCGGTGTTGCAGCAGCCGTTCGACGGACGGGTCTCGGACTTTTTCCTGACCCAAAGTGTGCCGCAGGGCTTTGGCCGCAATGTGGTAAACGTCATTCTGGTGGACTTCCGGGCGCTGGACACGCTCGGCGAGATTACGGTGCTCGCGATTGCGGCGCTTGGGGCCCTCGTGCTTCTTCGCGGGCTGAGGGTCGCCGGGCCGTCCCTGCCGCCCATCGCGGTGCCGTCCATTGTGCTGCGAACGGGCGCGCGACTGCTGCTGGCGCTCCTGATTTTGGCCTCTCTGTTCATGCTCTGGCGCGGCCACAACGAGCCGGGCGGCGGCTTCATCGGTGGGCTCTTTGCGGCGTCGGCCGTCGTGCTCTACCTGCTGGCCCACCGCCGGGCGGCCACTGAGCGACTGTTGCGCGGATCGCCCCGAACGGCGCTGGGCGTGGGCCTCGCCATTGCCGTCGCGAGCGGACTCGTCGGCGTGTTTACTGCAAACCTTCCGTTCCTGACGGGGCAGTGGATTTCGTTCGGCGGCATCAAACTCGGCACGCCGCTGCTGTTCGACATTGGCGTGTTCAGTGTCGTCGTGGGCTTCACGCTCACAATCATTCTGGCGCTGGATCGGGTGCTTGATGCTCGTCCGGCAGAGGAGGAGCGGGGCTCGGACCCTCCAACGGACCGTCGTTCGGTTCCTCCTTCTCCACACAAGATCGAAGGGGCTCCGTCCTCTTCCTCACTGTAACCCGCTTCTGAAATGGATACGCTTCTTGCTCTTCTGGTCGGCGTGCTCACGGCGGCAGGGGTGTACCTGCTGCTCCAGCGATCAATGCTGCGGATGCTGTTCGGTGTCATTCTGCTATCGAACGCCGTAAACCTGGTCGTGCTGGTGGCGGGGCGCACACTGCGGGCCGCGCCGCCCATTGTGCCGGAGGGGCTCTCTGCCCCTGAGGCGACCATGGCAAATCCGCTGCCCCAGGCCCTGGTCCTCACCGCCATCGTGATCGGGTTCGGACTGGTCGCGTTTGCCCTCGTGCTCCTGTACCGCACCTACGCCACCTTTGGCACGCTGGATGTGGACGTCCTTTCGGAGGAGTCCGAGGACGGCGATGCTGTGGGTTTCTGACGTTCACCCCTGTTCTCTGCTCGCAATGATGCATCTTTTGGTTCTTCCCATACTGATTCCGCTCGTGACCGCCATCGCGGTGCTATTGAGCACCCGCGTGCCGCGGCTGCAGCGGACGTGGAGTCTGCTCGGGAGTGTGGGCCTGCTCGCCGCGACCATCGCCCTGCTCCACGGCGTGTGGGGACACGGCATTCAGCACGTGCAAATGGGGACCTGGACGGCGCCGTTCGGCATCACGCTGGTGGCTGATCTCTTGAGTGCCGTCCTGCTCGTGGTGACGGGCCTCATGGGCGTCGCCGTGCTGCTCTACGCTATGGGGACCATCGACGCCGGGCGGGAGCGCAGCGGGTTCCACGCACTCTACCATCTGTTGCTGATGGGAGTTGCTGGGGCTTTTCTTGCGGGCGACCTCTTCAACCTCTACGTCTGGTTCGAGGTGTTGCTGATCACCTCGTTCGTCCTCCTGGTGCTGGGCACCGACCGGGCGCAGGTGCGGGGCAGCGTGACGTACGTGCTCGTGAATCTGGTGGCATCGCTCTGCTTCTTGCTCGCCGTGGGGCTGCTCTACGGCATGGCGGGGACGCTCAACCTTGCGGATCTGGCCGTGCGGCTGCCGGAGGTGGGCGCTCCGGGCCTCGTAACGGCCATTGCGATGCTGTTCCTCGTGGCCTTCGGCATCAAGGCCGCGGTCTTTCCGCTGTTTTTCTGGCTCCCGGCGGCGTATCACACGCCCCCCATTGCTATCTCGGCCCTGTTTGCCGGACTACTCACCAAGGTGGGCGTCTACGCCCTCATCCGGGTGTTCACGCTGCTCTTTACGCAGGACGTCGGCTACACGCATACGATTCTCCTCGTCGTGGCCAGTCTTACGATGGTAACGGGGGTGCTGGGGGCCGTGGCACAGGCCGACGTGCGGAAGATCCTGTCCTTCCACATCGTGAGCCAGATTGGCTACATGGTGATGGGGTTGGCCCTCTTCACCCCGCTGGCGCTGCTGGGCGCGATCTTCTACATCGTGCATCACATCGTGGTGAAGACGAATCTCTTTCTGGTGGGTGGGGTGGCGGAGCGAATCGTTGGTCATTTCGACCTTGGACAGATGGGCGGCCTCTACCGAAGCCGTCCGCTGCTAGCTGTGCTGTTTCTGGTTCCAGCTTTGTCGCTAGCCGGGCTGCCGCCGCTTTCCGGCTTCTGGGCAAAGCTCATCATTCTGCAAGCGGGGCTGGAGGCAGAAGCGTATTTTGCTGTGGGGGCGGCGTTGATCGCCGGAATTCTGACGCTCGTCTCCATGACCAAGATCTGGAGTGAGGCGTTCTGGAAGCCGCTGCCGGTCGAGGCAACCGGGGCTCCGGTGTCGGTACGCGGGCTTCTCGTGCCGGTCGTCCTGCTGGCCGCCGTGACGATAGCGATCGGCCTCTACGCCGAGCCGCTGGCGGTGCTGGCCGAGCGGTCCGCCGCCGAGCTATTAGACCCGTCCGCCTACATCACCGCTGTCCTTGGCGCGGATGCCCCCGTTGCTGCCACACAGCCATAGCGTTTGCACTCCCATGCTTTTCTTTCTGCTAAACATCGGTCTGGCTACGGTCTGGGGCGCCCTCATGGGCTCATTCGATGCGGCCACGCTGGCCGCCGGCTACGTCGTGGGCTACGGCGTGATCTGGGCGATTCAGCCCGCGCTCGGGCCGTCCGCTTACGTCGGCGGCGTGGCCCGCTTCGTTCGGTTCGTGGGCCTCTACCTTGCGGGCCTCGTCTGGTCGAGCGTGCTCGTCGCGATCGACGTGTGTCGGCCCCGACTGAATGTGCGACCGGGCGTCGTGGGGGTGCGCACGCAGGCCCGGTCCGACGCGGAGATTACGGTCCTCTCTAATCTGATCTCCCTCACGCCGGGGACGCTGGTCCTCGACGTGTCGCCGGATCGACGCACGCTTTACGTGCATGCGATGGACCTGACCGACGGCGGTCCCGACGGGTTGCGGGAGGCCCTCCACGAGACCCTGGAGCACCGCGTGCTGACGTTGCTGCGGGGGCCGGCCGGGGCCCGTTCATTGGGAGCAGAGGGGACGGGGCATTCTCCACCCGTTACGGGATAAGGAACGGAGCGTCTGTTTCGGCAGTGCGGCCGAGGAGGTGCCGAAGGGCATCGTCCAGCGTGTCGTAGCTGAAGTCATAGCCGCTTTTCTGCAGCTTTTTTGGCACGACCCTCGCGCTCTTGAGGGCCATTTCGGTGGCTACCTCTCCGGCCACAGACCGGAGTAGAGAGCCGGGCACCGCGAGGGGCGCTGGACGGTTGAGGACATCGCCGAGTGTGCGGGCGTAGTCGTCCATTCGGGATGGGTGGGGGGCGGTGAGGTTGACGGGGCCATCGAGGTCATCGGCCCAGAGCGTGTGGTAGAGGCCGCCGATCACGTCGTCCAGAGCGATCCAGGGGAAATACTGGTCCGGTGCGCCCACGCGGCCGCCAAGTCCCAGCCAGAAGGCGGGCAGCATGAGGCGCAGGGCCCCGCCCGCCGGAGAGAGGATCACGCCGATGCGGGCCTGTATGGTACGAATGTCCGATGCCGCTGCGGGCTCCGTGGCCGCCTCCCACGCCCGGCATACTTCTGTGAGAAAGCCAGGCGTGCGCGGTTCGCTTTCTTCTGTCACGACATCCGTGCCGTGGTCGCCGTAGTACCCAATCGCCGAGGCAGAGACGAATGCATCCGGCGGATCGTCGAGGGTGGCAAGGGCCTCGGCCAAGAGTCGCGTGCCCGCGGCCCGGCTGTCGTAGATGCGCTGCTTTTTGGCGGCCGTCCAGAGCCCGAAGACGCTCTCCGCCGCGAGATGAATGACTGCGTCTACCCCTTCCAACTTGTCCGTCTCCACGGTTCCGGACTTCGGGTCCCAGAGAATGTCGTCTTTGCCTACCGGACGCGACCGCACCAGCGACTTTACGGTGTGCCCGCCGGTCGTGAGGAAGGGCACGAGCTGCGAGCCGACGAGGCCGGACGTGCCGCTGACCGCGATTGTGAGGGACTGCTCGTCCGAGTTGTAGCGACGATGTAGCGCCAGATCGCGGCGCGTCACGCGATGACGATAGGCAAACTGTCGGCGTAGCTCCGGCTCAAGGAAATACGGGGAGACGGCCGCGCCCACCGTCCCCGCCGGCGGGGCATATTCGATCTGATCTACAAGCCGGCACCTCCCTTCGTCTAACGGCTCGAATCGGTGGGTGTGGTTCCAATGGGCAAACGGTCCCTGCACCTGCCGATCACAGAATTGCCGCCCCTCGATGACATCGTGGTGTTCGGCGACCCAGCGCAGGGCCAGGGGACCAGGCCCGAGACGGATCACGGCACGGTCTCCTTCCTGAATGCCCTCAAACGATTCGAGGCGCACCGGTGCCCACGGAGGGGCAAGACGTTGAAAGGCCCCGGGACGGGCATGCCATGCAAAGACGGTTTCGGCAGGGGCGTCTAGTTCAGTCGTGAAGGTGAGGGTGTTCATGCAGGCGAAGTGTCAGTTGCACGAGGTCTGAAGCGTCGTTGGCGTTTCCCGTGATCTTGGTCGACGAAATTCTTGGAAAAGCACGTGGATGAGAGTGAGAGAGGAATCTCAACGATGGCGTAGGCATCTGTTTCTGCGGCCGTATGGTGCACGCAAGGCCTTTGCTATTGCTGTGCGCCCCCAGAACTGTGTTTATAGGGCGATAGAGGATGAACAGTACGGCGCTTGTTCGGATCCGGATCGTTTGTTTACAGAAAACCCACACGATTTGCTGTTACCACGGACGACCCTCTTTGCGGCTACGTGACGACATGATGGAAGCACCCCTTTTGTGTCGATAGAGCGCGCTGCTGAACATTTAGCATCTGGCTCCAACGACGTCCGGCATTCTGACTTTCTCCCACCGGCGCACTGTTCCCGATGGCTTCTGCCTCTTCCCTTTCCGAGACGATCCGTCCGCCCCGCTCGTCGGATCGCTTGCGGCCTTCCGTCCCGAAGCGGGTGGCACTCTTTACAGGGGCGTACAACCACATTGCCGACGGCGTGTCCCTCACGCTGAATCGGTTGGTGGACTATCTGGAGCAGCAGGGAGTTGCGGTGCGCGTCTTTGCGCCAACTGTTGAGAATCCCCCGATCGATCATGCGGGCACCCTTGTGCCGGTTCCCTCTGTGTCGCTGCCTGGGAGGTCGGACTACCGATTGACCCTTGGCATCACACCATCGGTGCGAGAGGAGCTGGAGGCTTTTGATCCCACCCTTTACCACATCGCGACCCCGGACCTGCTGGGCCGCCACGCGCTCAGTGTTGCTCACGATACCGGGACGCCGGTGGTTGCATCGTATCACACCCATTTCAGCTCGTATCTGAAGTACTACCACCTCGACCTGTTCGAGTCGGCCCTGTGGAGCTACCTGCGTCGCTTTTACGAGCAGTGCGAACAGGTGTACGTGCCGTCCTCGGCCATGGCCGAGATTCTGAAGGAGCACGGCATCACCGACGGGCTGCGCCTGTGGGAGCGAGGCGTTAATACGGATCGGTTTTCCCCGGAGCGCCGCTCGCTGGAGTGGCGGCGAGAACAAGGAATCAACGACAATGAAATCGTTGTGTCCTTCGTGAGTCGGCTCGTGTGGGAGAAGGGGCTCGACGTCTATGCCGACGTGATTCGGCGACTGGAGCAACAAGGAATTCCGCACCGAAGCATGGTAGTGGGCGATGGGCCGGCTCGCGACGAGCTGGAGGAGCGCCTTCCGAACACCGTCTTTACGGGGTTCCTGGAAGGAGACGAGCTCGCCCAAGCGTATGCGTCCTCCGACGTATTTCTCTTTCCCAGCGATACTGAAACGTTTGGCAACGTAACTCTGGAGGCGATGGCTTCGGGCCTTCCTACCATCTGTGCAAACGCCGTGGGGAGTCGCGACCTTGTGAATGATGAGTCGACGGGACTTCTTTGTCCTCCGGACGACACCGATGCGTTCGTACAGGCCACGCGTCGACTCGTGCTCGACACGGAGTTGCGGGAGCGCATGAGCACCGCAGCACACACGCGGGCGCAGGCCTACACGTGGGACGCAATCCTCGGACGGATGAACGAGTACTACGACGAGGTGCAGGCCCGCCATGTGGCGGTTCCCGCTGCCGCTCCCACCACGCGCGACGCCGTCTCGTAACGACTTTTGCCTGTGCGCCTCTGCTTCGTTTCTCATTCGATCCCGCCCGTCGGCCGGCCCATGGCCAATCTCGGGGGCATGCAACGCGTGGCCCTCAAACTCCACGACGCACTGACGGACAAGGCTCGTGAGGCGGAGCAGTCCCCGAGCGACTCGTTTCACTACGACTCACTCCTGCTCCGGAGCAGTTGGCGTTGGGTGCATGTGCGCACGCCCTTCTTCTTGGCCGGGACTGCTGCTCGTCTCGTTCGGGCGGCTCGTCGCGACGAGGTGGACGTGGTTCTGTTTTCCTCAATGGTAACCGCTGCCTTGGCCGCTCCGCTGCAGGGCGTGTTTCGGCGCCACGGGGTGCGGACGGCCGCAATCGTGCACGGGTTGGACGTCACGACTCCCTTCCCGCCGTACCAGTGGTTTGTCCCAAAGGTCTTCGAGGCTCTCGATGCTGTGTTTCCCGTAAGTCGGGCTACGGCCCGAGCATGTCTCCAGCGGAGCGCCTCGACCAATCAGGTGCACGTTGTGCCCAATGGCATCGATACCGACCGCTTCGACGCGCCTCAGGGCCGAGCCGCCGCTCGGGAGGCACTGGAGGACATACATTCGCCTCCTCCGGCTGATGCTCTTCTGCTCTGCAGCGTCGGGCGACAGGTGAAGCGAAAAGGAACGGCGTGGTTTGTGGATCAGGTGATGCCCACGCTCCCGTCGGATGTGCACTACTGGATTGCCGGAGACGGTCCGCAGGACGAGGCGATTCAGGCCGCCATTGATCGGCACGACCTGGGGGGGCGTGTGCGTCGCCTCGGTCGCATTTCGAATGAGGCACTGGCTCGTTTGTACCGCGGGGCCGACCTATTTGTGATGCCCAACATTCCTGTCGAAGATGACCTGGAGGGCTTTGGAATTGTGCTTCTGGAGGCCGGACAGTGCGCCACGCCCGCCGTTGCGGCGCGGCTTGAGGGGATCCAGGATGTCATCACGGATGGAGTGAATGGGCACCTCGTAGAGCCACAGGATCCGGCGGCCTTCCGCGACGCCATTCTCCAGTACCGACAGGCCCCGGACGCCCTGGCCGAGGCTGCCCAGCGAGCGCTCACGCACACGGTCGAGACGTTCAGTTGGCCGTCGGTCGCCAATCTGTACGTCTCTGCGCTCCGGACGCTGTACGAGTCCGGCACGCCCCCGGCGCCATCGGTGTCGGCCCCTGTGGAGGACCCTTTGCCCAGCACCACCTAGAAGGGAGCAATCGATGGCGGGGCGGGGAGAGCGTGTCGATTGGGGGTCGTTCAGATCCGTTCATTGAGCCGTTTTCTACGGTAGGCAGCGACAGAAAAATGGGCGTACGGCCGGGGGAAGGGAACCGTCGTCTGGAGGAAGGGGACGAGGGCCACCGTCTGTGTCGTTTCAGAGGCAATTGACGATTTCCGAAAATGCGTCGGCACAATTGGGCGGACGGGGGCGTAGGGACACTCCTCTCATTGTTCGCTGTCACATCTGTCTGACTTGGGATTCGCCTATGCCCACCCGCCTCACCCGCGAGATTGCCGAACTGCGCAGTCGTCTGCTCGACATGGCCACCATCGTGGCCGAACAGTTCACCGACGCCGTTGAGGCTCTGATGACGCACGACGAGGCTCTTGCCGAGCAGGTCGTGGTGCGCGATCGAGAAGTGGATCGGCTGGAGCTGGAGGTCGACAAGTCGTGCGAGCGCATCATGGCGCGTCATCAGCCGGTGGCCACCGACCTGCGCACCCTGCTTACTGTGGAGAAGATCAATACCGATCTGGAGCGAATCGGCGACCACTGCCGCAACGTGGCGCGCAATACGAAGCACGTAACGGAGGTGCCCAGCATTCTGAATTCCCTCCACCTTCGGAAGATGAGCGAAACCGCTCGGCGGATGCTCGATGATGCCAAGCAGGCCTTTCTGGATCAGGATGCCGACCTGGCGCGGCGAATCCCGGAGCTGGACGACGAGGTGGATCGCCTGCACGAGAAGAATTTTCAGGCGCTCGTTGAATACATCCAGGAGCATCCCGAGCACGCCGAGGTGGCCGCCCATCTGATAACGGCCAGTAAGGCGGTGGAGCGCATCTCCGACCACTCCATCAACATCGCAAAGGGCGTGGTTTTCCTTATTGAGGGAGTCGATATCCGCCACGCCGGCGTTCAGGAAGCGTCCACCGGCGATGGAGAAGTCTCGTCCCGGTAGAGCCCGAACACAGAAACAGATTCGCAGAGTTGGAGCCCCCGGTGCCTATGACGCGGGTTCGGGGAGGCGAACCGCTTCAAATCAGGGCAGGCACTACTTCCATTGGAGGTGAGCAACCACGGGTCGGTGATCGGAGAGAGGAGATTGGGGCGTGGGAGGGGGAATGTGGGCGGCCGTGATTTGCCACGCTGGACCCGCCAGTATGTGATCAATCTGTACCAGGGGCCGCTGGGCGGGAAAGGTGGCGCCCCAGCCGCGCACGCGTCGGAGGATCGCATTTTGCAGCCCCTCCGCAAGGTGTTGGTAGGCCCACTGATGGGGCGTACTGTTGAAGTCTCCTACGATCAATACGGGCCGCGACTCACGGGCAATCCGGCGGCGGAGGAGCCGGGCCTGTTGGGCGCGTCGGAGCGCGCCCTCCCGGTAGGTTCGGAGGAACGTGTTCCAGCGCGACCACGAGGTCCACTCCTCAGGGAGCAGGGTCCAGGGACGAGCCTCCCCCACGGAGTGCAGGTGCACATTGTAGAGTACGGCCGATCGTCCGCGCCAGGTGAACGTGGTGCGCGTGTAGCGCGATCGAGCGTTCTGTTTCCCGTCTGGCGGTAGCGGGTGCACACTCATCGAGTCGAGCGGGATCCGCCCGAGCACGGGTTGTTGGAGGGTGGTGGAGTGTGGAAGAAGGGGAAGCTCGTAGCCGATCGAATCATCGAGGATGCCCTGAATGGTCGGGGAGACCCGACGGAGAGCAACGGGAGAATGGCGGGTTGTGTGGAGGTGGGTTTCTTGAAAGGCAAGCACGCCCGGAGCTTCGTCACGCACGAATCGGGCCATGGCGGTCCCCGAGTTCGTTTGGGCGAATGCGCGAGGGACATTGAACGTCATGATGCGGAGCGCTGTCGGCTCCGACTCCGATGCGGTCCAGGCGACGAGGCGAGGACCGAAGCGGAGGAGCAACAACACGAGAAGTCCGATGCCGAGCAGGAGACGACCTCGGGTCCGATGATACCAACCCCACCCGCACATCAAAAGGCTTAATGGCCCGATGAGGACACTCAGGGCGGGCACCCCTACGGCGAAGAGATCGGTCCACCAGAACGAAGTGGGCGAGAGATACGGTGCGGCGTACCCGACGAGAAACGCAGCAATGAGCACAATCGAGAGGCCCCAGCCCAGCGCCCGTAGTGTGCGACGGAGAAAAATCACGGATGGGCCTGCTGGTTCGGGGAGGCGAGCGGCGTGTCCCTGCAAGGTGTTGAGACACACCCTCTAAACGAGTCCGGTCTCTAGGAGATTAGTGATTTTTGCATGCACACCGCCGAGTCGGGGCAGAGCCGGGAAAACTCGTCGGTCTGGGCGATTGGGGAGGGCACAGCGTTCCGGGGGTGAGGAGTGTATCCTCGGTCTCGAAAGAACGGGGCCGCCGTGGTGGTCAGCAGGTAGAGCGTGTGGAGGTTTTGTGTCCGCGCGTGTGCTTCTGCTGCCTGCACCAACGCCGTGCCGTGTCCCTGTCCGCGTACGTTCGGGTGAACGGCCAGGGACCGGAGCAGGGCGGCCCGCTCGACGGGTTCAAGTCCCACGGTGCCCTGCACCACCCCGTTCGTTCGGAGCACACAGAAGTGGGACAGCAGGTTGTTTGAGAGGTCGTCGTGCGGGAGGCCGACCCTGCTGAGCAGATCGACAATGGAAGGTCGGTCGGCGGAGGTTGCCGGAACGATGGGCATGGCGATGGAGACGCAAAGGATCGGTGCGTCTATGCGGGTTCGGGGGCGGGCGTGGATTCGAGGTCGAGAAAAGAGCGAAGCTCATTCAGCCGATCGGCATTGACGTGGCAGTGCACCCGACGGCCGTCCTGTTCACGCTCCACCAGGCCCGCTTGCCGAAGGACCTTCAGATGATGAGAGACGGTCGGCTTTCCGACCCCAATTTCCTGGGCGAGCTCACCGAAGTCGCAGCAATTAGAGGCAAACTCGCAGTCCGTCTCAGACTGTTCCTCGCACGTAACCGCCTGATCGATGAGCCGACGGACCAGGGCCAGTCGGTGCGGATGCCCAAGTGCTTTAAATGCCTGACTTAAGTCCTCCATAGACAAAATCTTTCGTGTATATATTTCGATACCAGTCAAACAGCCGGGGGGAGTTTCGTTCCCGTGGGATGCCAAGCAGGCTGCGTGTCGCCCTTTGTATCGATGAAGGCATGGGTCCGTTACGGAGCAGGCTTCATCACCGACAGGGCGCGGTCCGGAACCGTCGGAGACTGCGGCGCCGTTCGGCGTTCTGCGGCGGCCTCAATGTGGCACACAAATCGGTCTCGGGAATGCTTAACCCACTCCCGGAAGGCGGACGGGTCAACGGTGTAGTGGGGCAGAAAGGCCTGCAGCTGGCTGAGGTCGAAGCGCCGGCTTCGGATGCCGGCGCGGGCACGGACCGTGTCGAACGCGTTGCAGAGCTGTTCGAAATGACCTTCGACCGGAACGACCTGCACCGGCGTGCCCAGGTACCGGGCTTCAGCGACGGATTCAAACCCGGCCGTTGATACAAAGCCCCGGCAGCGGGCCATGAACGAGAGAAATTTCTCGTCGTCGAGCTGGTGGAAGGTAAGGGTATCGTCGTATTTGTCCACCTCAGCGGCGTCGGGGCGATCCCAGAAGCAGTGTAGAGGCACGGCTGGGTTCTGTTCGTGCCACTGGATAATTTCGCGGGCGTAGCCACTGTTGAGGATGTAGACGAGGAAGAAAGGAGCGGTGTGCTCAGTCGATTGCTGGAAGACGGCCTCCCGGAGCAGAGGGGGAAGCACGACCGGTCCGTTCGAAGAGGAGCGTACCGGATAAAGGGAAAGGGCCAGCCGACGAGCAGCTCCCCATGCTGTCACCGAGGCGAAGGTGCGGGCCACGATTCGCTTCCACCACCGACCGGGCGGAAACTGGTAGTCCGGATGCTGAAACATGTACTGATGCCCAATGGCAACCATGGGCACCGTGGGGCGGTAGCGGGCCGCAAAAAAGCCGCCGAGGGGCTCGAAGAAGTTGACGATGACGTCCGGGTCGTGCCGTTCCGTCGCCGCTTGAATTGTGGCGAGACTGTCGAGGAAGGTGGGGGTGCGGGTGAGCTCGTGCACGAGCGTCGCCCAGGGGCGGACCGAGCGGTCGTCTTCGTCGGGCACAAAGCTGGGACTGTCCACGAAGGAAACCGGAGCGTCAAAGCCGTCCCGAAAAAAGGACGGTACGGTTCGGCACTGACTCTTCCCGACAATGACCTCGGCGACCTGATGGCCGGCCACTCTCAACCGGCGACGCAGGGAAAGGGCCTGAGTGAGATGTCCCCGTCCCTCCCCCTGTACGATAAAGAGGCAGCGCACAGACATCCGACTTCGGGTCCGCTCCGGAGAAAATAACGCGTGTCCGCTAAGATACACCGCTAAGATACAAAAGAGACGCGAGAGTTGAGAAACGGATGCATGAGCCCACTTCGTCCCGAGTGTAGGCGCACCCACTCCGCCGTCTTCTCGAAGTTAAAATTCAAACTGCGAGTCGATTTCCGTCTGAGCTACGTGATTGACGTAATTGCTAAAGGTTTTGATGCCGATGAGGGCATTGATCTCGTAGAGCTCAGCCCGGTCGACTCCTTTTTGCTTCAGGGTATCGAGGTCTTCGTCGTCGAGCCACCCCCGCTTGTCGAGCATTAGACGCGTGGCCTGTACGAGCACCCGCAGCCGGTCGTCGGAAGGAAGGCCGCCGCTGTTGATGGTCTCGACGGTTTCACGGTCGAGCCCCACCGACATGGCCATCTTGCCGTGTACACTGGTGCAGTAATGGCAATCATTGTAGCGGGAAACGGTGAGCAACACCACCTCCTGCTCCGGTGTCGTGAGTGAGCCGCCCTCGTCGAGAAGGTTCGTCGTGGCGAGATAGAGCTTGGCAGCAGCAGGGTTATGCTCACTCAGTTCTTTGATGAGGTTGGGTAAGAACCCGAGGGCTTCACGAGCCGAATTTTGGACTTCTTGTGTGGTGGAGGCAGACGCAGCGCGGGCCATGGGACGAGACGGGTGATGCGCAGGGACATGAGACAGAGTTGAGGGTCATCCAATCACGAGTCGCCTCATTTCCAGGGTTGAGGGCTTCTCCGGCACATTGTCGAGCGCGTCCTCGGTCGACTTGAGGGACGGGTCGATCTCCGGGTCCGCAATATGATTCACAAAGCTGCTGAAGGTTTTCATGCCGTAGAGCGCAAAGATCTCGTACAGCTCGCCGCGACCAACCCCTCGGTCCTCGAGGTTCTGCACGATCTCTGGGTCGAGCCAGCCGCGCTCATCGTAGGTCTGGCGCGTGGCCTCGACGAGTGCGCGCAGTCGCTCGTCTTCGGGCAACTTGCCAGCGAGAAGCCGGTTCACGACCGTGGGAGAAAGGCCTGCATCCATCGCAAGGCGGGCGTGTGCCACGCTGTCGTACCGGCTATCGTGGTGGGCCGAGATGGTCAGAAGAACGGCCTGTTGCTCGGCTGGGGAGAGGAGCCCGTCCATGAGGGCCTCATCGGCCGCCACGTATACGGCCCCCGGCACGCCGGTGTGGGCGTTCATGGCATCCAAAAAGTTGGGCACGCCTCCGTACGCCGTCTGCGCAGACTGGCGCACGTCGTCGGTGAGGGAAGAAGACATAGCGGCAGACGTTGTGAGGGGAAGTCCTCACGTTTGCGTAGAAGAACGCACAATGTGAACGAATTCTATGCCTGCTCTGGGGCGGAGTTATTGAAAGTTTGTCAAACCGGGACGCGAGACGTGAAGAGGGAGCGTGGGCGATGGAGAGAGCGACCGGGGGAGGGATCGATCCGGTCGCTCGAGTGCAAACCAACAGGTTGTGGGGAAGACTCTGGCTCGGCGAATGTGCTCCGCGGGCCCTCTACGGCGTTGATCCGGGCCGGTATACCAAAAACCACCGCTTCGCTCCGCCCAAGTAGGCGATATGCCTCAGGATCGAATGGAAGCACGTATCGACACGCCGACCGAATAACTCGATGGAGTTAAACTTTTATACAGGGTGAACGTACAACGGAAGACATCTACCCTCCTGTAGATCCCCCTTCATCAAGGTCGGAGGCACAAGTCCCATGAATGATTCAGCTCGCACTGCATTATCCACTGTCCCTCACGCGGTTGTTGTTCTTGCGGTAAGTCTCCTAGGGATTGGGCTCACGGGATGTTACACGCAACTCAAAACGACGGACCCGGGGGCTGAGGCCCGGACTTCCCAGGCGGAGGCAGCACAGCGGTCGTCCGAGGCCCCGATGTATGCCAACGAGTACCGGCGTGAGTATCGAATGGAGGGGACCGACGACTACGGATACGCGGGGTACAATGACCTGTACGAGTACAAGTACCAATACAAGTACAAGTATGGAGCGTTGTCCCCATACCGCTCTTTGTACGGCGGATGGTGCGACGATGCCTTTTTTCATGATCCGTGGTACTACTATTCTCAGTGCGGGCCATCCTACGGCTCCCGGTTCTCTCTCTCGTTTCATTTCGGGACCCCGTACTACCATCACCGCCCATGGGGACGGCGGTACTACTCCTCGTGGTATGGCTACCGCTACGGGGGATGGCCGTACTCGAATTACTACTTCGGCAACCAGTATTACTACTACGGCGACGCGGATTGGCGGGAGGACGAGCGAGACTACCTCTCGCGCCGGGCTACGATTCGAGGCACGACGGATGCGGGCCAATCCGCTAGTCGGGGTCCCACTGCGAGGGCGTCGTCGGTCGAGCGAGCGCGTCACTCTTCGTCCTCTGGGGGGCGCATCGGCCGGTCGCGGGAGGCGTCTATGTCTCAGCGCGGGCGAGTGGGAGACCGCACGGCTCGCAGCTGGGAGATTGATCGATTAGAGCGCATGGGGGACGGGCGTATTGGACGTTCCCGTCGCGCAACGATGGATCGATCCCGGACGCGCTCGGACGACCGAGTACGGAGGTCCTTTGATGACGACCGTCGCTCGGGATACCGGCTCCCCTCAAACCGCTCCGATTCACGCATCCGCGACCGCTCCCGCTCCTCGAACAGGGGACAGGCGGTCGGTCGGGGGCGGTCGAATGATCGATCCCGCGCAACATCTCCCCGACGCGTCCGATCGTCATCGGACCGCTCCACGACGCGGACGCGCTCGTCCTCTCGGGACCGCTCGCGCTCGTCCTCATCCGACCGCTCTCGCGATCGAGGGGGGGACAGCGACGACAACGGCTCCCGGTAGACGTTGCGCGTCGTCTCTTCCATTCTCCTTCCGTTCCGATCCCGGCTCGACAACAACACCTGTCGTATGTCTGTCGGGTACGGGGTCGTTCGTTGTCTCCTGATTTTTCCGTCGTAACGATTCATGTGTCTCCGATTCTGCCGATGCTCGCTGCTTCTCCTTCTGGGAGTCTTCTTGGCCGGAGCGGCCGCAGGACAGACCCCCGGAGACGTGACGCTCACCGACGTGACCCGTTACTCGGAGCGGCTTCCTGCGGCTGGGGGCGAACGGGCCGGCATGGCGGGAGCGGGACTTCTCGCAGGCGTTGGGGAACTGGGCGCTCTGTTTGGCAATCCCGCCGGGCTTGGATGGCTGTCGGGTTCTGCGCTTGGGGTCGACTTTGCCGTGCAGCGGGCACGATCAAACGCGGAGTTCGTCACCCCTAGTGTCAGCACATCGGCAGAGCGGACCGTGAGCGACTACCAGCTTGGATCGCTCGCCGGGGCCTACTCCTTTCCTACCGAGCGGGGATCCCTGGTGCTGGGCCTTTCGCTCCATCCCATCACCACATTCGAACGGGGCAGCGACGTATCCGGAAGCAACCGGTCTACCTCCATTACCGGCACGTTTCTGCCGACCAGTTTTGAGGTGGATGGAAACGAGATCGTTTTTGACGACGTGCGTTCTCGCATTGCCTACGAGGCCGGGGCCATCGACTTCTCACAGGCGGTCTTTGAGAATGAGGAGTATCCGTTCTTTGCGGCGGCCAACCCTCGCTCCCCGGCCGTAAGCAGCCAAATGGAGCTTCGTCAGCAGGAAAATATTCGTCGATCGGGACAGGTGAACGAACTGGCGACCGGAGGTGCGGTGGAGGTCGCTTCGGGCATTATGCTGGGAGGGGGCGTCAATATCCAGTTTGGCACGTACACCTTCGAGCGCTTTTACCAGGAGTCCGACGCAAGTGATCTCCTGCCGCCCGAAGATCCCAACAATCCGCAGACGCCCTACGATCCCTACTTCTTGGAGGGGACGACCCTCGAAGGATTCCGCACGGTTCGGCTGGAAGAGCGCATCGACACCGAAATCAATGGGGTCAACCTGCGGTTCGGGCTTTCGGCACAAATGACCTCCGCGCTCCGTGGAGGGCTCCGGATCGAGTCGCCGACCTGGTTCAGTTTGACGAGAACATACGGCACGCTCATTCAGACGGACTTTGACTGCGACTTTTCGCTTTCCGGGGCTGCCTGCCCGCAAGGGGGCATCGAGGGACTGGAAAGTGGAGATCTCACCGGGGCCGATCGGGAATACCGGATTCGCACGCCCTGGCGGCTTGGGGTGGGCTTGCAGTACCGTCTCGCTGACCTCACGGTGGCAGGGGATGTGGAGATGATAGACTGGACGCAGGCGCGAGTGCGTGCCGACGACGCTAGTTTCACGGCCCTCAACCGTCAGATTGAGGATCTGGAGGCGACCTTCAATTCCCGGATTGGAGCGGCGTATTCCCTTAGTCAGGCGGTCCTTCGCGCCGGGGTGGCGTATCGGCCCGATCCCCGAACCCTGGACTTTCAGGATATCGATGGGCAGACGACGAATGGAGATCGACTCTTCCTGTCGGCGGGGCTTAGCTACACGCCCGACGATCAGTTGGCTCTTCACGTCAATTGGCTCCAGGAGCGCTTCGACGACGAGTTTGTTTCATACGCCGATGGTCCCCCGTTTGTACGAGAACGCATTGCCCGAAGCCAGTTTCAGCTTGGGATTACGTATCGGCCGTAGCGGGTGGGTACACCCATGCTGGTATCGGACCGGAAGGAGGCCTGGTCTATTGGAGTGAGGCAGCGGTCGTCGTGTTCAGGGCAGACTGCATCGTTTGCTCGTAGCGTGTGGTGAGGTCGTAGGCACCCGATCCAAGGGTCGTGTGGTTGGTGAGGAACTCCAACAGTGTCTCCCGCTGGGGGAGAAAGTTGTCTCGAAGAGGGCGCCCCCCGAACTCAACCATTGCTGTTTCCTGCTGCTTGTGGAGAAGGGGGAAGGCCAGCAATTCCCGGAAGGTCGTGATCGACTTCAGGTTTACGATGTTCGGGATGCCCCGCTTCATGAGCGCGTCGCTCACGATTGGGTCCTGGGTGCTGACGTACAGAATCGGCAGGTCCGTGTAATTCTCGTCGAACCGAGAGATGAAGTAAATGTCCTCTATGGATTCGACAAGGCGAGTCCCCTGATTGTTAAGGACAAAGCGGTATCGGATGAATGCGTGTGAGGCGCTGGTGAGGTCCATTCCCTCATCTAGAAGAGCATTACGGAGCTCGTCGTACGACTGGGCTTCGAGGCGTTCGGCGGAACGTCGGAGACGAGCGTCGGGTGTGCGGTCGAGCACGGCGCTGAGCGAGTCGAGGAACACGTAGGTCGGCTCGCCGGGACGAACAGTCGTGATGATTTGGACTTCTTGTTGCCACTCCTGCGCACGGGTCGGGACGACCAGTAGTCCCAAGAAAAGCCACACGAGGAGTACAGGAGAAGGACGGAGTCGGTTGGACATGGGAAGGGGGAGGTCGGGGACAATATTGTATGACGCGTACAAAGAATATCGATTGGCTGGGGGCCTCCCGTCAGTTTTCAGTGCACACGCAAATTGCAAATTGCGCTGGGCGGTGGGGATTTTTGGCGCAGCGGACCGTGCGCCACTTCTCAGTGAGGCATCGAGGCAGAGGCCCGGACGCAAGGAAGAGGGGGGATCCGAAAGAACGAGAGGTCGTTGGGCAGATGTGCGATTCTCCGGATAGACGTCCTCGTCATGCCGATGAATTCGAATGACCGGTCCATTATCGGGCTTGTGATGGTGGCCCATGGCCTCGTGCATACCTACGAGTTGTCCATTCCCATCTTCATGACCGTATGGCTCGCGGAGTTTGGGGTATCGGAGGCTGTGCTTGGAAGCCTGGTGGGAACCGGGTATTTTCTCTTCGGAGTTGGGGCTTTGCCGGGGGGAGTGCTTGTTGACCGGTTTGGGGCGCGACGCCTCATTGCCGGATGCCTTGCGGGCATGGGAGGAGCCTTTGTATTGCTTGGATGGGCTCCGGACGTGTGGGCCGTAGCGGGGGCACTCGTGCTATGGGGAGCGGCAGCGAGCGTCTACCATCCTGCAGGGCTCTCGCTCATCAGTACCGGGGTGCGGCAGCGGGGACGAGGTCTGGCCTGGCATGGAATTGCGGGGAATGTGGGCATCGCCGGCGGACCGCTCATTACCGCTCTGCTCTTGCTCGCCTTCGACTGGTCGGTCGTGGCGTGGATGCTTGCCGTGCCCGCCCTTGGAGGGACCGCTTTGGCCCTTCGCGCTTCCTTCGACGAACGAGCTGCCGTCCGGCCCGACGCAGACGAATCGGAAGCGCCAGCGTCGTCTCCGGTAGGCCTCCGGGCTTTCGGGGCGCGAACAGCCACCCTCTTCACGGTGAGCTTTGCAGTTGTTTTTGGAGCGGCTGCCCTCTCCGGGCTCTACTACCGCGGTGTACTTACCTTCTTGCCCGACCTTCTCACGCCGCTCGTTACGATCGATCTGCCGATTGATGTCGAGGCTGGGCGATACGTGTACGCAGGCCTGTTAATGGTCGGGGTGTTCGGGCAGTATGTGGGGGGGCGGCTGACCGAGCGGGGGGCGCCGGAGCGTGGATTGGCGGGCGCCTTTGCCGGACTCTCCGTTGTAGCACTGTGCTTTCTTCCGGTCTCGCAAACGGGGACAGTGGGTTTGCTCGCGGCGAGCGTTGTGCTGGGATTTGCTCTGTTCGTTATACAGCCGTTGTACCAGGCTACGGTCGCCGAGTATAGCCCCGCCGAGGCGCGAGGATTGTCGTATGGATACACGTACCTCGCCGTTTTTGGGGTAGGGGCATTGGGGGCCGCCCTTGCGGGGGCGTTGCTCCAGTATGCGGGGCAGTTTCTTCTGTTCAGCGTATTGGCGGGTACTGCCGGTCTTGGGGCAGGCCTGAGTGCCTGGCTGGCGCTTCGCCGTCCGTCGGTGGATGCTGTGTCGGAGGCGTCATAGATCGATCGAAGACGGGGGCGTGCAGATGTAACATCTCTTCAATGGAAACGCCTCGCAGCCCGAAGGCCAAACGAGACGGGGAACTGCTGCTGGGCATGGCAATAGGGCGCGTGGTCGTCTCATTGATCACCGACCTGTTGTTCAATGCTTCGACGCTTGTCGCTTACGGGTCTTCTCCTCGGACTGGTTTGCGGCTGGGCCCTGGGGCCGGTCGTCATGGCGCAACAGGTGCTCGTCGATGATCCGACGAGCGTCGCCGCCGGGGCCGCGCAGCTGGAGGCGTGGCACAGCACGGAAGAGTCTTGGATTGCGCCTGCTGTTCGGGTGCACTCGGCAGTGGAGGTGGCGGCGGGAGCGGCGTTTCTTCGGGCCGGCGGCCCTGCTGATCGACGAACGGTTGAGTACAGCGTAGAGGGAAAGGCCCTTCTGCGGCCCGGGTCTACGCACCGCATCGGAGTGGCGATGGTAGGAGGGGCGGGCCTTCGACAGCTCGGCGTGCCGCGCGGACGCCCGTCAACCGTCTACGGCTACGGGATCGCGAGTGAGGAACTGGTGCCCGGCACGCTCACGGCCTACCAGAACGTCGGCTGGATTCACGAACAGAACGGCCCCCACCAGCTCACGTGGGGAGCGCGGCTCGACTGGGCATTGGCCGACCGGTTCGCGGTGATTGGAGAGGTGTACGGAGAGGGGCGCTCGGATCCTGCTCTTCAGGCCGTATTCCGCACCGTGCTGCTGCCGGACCGCATCGAGATGGACGTGTCGATGACGCGCGGGGGGCCGTTCGACGATCGAAATACGTGGGCGACGGTCGGGCTTACGTTCATGTCGACGCCGCTGTACTGACGCTCTTGATGAGCAGGTGTCGTTAGGGAGGCGACATTGTCATTCCTGCTTCACGATGAGGTCCACCGTCCGCACGTCGCTCTCCTCGTAGCCGTAGCGGATGGCTTTCGCGCGGATCGTGGTGGAAGAGTCGATCCGGAGGGGACCGTCGTAGAGCTTCCAGTACGGGTTGTCGCCGGTCTCGAACGTGTAGGCGATGGAGGCGCCGTGCGTGCCGGAGTAGAGCCGCACCTTCCGAGGGCCGGGCAGGCGAATTTCATTCTGTACCGGCACGGGAATCTCCTGACTCATCCGGGGCACCACCACCGGCGTGTGGGTCGTGGGTTGCTCGCCGTCCGTTCCCGGAGCGTACAGGTCTGCCACCATCTGGTCTTCGGCCGTCCGCCCCTGGTCGTCGATCCGATTCATCCAGTCGTCCAGCTCGGTCCGCAGTCGCCGCAGCACCTCCTGATGTTCAGGATCGTCGGCCAGGTTGTTGATCTCGTGCGGATCGGCCTGCGTGTCGTAGAGCTCCTCCGCCGGACGCGTGTCGCGCATCCAGAGCTCTTGCACGTCCGTGAGCGTCCCGTTGCGGTCGCCGCGGAGGAGGGCCCGCATGGTTACGTTTCGGTTGCGGTAGGGGACATGGAGAACGTAGGGTTTCTGGGGAAAGTCGTTGCGGATGTACTTGTACCGGTCATCGCGTACGGCCCGCACCCGGTCGTACGATTCGTCGAACCGATCACGGGCGGCGTAGACGTAGTCGCGCTCGCCCTCGTCTTGCGGGCCGAGGAACGGCCGTCCCTGCATGTGGCGGGGCACGTCCACGCCTGCCAGCGACAGCACCGTCGGGCCAAAATCCACCGAGCTCACGAGCTCGTCGTTTACGGGGCCAGGTTCGATCACGTCCGGCCACCGCACCAGCAGAGGGACGTGGATGCCGGAGTCGTACACCCAGCGCTTATGTCGCGGAAAGCCGGCACCGTGGTCGCTCCAGAAGAAGACCACCGTTTCGTCGGCCAGGCCGTCCGCCTCCAGCTGCTGGAGAATGCGGTTCACCTGCGCGTCCATCTCCGCAATGTTGTCGTAGTGCCGGGCAAAATGGCGGCGTACCGAGTCGGTGTTCGGCAGGTAGGGCGGCACCGACACGGCCGACGGGTCGGTGATGAGCGTATCGCTCGCACTTCGCCAGTCCTGGCTCTCGTGCGTCGTGTTGATGTTGAAGACCGAAAAGAAGGGCTGCTCGTCGCGTCGGCGCTCGTTGCGCCAGTGGGCCGTCGAGTCGTAGCGGTTGACGTCCCAGGCCGTTTCCGGCGTCTCAAAGTTGTAGTCGGTCTTGCCGTCGTTCGTGGTAAAGTACCCGGCGTCCCGCAGGTACTCGGTGAACGTTTTCACGTGCGGTGGTGGTACGGCCGAGTACGGGGTGGGCAAGCCGGGAGCCTCATGCGTCGTCCGCATGTGATGAGCGCCAATGGAGGACTGGTGCATCCCGGTGATGATGGCCGCCCGGTTGGGGGCGCAGACGCCCGCGGTCGTGAACGCATTCGTGAACCGCATGCCCTGCTCCGCCAGGCGGTCGAGCGTGGGCGTGCGGGCCAGTGAGTCGCCGTAGGCCCCAAGCCGCGGCCCGATGTCCTCCACGGAAATCCAGACGATGTTCGGGCGCTCCGGCCACTTCGCGACGGTTGAGGAGGCATCCGTGTCGGGGGCGGAGGAGCTACAGCCCCCGAAGATGAACACCAGCACGAAGAGGAGAAGGCCGCTTAGGCGGGGGCGGAAACGGAGCATTGAGTCGAGGTGCAGGAGGGAGGGGGAACGATATCGCTACTGGAGAGCGTGATCCGGCGCGTAGCTCAGCGCAGGTTGAATGCTGGTTCGGAACTCCGCCCTCGTTTTGGTGGGGGCAGTCTCAATTGTAGTGGGGCGGTACTTCGGCACCGGGGGCCAGTCGGAGGGTGTTCTCAACGAAGAGAATGGAGGGGAGAGGGGGGGGCTTGGTAGTAGTTTAGAACCTGCTTTCAGTGTGTCATTATCTCTCCATTCGAGGCCGATGTTTTTTCCGGGGAAGGGCCAGAGAGCTCTCCTCAACTTGAATGGCTGAGCGGGCGGTTCTGAAGTCGTTACGCCCCGCCGGAGCCACGGCGGTTGAAATTGAAGCAGCTCCTTAGAGACTGTTTTGATTTTTGGCCGGATTGAAAATCACAGAGGTGTTTCGCCGACCTGAGGGGACCGTTCATAATTCGGAAGCCCCTAACACAGAGAGATTTCGACGACCTGCGGTCGTTACGCTCAGCCTGAAATGCGATCGTGTGAAACCAAAACAGTCTCTTAGAATCGTTCGGAAGCGAGCGGTCGGAATGTCAGTTGGGCGCAGGACGTGTCATGTATCTCAGCCCGTCTCATGGGGCCGCCCGATGCCAAAACGTACAAGCTCCAGCTGAACAGTGCAATACCCTACCTACCGGACAGTTTGCTCAGAGCACCGAAAATCTTCTCCAGCCGTCGCTCCAGACCCGGATCTAGGCCATCTAGATGGCCAGAGCCTATCTGACCTACGAATTTATAGGCTCCAAATCAAGTTTGGACATCTCGGATGTCCAGGAGCGACGTTAGGGAACCGGGAAATCGTTGGTGCACTTTTGAGCAGTTTCGCTCATAGGTAGCGATCTCGAAAGAAAGATCAGCGGAATCGCCAGAGATTTTTCGGTACCCACAACCGCGAAATTGAAAAGTGTCCGGTAGCTAGGTCAATATCCATAAATCGACAGGTCGTCGCGGCGCATGTGGGTGTTGAGAACGATGGCCAGTAGGGCCGTGTTGGCGAGCATGGCCGAGCCCCCATACGACAGGAAGGGCAGCGGGAGTCCAATGACGGGAAGCATGCCCGTCACCATCCCGACATTGACGAAGATGTGCAGGAGGTAGACCCCGACGGCGCCAGCGGCGACGATGCTTCCGAAGGGGTGCTTCACGTCCGATCCCAGTTTCACGAGACGCAGAAGGAGCGTCGCCAGGAGGAGCAAGACGATGATTGAACCGACGAACCCAAACTCCTCCGCAATGACGCTGAAGATGAAGTCGGTTGTCTGCTCTGGTACGTAGGCGCCCTGCGTTTGAGTGCCCTGCATGAAGCCCATGCCCCAGAGTCCCCCGGACGTAACAGCGGCCTTGGACTGGACGAGGTGAAAGCCCACGCCCTGTCGGAATTGCTCGGCACTCGGATTCGTGAAGGAGAGCAGGCGGTCTACCTGATACGGCTGGAGGATTTTTGTGAGGACGAACGAGACGATGGCCGTCACGCCGCCGGTGAAGGTGGCCGCGAGGGCTCCGATAAGGCGTTGCCCGGACGTCCACCACAACCCGAGGGTGAACACGATCGCAAATACGATGGCCACCGGTATGGAAAGAAGAGACAGGTAGCCGGCGAGGGCGGGGGAGATGAGCAGCAAAATAACCGGGATGGGTAGTTCGCTCCAGAAGAGCATGATGGGGACGAGACCGAAGAATACGAGGGCCGTCCCGAGATCATTCTGCAGTACAATGAGGATGGCTGGCACGACGATGAGACCAGCGGCCTTTAGGGCATAGCTCAGGTTTTGTGTGGCGTGGGTGTGGCGTTCCGACAGGAGTTGGGCCACGGCGAGGACAGTGCCTACCTTTGCAAATTCCGAGACTTGAAGCCGGAACGGACCCACGGCGAGCCACGCCTTTGTTCCGTGCACCTCCACCCCAAAAATTAGGGCAAGGATGAGCAGCAGGACGGTGCCGCCGTAAATGGGATACGCGAGGGTGCGCAGTACCCGGACGGGGAGCAGAAGAATAATACCGATGCCGATGGCCGAAAGTCCTCCCCACAGCAGCTGGCGGTAGAAGTTGTCCCGTACGCTTTGGCTCAAGTAGTCGGCGGCGGGGCCGTGAGTCGTGCTATACAGCGCAACGAGCCCAATCGCCACAAGGGCCAGCCAGGTAAGCAGCGTCCAGACGTCGAGCGTTTGATTCGAACTGCGCATGGGACCAAGGGCGGCGTGAACGTCGGGCTATTCGTTGCGTCGGGCGGCAGAGGCTGTCGTCATCGTATCGGGGGAGGCGTCAGAGGGCGCCTCCGTGTTGATGCGGTCGGGTGGGGAGGAGGGCGCCGCCGTATCTTCCGGGGAGCCGCCGCCGAAGCCTTTCGGGGGAGCACTGCGTACCGAATCGCGCAGGCGCTGAATCCAGTGTTGCCGCATCCACTCGTCCGCGATCTCTCCCTTCAAGTACTGCTCAGCCATTAGGCTGGCAATTGGGGCAGCGGCCGTAGCACCATATCCGGCATTCTCCACGGCCACGGCAATCGCGATTTCGGGGTCGTCGTACGGCGCAAACATGATGAAGAGCGAGTGGTCTTCCCCGTGGGGGTTTTGGGCCGTACCCGTTTTCCCAGCGCTCGGGATGCCCGGAATTTGCACCCATCGGCCGGTGCCGTCAGTCATTACGCGGCGCATGCCCTGCTGCACGGTCGCGAAGTGGGCCGAGTCAATCGGGATCTGCTCGGGGGGCGGCACGTCCGGCCGACGCACGTTGCCGGTCTGTGGGTGCACCATCTTGCGCACGAAGTGCGGGCTGACGAGCGTCCCACCGTTGCCAAGGGCAGCTGCATAGCGGGCCAGCTGGAGGGGCGTGGTCGACATGTCGCCCTGTCCGATGCCGAGGTTGATGGTGTATCCCTCCGTCCAGCGTCCATACATGCGGTCGAAGTACGACGAGTCGGGGATGAGGCCGGCGGCCTGCTCGCCGATGTCGAGCGGCACCTTCTTCCCGAAGCCGAACTCGTTGGCCCACCTGTGCCAGGTGCCGAGATCCATTTCGTCCATCACCTTGTAAAAGAAGGTGTTACATGACACCTCGATTGCCTTCTGCACCGTGATCATGCCCTCGTCCTGCCCCCCGTGGTTTTTGAAGATGCGCCGACCGATGCGGTAGCCGGCGGGGCAGTCCAGTCGTTCGTTCTTGGTAATCTGACCCGTTTCAAGGGCCACGAGTGACATGAAGGGTTTCCAGGTGGACCCGGGGGGAAAGCCGCTCCGCGTGGCCCGATTGTACAGCGGGTCGGAGCGCACCGATTGGAGGCTGTCCCAGGCGGTGTCGCTCACGGAACGGGAAAAGAGAGACGGGGGAAAGTCCGGTTTGCTCACAAACGAGATGATCTCGCCGTTGTCGGGGTCGAGAGCGACGGCGGCCCCGCGTTTGCCTACGAAGAGGGATTCGGCGAGGGCCTGCACCTGGTGGTCGAGGGCGAGGTGCAGGTCGTAGCCGCCGGTGGGCGACTCGTCTTGATTGCCGTTGCGGTACGGCATAACCTCCGTGCCGCGCACATTCACGAGAACGAATTCGCTTCCACGCTCGCCCCGCAGGGCCGATTCGTACGACTTTTCCAGCCCCGTTTTCCCGATGTAATCTCCGGGGCGGTAGCCCTTGTCCTTCAGCCGAGCAAGGGTCGCATCCCCAATCTCGCGCACATAGCCAAGGGCATGGGTGGCATGGGCGGTCGTATGATAGCGGCGTCGAAGCTCAATTTCGTGGGAGACGCCCGGAAGCTCGTATTTGTGCTCCTGCACGCGACTGAACGTTTCGAACGAGACGCCGCGGAAGGACCGGCTGGGACGGAACGCACTCCACTCGCGAGCCTCTTCCAGCTTGCGCTGCACGGTCGAGTCGGGCACGCCGAGCAGGTTGGCCAGCAGCGGCACCTTCGACGGGTCGAAGTACCGGGGCGTGAGCATGATCGTATACGACGGCCGGTTGTCGGCCAGGAGCGTGCCGTCGCGACCGTAGATGGCTCCGCGGGCTGCCTCGACTGGGCGCTCCCGAACAGCATTGGCCGAGGCGGCCGACTCCCCAGCCGGGCCGACGAGCTGGAGCTGGGCCAGCCGCACACCAAGGATGAGAAAGACCGTGATTACGACCCCAGCGTAGATCCGTACTCGAATCCGATATTCATCCATGGGATGGAAAGGTGCAGGCGGAACCGGTGATGCCGATTGGGGAAGTCGTCTCCGCGGAGGAACGGAAATTGATTGGAAGGTACATTCACGAACGGAAGGAGCCGCCGTGGGTTGCACAATCGTGGAGTTCGTTGAAGATCAGGCAGAGGACCGAAATAAACCCGTTCCATTTTGCCTGGACCATCTGCAAGATGCGGAAATTAAAACGAGCGAGTCCGCAGGCGCCTCCCTTGCTCGGAGAGAGAACGTCCCGTTGTTTGCGGAGATCTAGTTGTGTGTAGAGGGGGCCGGATGTGCTCGTATGCAGGTCCTCTACGGGACGGGCAAGGGCAATGCCGAATAGCGTCCGGGGGCGATTTCTCCGAGGGGCGCCTCAGACGAACTTTTCGCAGCCCCAACTAGTACGTACTTCTCATTGTGACGTGTATTTTTCGTTAAGCTCCCCCGAATCCCTCAGCGCCATGCGACGTCTCACGATCCGTGCCGCCGTTCTTGCTCTCGCCGTGCTCACGGCATTCGGGGCCGTGTCTCCTGCCTCGGCTCAGTACTTCGGGCAGAACAAGGTGCAGTACGATAATTTTGAGTTTAAGACATTTAACACGGAAAACTTCGACATCTACTTCTATCCGGAGGAGCGGCAGGCCGTGATGGATGCCGGTCGCATGGCCGAGCGGTGGTATCAGCGCCACTCCCGTACCTTCTTGCGGGAGTTTCGGAAGCGCAAGCCGCTGATTTTTTACGCCAATAGTGCAGACTTTCAGCAAACGAATGCCGTTCGTGGACAGCTGGGGCAGGGAACCGGCGGGGTCACGGAGAGCATCAAAGAACGGGTGATTATGCCCCTCACCGGAAGCTACAAGGAGACCGATCACGTATTGGGGCACGAACTCGTGCACTCCTTTCAGTACGACATTGCGCTCCGCAAGGACACGCGCAACTTCTCCCTCCGCAATCTGCCGTTGTGGATGGTCGAGGGCATGGCCGAGTATCTCTCGATTGGGAGCCGGGACCCGCACACGTCAATGTGGTTGCGCGACGCGGTATTGCGGGAGGATCTCCCCACCATTCGGCAGATGACGCGCAATATGCGCGACTACTTTCCGTACCGGTACGGGCAGGCGTACATGGCCTACGTCGGTGGCAAGTACGGCGACGCGGCGGTCACAGACCTTTACAAGCTGAGCGGGCGAGTGGGGGTGGACTCTGCCTTCGTCTATTCGCTGGGTATCACAACCGATTCGCTGTCGGCGGAATGGAAGCAGTCCGTTCGCGATACCTATCTGCCGAAGATGAGGGGACGTACGCCGGTGGACTCGGTGGGCAGGGCGGTGATTGGTACGCCGGGGGCGGATAATGAACTCAACATTTCCCCGGCGGTGAGCCCAGATGGGCGCTACGTGGCCTTCATTTCACGCCGCAACATCTTCAACACCAACCTCTTCGTGGCCGATACGGAGACTGGAAAAATCGTGCAGGAGCTGGAAGGCACGCGCTCTAATCCTCACTTCGATGCGCTGCGGTTTATCGATTCGGCCGGGTCGTGGTCGCCGGATGGGCAGCGCTTTGCGTTTGTCACGTTTGCGGAGGGGACCAACGAGATCAACACCTTCAACGTCCAGTCGGGCGAGATTCAGATGCGAACGGCCGTGGAGGGCGTTGGGGCGATCCAGAATCTCGCATGGTCGCCCAGCGGACGATACATTGCCTTTTCGGGACTGGAGGGCGGAGTGAGTGATCTCTACCTGTACGACCTGGAAAAGAAGCAAGTCCGCCAGCTCACCAACGACCGGTATGCGGAGCTGCAGCCCACCTGGTCGCCCGACGGGGAGACGCTTGCATTCACAACGGATCGGGGGCCCGAGGGCACGAATTTCGGTACGCTGGAGTACGGCGACTACCGCCTTGGCCTGATCGACGTTCAGTCAAAGGAAATCCGCACGGTCCGTCCCTTCAATCGGGGCATGCAGCACAATCCGCAGTTCAGCCCGGATGGGCAGAGCCTCTATTTTATTTCCGACCACGACGGATTCAAGGACATCTACCGGTACAGTCTCGACGATCAGGCGCTCTACCGGGTGACGGAAGTGAAGACGGGCATCAGTGGCATCACCGCGACCTCGCCGGCAATGTCCGTGGCGCGCCAGAGCGGGCGAATGATGTTTTCTGTCTTCTCCAACAGCGGGTATTCCATTGTCGCCCTGCCGTCGGAGAAGACGAAGGGCGAACGGGTGGTCCCGCCGAGTTCTTTCGAGCAGGCGGAGGTGGCGGGGCTTCTTCCGCCCGTGCAGACCACCGAAACGGGCATTGTGGGCAATTATCTCGACGATCCCCTGACGGGATTGCCGGAGCTAGGATCGGTCGAGGTGTCGCAGGCCAGTGATCGGCTCTACCTCGACCGCATTGCCCCGCCGACGATTGGGACATCCGTGGGCGGTCCCTTTGGAACGCAGGTGCAGGGGGGCGTCGGATTTTACTTCAGCGACATTCTGGGCGATCAGAACCTGAACGTTGTGGTTCAGGCGAACGGTACGGTCAAGGACATTGGGGGGGGAGCGTTCTACTCCAATCAGGATAGTCGGTTGAATTACGGGGTTGGAGTGTCGCACATTCCCTCGGCCTACGGACAGCTCGGCTTCGTCGAAGGCCGTGGAAACACCGTTCAGCTCGTCCAGCTCGTCCAGCGGATTTATCGATCACAGGTGATTACGCAGGCGAGCTATCCGCTCTCAAAGCGCAACCGGTTTGAGCTCAGTGTGGGGGGAACTCGGTATGGGTTTGGGCTCACCGTACGCAACCAGTTCGGGCAAGAAATATCACCGTCTGCCATCCAGGGGACAGGGGGCGATCTTCCCGATCCCTTTTATCTTAGTCAGGTTGGACTGGCGTACGTAGGGGACTTTTCGAGCTCGGGGTTGACCTCGCCTCTGCAGGGAGGGCGCTACCGATTCCAGGTCACGCCTCAGTTCGGGTCTCGAAACTTCGTCTCTTTTCTTGCCGATTACCGGCGGTACTATTATCAGAAGCCGTTCACATTTGCCATTCGGGGACTGCATCAGGGGAACTACGGGGCAACCCAGAATGGATTCACGGGCGGGTTCGGCGATCTCTTCGTTCGGGAGACGCTGGGGGATCCGTACCAACTCGCTTTTGTGCGGGGATACAGTTTCAATTCGATCTTCAGCCAACGGTCGTGCCAGATCAACCGAACCAACTGTGGCCTCGAACGGCTCTACGGGACGCGGGTGGCACTGGGAAGCGCAGAGGTGCGAGTGCCCCTGCTGGGGCCGGAGGTGCTCGGGCTGTCGACGTTTGAGTATATCCCGACCGATCTGGTCCTCTTTGCGGATGCTGGGATTGCCTGGACCGACGAGAGCATCGAAGACCTTGCGCTTCGCACCAGTGTGTCCGAGGTGACGCCGCAGGGGACGGACGGCGGAGTCAACGAGCTGAGGCGGGCACGGCCGGTGACGAGTGCCGGGGTGTCGGCCCGCGTCAATTTGCTGGGGGCGGTTGTCTTTGAGATGTTCTACGCTCGCACGTTCCAACGCTCCCAGCCCTGGGACTTTGGGCTCATTCTGCGACCGGGATGGTGAGTGGCGAGACCGGATGAGAAGGAGGCCCTGCGATCGGGAAGTAAGCCCCTGTTTTCATTTTCGTCCATCTTCACATCCGATGCCGATGGGTTCGTAGACCGAACGCACATCGGAGCGTATACGCCTGCCCCCCCGCCGGGGAGGAACGGGTTCGCAGTCGGTGCGTCCTGCCGGACGCACCGCGTATGAAATGAACACAGCTTAAGGATCCAGGCGGCCGCGCAGCACCGTGGTGGCCTGTCCGGAGAGCGTGACTCGGTCGGCGTCGGGCGCATCGAGGTCGACGCGCACAGTGCCGCCCCGTGCAGAGATCTGATGTCCGACGAGAGTGGTGCGCCCGGTTTGCGTTGCCCAGTACGGGCCCAGTGCACAGTGGGTGGAGCCCGTCACGGGATCTTCAGGGACGCCCACGCCCGGGGCGAAAAATCGCGATACAAAGTCGGCCTCCTCCGTTGCGGCGGGAGCCGTGACGACGACGCCTCGCCTGTCGATCTCGGATAGGGGAGCCATGTCGGGAGAAAGTTGGCGGACCGAGGCGGCGGAGTCACAGTGCACAAGGTAGTCCCGGCCGGTGTCTCCCATGAATGTCGGGGCGGAGAGGCCCAGTCCCTCAAGCAGTGAGGCGGGCAGCTCGATTGACGTGACCGAATCGGTGGGAAAGTCCATGGTGATCCAGGATCCGTCGCGTCGTGCGACGAGGGGACCACTCTCGGTCTTGAATTGGGCTGACGCCTCTGGGGCAAGGAGGCCTTCCGTCCATAACACGTGTGCACTGGCGAGAGTCGCGTGCCCGCAGAGCGCGACCTCGTGGGTTGGGGTAAACCAGCGGAGCTGGTAGGAGCCGTCGGGGCGCGGATGCAGAAAGGCGGTTTCGGAGAGATTCATTTCTGCGGCCACCTTCTGGAGCCAGTCGTCGTCCTGGGGCGCAGGGAGCAGGCAGACGGCTGCAGGATTGCCGGCGAACGGGGTGTTCGTAAAGGCGTCAACCTGATAGAAGGAAACGGACACGGGGGGCTGAGCATCTTTGGAGCGGTGCAACAACGGCAGGGGGAAACGAAATGCCCTCGGTCCGGGTCCAAGAGAGAGACAATGCGGACATGGGATTGTGTGCCCTTTCATCTGCGGTCCCTTTTTTCCAGGTCGAGCCTCCAGACGCGAATGTACCGGTTCCTCCGTCCCCTCCTTTTTCGAATGGACGCCGAGCGGGCGCACGACATCAGCCTTCGAGCGGCTACGCTCGTGCAGAATGTGGCGCCGTCGTTCATAGAGCCGCAATACCATTACGAAGACGAGCGGTTGAAGCAGCGCCTTTGGGGCACGGTCTTTCCGAATCCCGTGGGCCTTGCGGCGGGGGTGGACAAAAACGCGAAGCTCGTGCCGTTCTGGGAGGCCGTGGGGTTTGGTTTTGTCGAGGTGGGATCTGTGAGTGCCATGGCGGCCAGCGGCAACCCGAAGCCCCGCGCCTTTCGTCTGCCGGACGACCGTGCGCTTCTGAATCGAATGGGGCTCAACAATGAGGGGGCGGCGTCGATGGCCGAGCGGCTGGAGGCAGGGGGCAACGACCGGACGCGTCCGCTGGGCATTAACCTCGTGAAGACGCACGATCCAGGGGTGATGGGCGAGGCGGCGCTCGAAGATTTTCGGGAGAGCTTTCGCCTGCTGGCCCCGCACGCCAGCTATGTGGTCCTCAACGTCTCCTGTCCCAATACGAGCGACGGGAAGACCTTTGAGGAGCCGCATGCGCTCGATGAGTTGCTCTCCACCATTTTTTCCGAGCAGAAGGCGCCGGGGTTGGAAATCCCCGTGCTCGTGAAGCTCAGCCCTCCGGTGAGTGAGCGAGTCATTTTCGATACCTGGACGGAGGACATCATATCGGTGGCTCAGGCCTACGGGGTACACGGTTTTGTTGTCTCCAATACAGCGTCGGACCGCAAGGGGTTGGACACGCCGCAGTCGACCCTCGACGCTCTCGGCGACGGCGGTATCAGTGGGGCGCCACTCGCCGACCGGGCCACCTGTCTGGTTCGCTATCTCTATCGGGCGACGGACGGGGAGGTCCCAATCATTGGAGTGGGAGGCGTACGGGACGCCGCCTCTGCGTACGAAAAGATTCAGGCGGGGGCGTCTCTGGTACAGCTCTACACGGCGCTTGTATATGAGGGGCCGGGGCTCGTGAAGCGCATCAAGGAAGGGCTCGTCAAGCGATTGCGAGAAGACGGGCACGTTTCCATTGAGGATGCGGTTGGGGAGAAGACGTAGACCGTCTGCATTGGGGGAAGCCGCGGGAGTGGTGGGAGAGAGAAACAGCGCTCGGGCTCGTCTGTAGATCCGCGTAGCCGAATGCGCACCCCGATTTTGTTGTCCCGATTTGTTGTTGTCCTATGCCCGCGCAGGTCGAATTCGACACCATTCCGCAGCTCTTTCGTCGCCTTTGTACGCACTACGAAGGGCAAGACCGCCCAATGTTGCGGTACAAAGAGCGAGGGGAAGGGTGGCACGATCTCACGTGGGACGAGGTTGAGGCCCGAGCGGAGGCCCTTGCGGGAGCCCTCCACAAAAGCGGCGTGCGGAAAGGCGACCGGGTGGCGCTTCTCTCAGAGAATCGTCCAGAGTGGGCCATCACGGACTTCGGGGCGCAGCTGATTGGGGGCGTCAACGTTTCGATTTACACCTCCCTGCCTCCGTCCAAGGTGGCATACATTCTCCGCGACTCGGGCGCTACTGCCTGCATCGTGTCGGTACCGGTGCAGCGCAAAAAGATCGAGGAGATTTTCGATGAGTGTCCGCAGCTCGACACGGTGATCGTGATGAGCGAATTGCCGGATGATCCGCCATCGTACATGAAGCACTGGGACGAGGCACTGGCCACGGGCCGGGAGTACTGGGACGCCCATGAAGGACGCCTCGGCACACTGGCCGATGAGGTGACCCCCGACGACCCGAGTGCCATCATTTACACCAGCGGGACCACGGGCGAGCCGAAAGGGGTGGTACTCACAAACCGAAACTTCTGCTCAAACGTAAAGGCGGCGCTCCAGCGCGTGCCGTTCGGCGAGGACGATCATCACCTCTCCTTCCTACCTCTTGCCCATGCTTTTGAGCGGACCGCGGGGCACATCGCCGTCCTCGCTGCCGGCGCCACGATCAGCTATGCGGAAAGTGTAGAGGCGGTGAGTCAGAATCTGAAGGAGGTGCAGCCCACTGTCATGATCTCTGTGCCTCGGATGTTCGAGAAGGTCTACAACCGGGTCACGAAGAAGGTAGGTGAAGGGGGAGCTGTGAAGCAGAAGCTCTTCGAGTGGGCCGTGCGTACCGGTGAGGAATACGCTGAGGCCGAACAGGGGGATGGGGCCGGGCCGCTGCTGAAGGCCCAGAAGGCGGTGGCGCATCGGCTCGTCTTCTCGACGCTTCACGAAAAGCTCGGCGGCAACCTTCGCTTTGCCGTCTCGGGGGGCGCGGCGCTGCCCGAAGAGATCGGCACGTTCTTCCAGGCGGCGGGGGTGACGATCATAGAGGGCTATGGGCTCACGGAGACGGCCCCCGTTCTCTCCGTCAATCCGCTTGACGCCCCCCGGTACGGCACGGTGGGGCACGTTTTGCCGGGCGTGTCGGTCGCGATTCAGTCGCTGGACGATGAGACGCGCATCGCGGAGGTGAATGGCAACGACTATCCTACCCGTCCCACGACCGAAGAGGGCGAGATTCTCGTGAAGGGACCGAATGTGATGGAGGGCTACTGGGAGCGTCCCGAGGAAACGAGAGCGGCGTTTGATCCTGACGGCTGGTACCACAGTGGAGACGTCGGACGTTTTGAGGACGGATACCTCAAGATCACCGACCGCCTCAAGCACATGATTGTCTCCCGAGGAGGAAAGAATATCTATCCCGGTCCGATCGAGGAGACCTTCAAGACGAAGACCTGGATCGATCAGATCATCGTCATCGGAGAGGATCGTCCCTTTTTGTCGGCCCTCGTGGTTCCGGACTTCGATTCCCTTCGGATGCGCGCCCGGGACCACGGCATCGACGAGTCTGCCTACAGCGACGAAGAGCTAATTGAGCACGAGGACGTACAGGAGGCCATGGATCAAATCTTCACTGCCTTCAACCACGAAGCGGCGGCGCACGAGAAGATTCGGAACTTCCGCCTCTTGCCGGAGCCGTTTACGGTAGAGGACGGAACGCTCACGCCGACCCTCAAGCTTCGCCGCAACGTGATTACCGAGCGCTACGCCGATCGCATTGACGCGATGTACGAGGAATTTCGGCGATGAGAATTTGGGCAATGACGAGTGGCGAATGAACGCGAGCAGCCGTTGTTGGCGGCACGTTCAGCATCCCAGGTTCGCCATTCGATAGTCCCCAACGGGATTCGTCCGTGTGGATTCACGTTGAACTCCCCGCAGACCGGTTCGGAAGCAGGCGGGGGGATCGGATCTCGATCGAAGGGGACGGCTATAATACACGCAATTACGAATCCTCGGGGCATGGCGCAGCCCGGTAGCGCGCTTCGTTCGGGACGAAGAGGTCGCCGGTTCAAATCCGGCTGCCCCGACTGACTAATGGCTCTCGCCGCATGGCGGGAGCCATTTTTCTTTAGGGCCTGTTCTCCACCACGATTTCGACACGGCGATTTTGGCGACGGCCCTGTGGGGTCTCGTTGGGCGCGACGGGCGCCTTGGGGCCAAAGGCCTCAATCTCAAGCGACTCGGTCCGAATGCCGTGCTCCTCGTCCAGATAGTGGGCAACCGCGGCTGCTCGCTGAGCCGACAGGTACCAGTTGCTCGGGTAGGTATCCTGCAGGCTTGGCCCAATGGGCACGTTGTCGGTGTACCCTTTAATGCGGAAGTCGGCGTTCGAGTACTGCTCTTCTAGGGTCTGGGCGTGCTGGTCGAGTCGCTTCTTGGCCTCGTTGAAGAGCCACGCGCTGCCCGAGGGAAAGTACACCGGAGGGGAGAGCGTGGTCTCCGGGGGGTTCAGTGAGCGGAGGGAATCCCGGAGCAGGCGCACCTGGCGTTCCAGATTCTGGTTCACGGCCTGCAGCGAGTCGACCGACCCCCGACGGCTTTCCTGGGGACTGCTCTGACAGCCGAGCAGGGCAAAGAAGACGAGAAGAGATGAGAGAGAGAGTCGCATAGAGGAACGGAACGCTTGGATAGGGAACGGCAGGGTGTGAGGAAAAGATAAACACGTGTGTCCCGATATTCATCATTGGCGCAGGGGATTGCAAACCTCCAGTGCCGTTGGCGTAGCGCGAGCACATAAATCGTTACGTCTCTGCTGGAGAGGAGCTCTCAGCCGAGCGCTGTTCGCACAGCAGATTCGACGTGTGCCATGTGTCGGCGCAGCGTCTCGTATCCGATGTGTTGAGACGCCACGGACCATCGTGCCCAGGCTACACGCCGAATGCCTTCATTCTGCTCCGGGGAAAACGAGCGCTCCGGCGTTTGCATAAGATACCAATACGTGGTCTTTACGGCGTACATGTCCCCGTCCGGGTATCCGTGCTGCGTGGTGCCAAGAGGGCGGCGCAGGTGCAGCGTTTTGATGCCAACCTCTTCTTTCACCTCGCGCAGGGCACAGGTTTCGAGGTCTTCGCCTGGGTCCTGGTGGCCCTTAGGCAGGTCCCACACGCCACGCCGATGAATCAAGAGCACGGCAATGTCCTCAGGCAGCGAGCGGGTGACATATCCCCCGCCCGCCGCCACGGGATGGGGCGGCCGATACGGATCGAGGTTTTGAACCGCAGCCGATGGCACGTGAGACACCTGGACGAGACCGTCCCTCGTGATCGGATCAGAAGGCACGGAGGGAAGAGCCGTAGCGTCAACGACCAGAATCGGTCCGTCGGTTTCCTGCTGTGCGGCGTCGAGCGACACGTGCAGATGAACAGGGGCGTCGTTGGCATTGCGAAGGCCCTGCGTCCAGACGGTGTCGAGGTTGAGGGCAGGGGGGACAGGATAGAACAGCAGCATGGGTGCAGAAACCGGAATGACTGTGCTCGCGCAGAAGCATGGGGTGGCTACAGCGGCCAGACCAGCGGAGCGACGACGAGAATCACGATCCACAGCACGACCTGAAGCAGGCCCCCGACCCTCGCAAAGTCGAGAAAGCGGTAGTTGCCGGGTCCATAGACCATGAGGTTGGTCTGGTAGCCAATGGGGGTGATGAAGGCCATTGAGGCCGCCAGTGTGATGCTTACCATCAAGGCACGCGGGGCCATCTGTTGGCTCTCCGCAACGGAGAGGGCGATCGGAAACATGAGGGCCACCGCGCCATTGTTCGTGACAATATTTGTGAGAAGGGCGGTGGCCAGGACGACCCCGGACAGGAGGCCGTACGGGCCGAACGTTTTCGTGATGTTTACGATGCCTCGTCCAATCATCCGGGCGGCGCCGCTCACTTCCATTGCCTGTCCGAGCCCCAGGGCCGCCCCAATCACAATGAGGACATTCCAGTCCACGGCCTCGCGGGCCTGGCCGGGAGAGAGGATACCGGCGGCAATAATGACAAATGCGCCCAGGGGGCCGGCGACGGCCACGTGTAGGAGGCCGGAGCCCACAAGACCAACGATGCTGATGATCACAGCCACGGCAAGCCGGAGCTCCCATCCCCCTCCGTGTTGTCGCATCGCCTCGCGCTGTTGGCGCGCTTCCTCTTCCGTCTTATCGGCCTCGCCTCCGGCCTCGCTCGTCACGAAAAACTCCTCCGTTTCCTCGTGCACTTCGCGAAAGCCCTGCCGGGTATCCAACAGGAGCACGTCACCTGGATGGATGTTCACGTCGGTAAAGGGAGGATCGAGGCGCCGGCCGTCGCGGCGGAGGCCTGTGAGCGCAGCCCCGAAGCGTTCACGAAACGGAATCTCGCCAATGTTTTCTCCGATGAGCGACGACCCTTCTCGCACCACTACCTGATGCAGTTCCCGGTCACGCGTCTGCTCGACGTCCGTGTACGCAAGACGCAGGCCCGGAAACGCGCTGAGGTCCAGGTCGCGTCGAGGAGACGCCTGGAGACGCTCGTGTTTGTCCAAACCGCGGGGGCCTCCGTTGTTGTTTGTCTCAAGGGGGGAAGGCTCAATGGACGAGCTGTGTTTTTCCTCATCGATCTGGGTCGTCGTAAACAAGAGGCGGTCGCCCGCATGCAAGGATTCGCTGGTTTGGACCGGAGCAATCGTTTCGGCCCCTCGCTCAATCCGTACCAGGGTGAGGCCGGGCAGGAGCGTGAAGTTTGCATCCTGTACCGTTTCGCCCACCAGTGGCGAGTCCGCCGCCAGCTCCACTTCGATCAGATCTGCTCGCTCGTCCTCCTCCTCGTCCCGAATGTCGGCACGCTCGGGCGTTAGCATCGGCGCGACGAAAATGACGTAGAGCAGGCCAATGACAGCACAGGGCACCCCGACCCACGCCAGCTCGAAGAAGCTGAATCCCTTCATGCCGTGCGACTGCAGAAGGCCGTGGACCACCAGGTTGGTGGAGGTGCCGATCAGGGTGCAGATTCCGCCGAGAATGGCAGCGAAGGACAGTGGCATGAGCAGTTTCGAGGGAGAGACGCCGTGGCGGCGGCACCAGCCCCGGATGGCGGGGATGCCCATTGCGACCACGGGTGTGTTGTTGAGAAAGGCGGAGTACACCGTGACGGAGGGGCACATCCGAAGCAGGAGACGGCGGATGTTTGTCTGTTCTCCCAGCACGTAATTGCTCGCCCGGTCGAGGGCGCCCGTTTCTCGGAGGCCCGCTGCTACTACGTAGAGGGAGCCAAGAGCGAGGAGGGTAGAGTTGCCAAATCCCTGCAGGGCTCGCTCTAGGTCCACGACGCCCCCGAGGATGACCACCATCAATCCACTGAGGAGCACCACGTCGGCACTGAGAACGTCGAACAGGAGCGCGACGAAAATAGCCCCCAGTACCCCCAGCGTGAGAAGAAGGTCGAAGCTCATGAAACCGCAATCCGATTTGGTGTAACACAATGCCTCATCACAGGATACCGCCAAAATGCACGGACGGATCCAAGCAGGCATGTCAGGCATCATCGCCGGCGTTTCTCACGGCCCAAATACCAACTCCGGGAGCTCTATTCCGGTAGGAAGCAGGCGTCCGTAGCGCCGTTGGACTATAGGATTGCGAGATTGTCCACCGGACGTGATGGATGCCCTTGTGTAGCGTCGTTGGAGTCCAACGACGCTACACAGAGAATATTGACCTTTGCAGAAGACGGTAAATTCAGTGCTGGGGTGTGTCGCTCCTGCGGTTATTTCGCAAAGGCACACTCCAACGGCACTTCTGGTGTCTTCCTTGACGGCGCCGACGATACGAGAGGGGGGTGCAGATTGCACCGGGGGGTGAGGAGCCGTTCAGAGGCCAGCAACTCTCTTGGGGATATTTCTCGACGATGGAAAGTCGAGATCCCCGTGCTCGACATGACGTGCCGTACTTTGGGGATTTTGAGATCGCGTAAGGCCAAAATGAAGTGTGATAGTCGACTCAAAGTGTAGATTTCTTGCACCCACTTCACACGAAAACGGGATCAACGACGGTCCCGCCGGTTTTCCGGTCCTCAACAATTTGCACTTCTCCTCGCATAATCGAAACGCGCCTTCGGACCCAAATTGGTGCTGGGGGCACTGCGAGATTCTTTTGCGAATCGGGCTCGCTCGACGGGCCGAATGCCATGTGGCAACGAGTGTGGGCAACCCTGGAAAACGCACTCTACATCACGGAGTGGTTGTCGGACTACACGACCGATACCCTCCGAGCCGATGCAATGGCGGGCCTCACGGTGGGGGTTATGCTGATTCCACAAGGCATGGCCTACGCCGTAATTGCAGGCATGCCGCCCATTTACGGGCTCTACGCCGGCCTCGTCCCGCTTCTCACGTATCCCCTCTTTGGAAGTTCGAAGCACCTGGCCCTCGGCCCCGTCGCCATCGACATGCTGATTGTGGGCGCGGGCATTGGGGCGCTGGCGCAGGCTGGAACGGAGCGGTACGTGGCCCTTGCGATTCTGCTGACGGCGATGGTGGGCCTCATGCAGATGATGATGGGGATGATGCAGTTGGGCTTCGTGGCCAATCTGCTTTCACGACCTGTCATTGCCGGACTTACGTCCGCCGCGGCCCTCATCATTAGTACGAGTCAGCTCGGCAATCTGCTGGGCATGGAGCTGGGCCGATCGCAGTACGTGCACGTGCTTCTGCAGGAAGCCCTTCAGAATGTGGCGAGCACACATCTGCTCACGCTCGGCATCGGAGGAGTGTGCATTCTTACCCTCATCCTGTTGCCGCGCTGGATGCCGCTGGTGCCCGAAGCGCTGGTTGTGGTGGGCGGGTCCACGCTGGCAAGCTGGTTCTTTGAGCTCGACGAGTACGGGGTCGAGATCATTGGGGCTGTTCCCACTGGGTTGCCCCGTCCGGAGGTGTGGGCGTCGAGCTTTTCGGACCTCAATGCACTTCTTCCGGTCGCTATCACTCTTGCACTGGTGCAGTTCATGAAGAACGTGTCGCTGGGACGGGTCTTTGCGGCGCGGCACGGATACACCATTGACGCCAATCGCGAACTGGTGGGGGTGGGGGCGAGCAACTTCTTCGGCAGTCTCTTTCAAAGCATTCCAACGTCCGGAAGCTTTTCCCGCTCCGCGGTGAACGACCAGGCGGGCGCCCAAACCCCCCTGGCCAACATCTTTGCGGCGATCATCATCGCGCTCACGCTGCTCTTCCTGACGCCGCTGTTTTACTACTTACCTGTGCCTGCCCTCGCGGCGATCATCATTGTGGCGGGCCTAGGGCTCATTGACCTTCACGAACTGCGAAACCTCTTCCGGGCCCGCCGTCGGGATGGCTACATTGCCCTCTTTACGGCGTCCTGCATCCTTTTTATCGGGTTGCAGGAAGGTATCCTGCTCGGCATCGGGGCGTCGGTGATCGTGGTGCTCTTTCGCATTAGTCGGCCCAACGTGGCGGAGCTGGGACACGTGCCTGGCACTCGCCTCTTCCGCGACATGGAGCGGTTTGAACAGGCCGTGCGCCTGAAAGACATCATGGTGCTGCGGGTAGATGCTTCGTTCTCGTTTGCCAACGCAGAGTATTTCAAGGACTTCATTCTGGAGAAGAGCGAGCGAGAGGGACGCAACGTCGAGGTCGTGGTGGTAGATGGCAGTAGCATCAACGATCTCGACACGACGGCCATTGGGGCCCTGTTCTCGGTGGTTGAGTCGCTGGAGGAGATGGGCATTGAGCTCCACATCACCGGCCTCATCGGGCCGGTCCGGGAGGTGGTGCGGCGGTCGGGACTCTACGGGCTTCTGGGGGAAGATCATTTTCACCTCGATCCGCACGAAGCAGTGGTGGGGGTGTTGGAGCGATGGGACGCCCAGGACGACGAGAACCGGGTGGAGCGATATTTTGCAACGACGGAGCCGGAGAAGAAAGAGGCGACGCCCGCAGCGTCGTGATATTGTGAGAGTGGGAGGGCGTGGATCCCCGAAAGGTCAGTGGTCTGCCCTCAGCATTTGGGAAAGAGTGTCTCGGTGCAGGTGGTGTCCCCCCTCGTAGGTGTGGACAGTGACGGGGATGTCGTGTCGGGCGAGTTGAGCCCGTACGGCCGACCGATGGTCGTCCGTCACATACGGATCTTCTGTGCCCAGAACGATCGTCAGATCCAATTGGCGCAGGGCGGGGGCGTGTGTTTCCAGGTCGAGGTCATGGGCCGGGGCGCCTCCCCAGAGCACGAGGCGATCGACCGTCGTGTTGCCCAGCAGGGCCCATCGGCTGGCGGTGGCGGTGCCCTGCGAGAATCCGAGCACGCGAATGGAGGGCGTGGTCGAGCCGGCGTACAGGTGCTCAACGACGCGGTCGAGATAGCGTAGATAGTCCTGAATGTCGTCCTCACGGGCTTCTCGAGTCATCCAGGAGGCGCCGACCTCTTCGTGGGCATCCATCTCATCGACGTAGAAGCGAGAAAGAGCCTCAGGAGCCACGACGCACCGGTGGGCCGTAACACTGGGCCCAAACGGTTCGATGAAGTCCGCTGCCAGTTGGCCGTATCCGTGGAGCACGATCCAGCAAACGGATGCCTCTTCCGGCGAGCCAAGAGTCGCGATGCGTGCAGTTCGGGGGACCTGGAGAGAGGAGAGCGAAGGCGTGGGGGCGGCGGTCATGGACGGATGAGACTTGTGCTGGGCGGCGAGGCGTTCCCGGGGCCGTAGCGTAGGCCCGTAGGAAACCCACCTCTTGCCGTACGGGTTCATGATAGCGATCCGAGCTCCTTTTACAGAATCCTGTGCTCGACCATGGAGCCCATTGAGAATAGCGTCGCCGACAGTGAGATTCAGGTCTTTAATCTCGCCGATCTCTGGGACGACCGAGTCGTGACGGAATTCGACATCAGCACCTTCCTAGTCGAGGGCCTCATGCTGAAGGAAAAATCGTTTCGGGAGGGAGTGAAGGAGCACGACTGGTCGCAATATGACGATGAGCACGTGGCCCTGTACTGTTCGACGGATGCCATCGTCCCCACCTGGGGCTACATGCTCATTGCCTCAAAGCTGAAAGATGTGGCCGCATCGACGACGTTTGGGCGTGCGGACGACCTGCGGCGGGAGTACTACGTGCAGGCGCTCGACACGGTCGATTGGTCCGTCTACGAGGATCGGCCGGTCGTCATTAAGGGCTGTGGGAGCGACGTGGTGCCGGAAATGGCGTACGTGCGGGCCACGCAGAAGCTGCAGGAGGTGGCGCGGAAGCTGATGTACGGCGAGCCCTGTTCGTCCGTCCCTCTCTGGCGCCGTCCGCAGAAGGAGGAGACGAAGCCTGATGCCGAGGCGGTGGGGGTGAAGAAGCCCGATTTGCCGTCGCCGGGATCATGAGCCGGAATTCGTGAGTCGCGATTCGTGGGGCGTGAAGTCGACGTAGCCGTTTCCCTTCACGCTTCACTCATTACGCATCACGCACCGCTTTTATGAGCACGGCGGCTTGGACCACTCGTCTCACAGAGTGGCTGGGGACACTGTTGGACTGGTTGGAGCACAACCGGCGCTACCGATGGGCACGGCTTTTTCTCCATCGTCACGAGCACGCCGTGCCTCCTTCTTTGTTTCTGGGCGGCGTGACCTGGGATGTTCTCACGCTCCAGCGCATCGACGCGGTGCTGGATAACCTCATTCTGGGGGCCTACCTCGTCCTGCTCGGGGGCTTTGTGGTGATCGCCACACTGGACCGCAATGATCGTCCCATGCCCGGGCCTCTGCAGAAGCTGAGCCGATGGGCGCCGGGGATGATTCAGTTTTTGGCGGGGGGGCTTTTCAGTGCCTACGTGATCTACTATACCCGAAGTGCCTCCTTTAGCACGGCGTCGCTCTTCTTGCTCGTGCTGGTGGCTCTGTTGGTGGCCAACGAACTGCTCTGGAGTCGGGTGTTGAGTTCCTACTTGCTTCTCGGCGTCTACTTTCTGGCCGTCTTCTGCTACTTTACCTTCTTCTTGCCCACCGTATTGGGCAAGATGGGCTTCGGGGTTTTTCTTACCAGCGGTTTCCTGAGTGCCGGGCTCGTCATCAGTCTCATCCTATATCTCGACACGCACGACGTATTCGAGACTTCGTGGGCGTTCAGCGGGGCCGTGGGCACGGTGCTGGGACTGCTGGGACTCGTCGTTCTTTTCTACGTGAATCACTGGATACCCCCGGTGCCGCTTGCGATGAAGGAGGGCGGGGTGTACCATGACGTGGAACGGGACAATGGGGCATTTGTCCTTCGGTACGAAGAGCCGGCCTGGTACTGGCCGTGGAAGAATGACGACGATCCCTTCCGATACGCGCCGGGCGACACCGTTCACTGCTTTGCTGCCGTCTTTGCGCCGACAGATCTTCAGACCAAAGTCTACCATCACTGGCAGTATTACAACGAGGAGCGAGACGTCTGGGTGGACACGGACCGCATTGGGTATGAGGTGGTAGGGGGGCGGCGCAACGGCTATCGGGGGGTGACCTTCAAGCGGCACGTGCACCCCGGCGAGTGGCGCGTGACGGTCGAAACGGTCGATCGTCGCCCGATTGCCCGCATCCGCTTCGACGTGGTGGAAGCCGACACGTCGGAAGGGCTGCACTACACGACCCGGCGCTACCGGTGATGAGTGATCTAGAAGACCTGAGGGGAGAGAAGACAATCGCGCGGTGCGCCTCACGTTTGATTACGTCTCTTTTGCTCTGTACACCAATCGCATTTAGCTCTGACCATGAGGCTTGATCTTTCCGATCACACCATCCTCGTCACCGGCGCCAGCCGCGGAATTGGACGAGCCACAGCTCTTGCCCTGGCCGATGTGGGGGCGACGGTGGCCGTCCATTACGGGCAGAGCCGCGACGCGGCCGCGGAAGTGGCGGAGCAGTGCGGGCACGGGGCTCAGCCGATCCAGGCCGATCTTACGGACCTGACCGCCACTGACCGGTTGTTCGGTAGGGTCGTAGATGTCCTTGGCCCGGTCGACGCTCTTGTTCTCAATGCCGGCGTGGCTGAGCCGACGCCGCTGGAGGCCGATACGGACGAGTGGCACGCGGCATGGACGGACACGATGCACGTCAATCTGCGGGCGCCGGAGCTCCTTTGTCGTCACGCCCTCCCGCACTTTCGGCAGCATGGCGGGGGGCGCCTCATCAGCATTGCCTCCCGTGCAGCCTTCCGGGGCGATACCCCTGCGTACATGACCTACGCGGCCTCGAAAGCCGGGCTCGTAGCCCTTACCCGCTCGGTGGCGCGCGGCTTTGGGGAGGACGGCGTCCGGGCGTTCACGATTGCGCCGGGCTTCGTGCGCACGGACATGGCGCAGGACTTTATCGATGAGTACGGGGAGGCGCACGCGACGAGCGATCTCGCACTCAATAATCTCACCGTGCCCGAAGATGTAGCCCCCTTCGTCGTGTTCCTGGCCAGCGGCCAGGCCGATCACGCAACCGGGGCTACGATCGATGTAAATGCCGGCAGCTACGTGCACTAGCCGCGCCGCGGCTCCCGCTGGGGGCCGGAACCGGGAGAACAGCCGTCGGCAACGATGGCCCCGGACGGCCCTGCGAGCAGTCCGTCTGGGCCGATCTGTTGATTAAGCTGTACCCTCTTCCGCTCTCGAACGTTCTCGGGGTGAGTGTGGAAGGACATTCGATACATCGGCTTCCGAGGAGGGCATGTATTCCCCTGCAACCGGATGTCACCGAAGCCCGGAGGGGATGGTCCTGATGCTAAATCCTTCCGCATTGTTGTGTATGAGAACTAGCTACCGGACAGTTTGCTCAGGGCACTGAAAAATCTTCTCCAACCGTCGCTCCAGACCCCGATCTAGATTGCCCAAATCCAGTTTGGACATCTCGGATGTCCAGGAGCGACGTTAGAAAAATGGAAAATCGTTGGTGCATTTTCAGCAGTTTCGCCCATAAATAGCGACTTCGAAGGGAAGATCGCGGAATCGCCAGGGATTTTTCGGTGCCGACGACCGCGAAATTGAAAAGTGTCCGGTAGGTATGAGAATCCAATCCGTAGTACCGTTGGAATCCAGTGGCCTTCTCTTGAAGGAAGGAGCAGCATTCGACGTCTGAACGCTCATGCTGACGTTCCGCCCAATAGCTGACGTCTACATCCGGACCCGGTATGAGCCGGGTCATGCACGTACGACCGGCCCCAGAGCAGTTGCCCTGGAGCCGGTCGTTTGGCTGAAAGCGAATGCAAGGCCATCAGTTACAGGCTGATGCCGAAGAGGAAGTAGCTCCGGGCCAGGTACGGATTCACGTAGTACGATGCACGAAGAGGCAGTGAGAACGAATCGGTAATCTCAACGCTCTTCGAGGCCGACAGACTGAGTTTAGTAATGGCCGCATCCGTATCCGCGTCGGTGCCGTAATATCCAGAGCCGTCGTTTGGGGTGCCGCCGACCGCAAGGGCAAGGTCGACCTCCTCGACGGTGAACGGATAGCTGGCCTCCAGCCAGACCTCGCGGTCGGCTCCATGGACGTTGAGGGAGGCCGACAGCGATACGAGACCACTGTAACCAATCCCTGGCTCGATTACGTGCGAGCCGTCGTCGCTGTAGTCAAAGAAGTCACTTCCAGGGTTTGTGAAATAGAAATCCGTGACACTTACCGAAAAGGTGCCGGCGGAAGTCTGGACAGCGTAGCTCGCATACAGGTCATTCTCGTTCACCGCTGATCCGGCCTGTGGACTCATCTCAAAAGAGCCCCAGGCGCCAATCGTCAATCCGGCATGAGAGAACGAGAGGCTGGGTTGTACGGCGGCTGCGTCCCCAAAGTCCAGGCCCCGCCAGACGTACCGATTGGTGAGGGTCGCTCCCAGATCGAACGACTGTGCCTGGACGGGGGCGGGGGGCAAGACGCCTAGACAGAGTGCAATGAGCGGGAGGAGAAAAACGCGGGCATACGTGGTCATAGGAGAAGGCGTCATGTTCATGGGTCCGGTTGAGGGGGGAAAGAAGAGGCACAAAACGGTTAGACTGCAGGAGTCGGAGTTTTTGCGTTGTCGTTTGGTCCGAACTCCGGATAAGCGTCGACGTCGTGCTCCAGCTGGTCGAGGCCGAGCTGTTCTTTTTCGCCGTTGATGCGGAGGCCGCCCACGAGGGCGTCGGCGACGGAGAAGACGACGTAGCTCACGGGGAACGTCCAGAGGAAGGCGGCGGCGATGCCGAGGGCCTGCACCCCGACCTGCGAGAGGCTGAAGCCGCTACTGTCGAAGAGGCCGGCCGCGAGCGTGCCCCACGCGCCGCAGACGCCGTGCACCGCGATGGCGCCCACCGGGTCGTCGACGTACGTTTCAATGAAGCGCGTGGCGTAGACGACCAGCAGCCCCGCGACCGCGCCGGTGAGGATGGCAAACGGCCCGGTGAGGGTGGCGCAGCCGGCCGTGATGCCGACTAGGCCGCCGAGCACGCCGTTCAGCGTCATGGTGGCGTCGGGCGTGCCGGTGTCGATCCAGGTGACGGCCATGGCCGTGGCCGCGCCCGCCCCGGCGGCGAGGAAGGTGTTCATCGCGATGAGGGCGATGGCGGTCGAGCCGGCGGTCGTCGAGCCGGCGTTGAAGCCGAACCAGCCGAGCCACAGGATGAACACGCCCAGGGCCGCGAGGGGAAGGCTGTGCCCAGGAATGGCCCGCGGGGTGCCGTCCGCCGCGTACTTGCCCACGCGGGGCCCCACGACCAGCGCGCCGGCGAGGGCCGCCCAGCCCCCAACCGAGTGCACGACCGTCGAGCCGGCAAAGTCGATGAAGCCGAGCCCCTCCAGCCAGCCGCTGCCGTTGAAGAGCCCGCCCCAAGCCCAGGCCCCGAACACCGGGTAGATCAGCCCCGTGATGAGGACCGAAAAGATCAGGTAGCCGCTAAACTGGATCCGCTCGGCGACGGCCCCGGACACGATGGTGGCCGCCGTGGCCGCAAAGACCGCCTGGAAGAAGTAGAAGGCGTAGACCCACGTGGTCGGCTGCTCGCCGGTGCCGGTAAGAAAGAAGCCGTCGGTGCCGACGAGCCCCTGCCAGGAGGTGCCGAACATGATCCCGAAGCCAACGCAGTAGAAGACCAGCGCCCCGGCGGAGGCGTCCATCACGTTTTTCATGATAATGTTGACCGCGTTTTTGGCGCGGGAGAAGCCGGCCTCCAGCAGGGCAAAGCCCGCCTGCATGAAAAACACCAGGGCCGCTGCGAGAATCGTCCACACGTAGTTGAGATTCGTTTGCACCTCCGAAGCGGCTTGCGGGAGGGACGGGTCGGCCGGAGCCGCGACGGGGAGTGCTTCTGCGCTCATCGGAGTGAGAAGAGATCCGATCGCGAGCAAGAACAACGTGGCTGTACGCATTCTGTCGTCGGCTATTTTTTTGGTTTTGGCGCATTCGACGACAGCAACTCTAGTAAATTGAGAGAAAAGACTCAAAAGTTGCGGGAAAAGAAAAGCGCTCCCAAAACGTTCGGAAGCGCTTACCGCTGGGTTCTTCGTGTAATGTAAACAATTATCACGAATTCATTGGGAGGGGCGGCCCTGAAAGAGAAGAGATTTGTGGGAGATCTCTCGTGCGTGATTAGGCGAGGGGGAGGGGCGACATCCGATCGAAGGGCATCACACTCGTTCCTCTAGATTGCCGATGCCCTTGTGTGCACGAATCCTGCCGGAAAGGCGCGCTAGTGATGCGTCACGTTTTCCATGTCGGGGAGACCGATGGGCCAGTGGACTGTATTCAGGCCGCAGAATGCCGTATGCAACACACCGTGTTCAATTCAGCACCCGACCCCCTCAGCTTGACTGACCACTAGTACATGGCTTCCGATCGCACGTCTGCGTGTCGGTGCATGTATTCGACCATTTTCGGTGCGTAGTCCGGGAGATGAGGACACGAAATGCCGGTTCCCGCGAGTGCCGACTGGGTGTTGCTGTTGTCGTAGCGAGAGGGATGGTCGAAGTAATCGATCAGTTCCGGTGCAATGCCGAGATATCGCCCAATTCCCGTTCCCATGAGAGTGCGTGCGACACTGGAGGGCACAGGCACATAGGCCACATTCTTGTCTAGCAGGTCGCTGAAGAGCTCCAGAATCGCCTGGGTCGTGAGTGGCTGCGGGTCCGTGAGGTGAAAAACCGTATCGATGGCGTCGTCCTCACCCAAGAGATGGCTCATGGCCGCGATGGCAAAGTCGACTGGAATGAGATTGACCGGCTCGGTGCCAGAGCCGATCCGCGTCATGAGCGTGTAGCGTGGCAACTGCTGTAGGGCATGGAGCACGAAGTACGGTCCATCGAACTTGTCCGTCTCTCCAGTTTCTGAATCTCCGACCACGATGCTCGGACGGAAGATCATCGTCGGGATCTCGTCCATGCGGTCCTGCACCAGCACCTCGGCGTGGTACTTCGTTTCCTCGTAGAAATTCTTGAATCCGGTGTTGTGGATGAGCTCGTTCTCGTAGAGCGTGCCTGTTCGCTGCCCGGAGACGTAGGCAGTACTCACGTAGCCGAATCGCTCTAGGTTGGGGCACTGGGCGAGCAGGTCGAGGACGTGGCGCGTGCCGTCCACGTTAATGCGCCACCCCACGTCCCGCGGAATGCTGAGGTCGTACACGGCGGCCAGGTGGCACGCCATCGTGATCCGGTCGGCAATATCGTCGTAGCGGTCCCCGAGGCCGAGGTCCGGTTCGGTGATGTCGCCCGGAAGGACGGTGGTGCGGTCTGCAAGGGCGTGATTGCGCAGAACCTGCCGAGTGGTCCTCTCGAACTTGGGCTGGACGAGGAGGCCGAGGGATCGGTCCGGATATTCAGCCGCGAGCGAGCGGAGGAGACGGGTGCCGAGGAAGCCGGGGACGCCGGTGAGAAATATCATGAGCGGGAAGGGAAAAAGCGGAGTGAACGAGACGAGGAGAAAATGTCGAATCCTCGACATCAATTATCGCAGTGGGGGCGTCCTTCAGTCCCTGTCCAGTATTGAGATGTGCAGTCCTTAAAAATAAAAACCATCATTCTCGTTGCCCAGGCCATCTGAGGGTCTGTCTATGAAGTTGTCGCCATCCCCGAAATTTTGCCATATCGTCGCTTTGGGACATCTAGATGTCCAGGAGTGACGAACGTGGTGTGTTTTCGTGGTCAGGGGGCCGCACATGTCATCGATACGTGGCACAACGGTGCTGAGAGGGGCCGAGCACCGGTCCGCGACGTCTGGAGACCAACAGTGATGTCCGAGGGCATTGGATTCAAGAGCAGCGTTGTTTGGGAGCTCAAAATTGGGGAGATCAGCGGAGACAGACTGTGGACATTTGGTAGGGAGAGGAAACGTTTGTTTTGAGCGAGGTCGACCTCGCCTGGATGTGTACCGGAGAGGTCAAGTACATCGCGAGCGGAAGGGTTATGCTTCAACGTCGACGAAGACTAAGGGTTGCTTCAGGGAGGGCAGGCAATTCGGGACTTCTGGTGGCAGCCGAAGCTAGGACAGTGAGAAGGTTTTACCCAGTTGTGGTAATCCTGACGCAGAACGAGTCTCCGGTTCTGTCTGGGGTCTCCGAGCCGGCGTGAACTAGTGCGCGGTTGGCGAAGAAGCGGGGACTCTAAGAAGCTGTTTTAATTTCACACGCTGTGAGTTCGGCAGGACGCTACGACTGCGGACCCGTTTCTCCCCGCCGGGGATGCAGGCGTATACGCTCCGATGTGCTTTTGGTCTACGAAAATATCGGCATCGGATGTGGAGACGGGTGTAAATTAAAACAGGTTCTAAGTACGAGAAGACGGTTTCAGCAGGCGTGGACATCCGTCTCATGGAGACGGTTCACAGAGGGACTTATACAGGGATGCATGGCTGGCGGAGGCAAAGGGCGACCTGAGGGGCTTCGGGATTTTCCGAACAGAAACGACGGACAGTCACAGAGAAATATTGAGTCGCGAATATACGCCTACGGGCGCAGACAGTATATATGAGGTGATGAGGGAAGCATCTAGGACGAAGGAGGATCCGAGCGGTGCCCTCTGGGAAGGGGGTCGCCCGTTCGGGGAAAGGCAACAGGGATGTTACAAGTCGATGCCAGGAAGCGTCAGTTTCTACAGGTCAGGGCTCCGGGGCCTCCATGAGTATTCGAAACGATTAGTGTCAAAAAAACCGGTTAGAATGGACGAGAGTACAGAAGGGGACAACGACTCGGGGTGGCGCACATCGGATATGCTGGTCGCGTTTGCAAAATCCGTCTTTATAACGCGTGCGGGCCGATAGGAGAATACTCCAGACATTGCCAAAACCCGATGGGACGAAAAGTCTCTGGATGTGAGGCGCATTTTGGGTCGGTTATGTCGCATATTCGACACCCAAATCGTTTTCTTAAAAAAGGCCATTCTATGAGGAGCACGAAAGAATCGGTTTGGCGCAAAGTTTGATACGTGATAGTACCGAGCAGTTGTGTAGTCCCAGTAGCGAATCCCGGACGCGAGGATCATCATGCGAGGACATTGCCTGGTTTTGTTCCCGGCCGCGAAAATGGACGGCGATGCACAGAGGAGAGATTTTTCCTCGCTACATTAATGTTCATTTTCTGTACTCTTCGCAGAAGAACATCTATGCTTGGTTGACAATAGCTTCCGTTTCGGGAATATTGGGACATGCTCCATTAGGGAACGACCAAGAGGGGGGCACGCCCTTCACTCCTCTTAGCTCTTTCCTTACACTCGCTTTTCTTGAAAACACATCTACGACTTGAATTATGAGATTACGCTCACCAGACAAGCAGGTCCTCGGTCGTCTTGGGACGACGGTAGGACTCTTTGTGCTTGCGGCGTCTCTCGTCTTCACCGGGTGCGACACGACGGTGAACGAGGAAGGCGACCCCGTATCGGTTGCGGGTGACTCAACCGATGCATCGACAACCATTAATAATCCGCCGCCGGGGCCGTACGACGTCACCGGCAACATCACGGGCCGTCTGGTCGATAAGGCCTCTAACGAACCGATTGCCGACGTGGCCGTGACCATCGACGCCGTGAACGCCGACGGCGAGCCGCTCTCGGACTCGACGAACGAGGCCGGCGAGTTTGTCTTTACGGACGTTCCGGCTCAGTCAGAGGAGGGTTCTTTTATCGGTGCATCGGGTGACTACTCCATTCACTTCAATACGGCAGAAGCCGACGGTAATTATCCGGAAAACTTTCGGGCTGAGGCTACGCTGTATTATCCTCAGAATGAAGCAGGCGGTGACGGGGACGCCACCGGCATTAGTGCCAGCGTGACGATTCCCCTCGCCGAGCTCAGTGGGTCGATTTCCGGTATGGCTCTCTCGTTTGGAGAGGTACCCATCGAGGGGGCGTCCGTCGCGCTCAAGCGAGACCTCGATATTGAGTACAACGCTTCCGGAAGTGTGAGCGACACCGAGGGTAATGTTGTAGTCGACTCCACGACGACAGCTGCGGACGGCTCTTTTGCTTTCGATGCGGTTCCGGAGGGACTTCAAGCAAACGACTACACGCTTGATTTCAACGTCGAAGGAGCGGAGACGACGTTCAACTCTAGCCCCAGCCTTCAGCCCGTACCGTTCTCCAACGCGGGCAATCCGGACATTTCACTCGGAGAGCTTTCTGTGAGCGTGCCGGCCTTCGAACTCGTGGTGCCGCCTACGTTCGAGAACAAGAGCACGACCCCCGAGTTCGTCCATGGGTTCAACCGTCCGATTTCGGAGGCGGTTACGGCCGAAACGGTTGAGGAAATCGTCTCTCTCAATGTCGCGGGTGCAACAGAGAAGGCCTTCGACGAAAACGGGAACCCGACGCTCGAAGCAAGCTTCGATGCGGATCGGGACACGCTCACCCTGACGGCCACCGAATCGCTTTCCGATGGTACGGAAGGTTACCAGCTGCAGGGCTTGCAAGACCTTCTCAATGCTGCCGTGGATGCGAAGTATGGGGTGTCCCCGACAGTTCCTAATGTGCCTCCATTCAACAACTTCGGCGGCTACAACACGATTGCCTTTGATGTTGGAGAAGAGATGGGGCAGCCGAGCGCGGAGCTCGTGATTGAGAACGTGCAAAACACACCCCTCGACTTTACCGACGGATCGGTCAGTCTTGATGTCCGGGTGAACAACACCTCCGACATTGATCTCAAGCAGACCGGAGCGGCCGCCGAGGTTCTCTACAAGGCGGCGGGAGATAATCAGTTTACGTCGGTGGCGACGATCCCCGCATCCGACATGGACTTTGGTGAGTCTTCCGTTCAGTCGGTGACCATCAGTGGCTTCCCCTTCCAGGCCGACGCGGACGAGTACGGAGACATCGAGATCGCCGCGAAGGTTACAAGCCTGAACGAGGTTGAGAGCTCGCTGGCGACCGAGACGCTTTCGGACACCGACTCGCTGGGTGTTGTCGATGCCAGCACCGAGTACCGCGACGAGAATAGCGAGGTTGACGGCGATGAGCTCGTTGTGGAGTTCGATGAGCCGGTTGCCGACATCCGGCGCGGTGATTCCGCCTCGGACTACTTCACGATCAACGAGACCGGTAGCGGGACCGCGACCTCGATTGGTGATGTCCTTGAGGTTGATGGTGGAACCACGGTTGTCGTTGAGGTTACCGACGACGGTAGCAACACTGCCAATGACCGCGTGATCGTCGACACCGGTGTGACGGATCTCTCCGGCACCCCGGTTGAGGTTGGTGATAATGACCCGTCGACGACCGGCGACGACGACAACGCGGTGGACCTCTAAACCTCCCATCCGTCTGAGCGGGATGTCTCCGTTCAGTAAACAGTACACGACTAAGGGCCTGAGCCGTCGCCGGCTCAGGCCCTTTTTTTGTTTATGGGGGATGTAGAGCCTGTATTCAAACAGAATCGGAAAGGCTGCAAATGGCTCTGCACGGCGCTTCCATCATTCCGCACTCTAAGAGACTGTTTTGATTGTTGAGCGGGTTGAGAGTCGACGAGATATGTCGCAGGGAGTGGATGGCCGTCCGTTGTTCAGCAGGGGATCCCGGTGGGTGGTCGTCGCGCTCGCCCCGAACTGCCATCGTGTGTCAAAACAGTCTCTAAAAGCACTTGCTTCGCATCGCCTGTTTCGCGCGCCTTGGAGGCGACGCGCGGCGCTCATTTTCGCCTGCTTACAGGCTCGTAGGCGTTTTCTGAGCATTCCGATGTCTCCTCCGTTCGGAAGCGAGAAGTAGCCGGGGCCGTTTTTTCAAGATTTTGCGGGCCTGTCCGGTCGGGGTATGGCGTCCATGAGGAACCGTGTTGTCGTGAGCCGTACGCTTTCTCTAGTCTCATGTCGCTCCTTTCTTTTCAAGAGGAGAGCCCCTCGGTTTCATATCAGACCTTACTCGTCCAATGGATCGCGTACGACTCCCTCTGCTTTTCCTTCTCGGCATTGGACTTGTTCTCGCAGGCTGCGACGCCTTTGGGGGAAGTGAGGGCGACGGGCCGGGTGGGGCGTCGCCTCTGGCCGTGGCCTGGACCGGCACGTATGACGGCACCGGCCAGGAGACGGACTACTACGGACCGCGGTCGAGTGCGCCCATCGACATCGAACCCACCCTTACCGTTGGGGTCCGCGACTCATCGCTCAAGCCGCTTGAGCTGTCCTGGGAAGAGAACGGAGCTTCTCGCGGCGCCCGAACGACGGGCGAGCCGAAAGAAATGACGACCGATACCCTGGTAACCCCGTTTGTGTCCGTCGACGCCGACTCGTTCCAGACGGAGTACCAGTTTCGGCTCGGGCGGGACACCGTTGCAGGGGGCGACTCCATTCGGGTGCGCGGGACACTGGACCAGCAATACCAAAACACAGAGGCGGACTCCACACTCGTTCAGTTTACGGTGTTTCGGTCCACTCAGCAATAACCCCCCCTGCAATTGGCTGGACATTGGGGGCGTTCGACGTTTGACGGCCTTTCTGTGAGCGTAAGGGAATGGACCGGACGTCCGAGGCTTACGGGCATTGCGCTTCGGCCCGCAATGCCTCGAAGAGCGGCTCCTATCGTTTGTGCTTCACCGTTCGTCTCAGAACGGGCTGTGCTACGTGTGGATTGCACGTGTATCTGCTTTCAGCCGCCAGAAACGGCCATCATCGTCGCTCCTGGACATCTCAGGTGTCCAGACTTGATCTAGGCAATCTAGATTGCAGAGTCCCTGCAGCCGAATGAGGAGGACTCGGCGATCGTCAGGTAGACCCTGAGTTACGCTCAGAGCGACGATACCGTGTCTAACATTTTTTGGGTTCTTCCAAGCCGGATCCAATAGCACCGGCTATTCATCTGTGTCCCCTGCGCCACTGCCCCACAGGATCGGTTCAGGGTTGGCAGGTCCGACTACCAGCTGCGTCCAATCACGAGATGCACGAACGGTCCGCCAAGCCCGGCGTCGGGGCCGGGAGAGCTTGTGCGGCCATCGATACCCCATGCCGTTGACGACGGGGCCGCCAGGTAGCCGCCCTCGAGGCCGAGGCGGAGGTGGGCGGCCGTGTTGCGGAACAGATGGTATTCGACGGTGCCCCCTGCGGACACGAGCAGACTTCGTCGGCGGATGGTGCTTCCGGAGCTGCTTTCTGGAGACAGAAGGGCCTCCGTAACAGAGGAGGCCACGCCCGAGATGCGGAGCTGCAAGAGGCCGGCCCCAGCGCCCACCCGTGGTGTGATTCGGAGCGCTGGAAGGGCGGAGAGCGGACGGAACTCGTATCCGACCGTCAAGAGTCCATATCCTCCCTGCAACGTGGTGGCCCGTCCGGTTTGGCTTATCCCACTTCCCCACAGGTACGCCTGCCCCGTTGCCCCGACGCGAGTATGAGGGCCGATTCTGCGGTCGACCCGTACGCCCACCGAAGGAGCGGTTGCGCTGAAGATAGGGTATCCTGCCCTGTTTAGGGTTTGGTTGAGAAGGACAATGCGGGGATGCGCAATTCCAGCGGCTACGTACGCTGTGTTTCTCTTCTCCTCCGTGGTATCCGGAGACACCTCTTGGGCAGAGACGGGCCCGCTCCCAATTAGGCACAAACAGAAGACGATGGAAAGAAGAGACCGAGTCAATCGAATAATTGGACTAGAGCTGGGTCGACGAAAAAAGCTGTTTACATACAAAAGGCAGCACGGAGCCGATCGTCGGCTCGTGCTGCCTTTTTGAGAAGAGGAGTGAGAGGATTAAAGCCCATACGTCAGGTGAACGCGAAGCTGCGGTCCACCGAAGCTGGGAGAGTCCTCGATCGAGAACTCCCGAAATCGATAGGTGAACTCGTCTTTGAAGGCATTGGTCACGCCGAGCTCATAGCGGAGCTCCGGCATAAGCGTGAGGCCTGCGGGAAGGCTGATTTCCCCACCCACGCCGAGATTCACTGCGTAGGAGACGTCGTTCAGCGTGGCTTCGAAGTCGCTGTCCGCCCGCGGAATCGAGATTTGGGGCCCAATCAGACCGTAAAGAGAAACCGGGCCGGTCTCGACTGGAATCTGATACCGGAGGTCGACGGGCACCTCGAACATCCAGAGGGTGAACTCCTCGTTCTCGAGAAGGCCGGCCCCACTGCCCTCAATTGAGCCAGGGAATCCATACTGGCCCACCCGACGGGCAAACACACCCGGGCGCACGCTTAGGTTGCTGAGCGGCTCCGTAGTAGAAACAGGCTGATCGTACGTAATGCCAGCGTGAAATCCGACCGCACTGTTGAAGGATGCCTCGGTATTTCCTCCACTAACGTCATCGAGCGTTTCAAAATTTCCACCGATGGAAACCCCCACTTGTCCGGTCGGGATCTGGGCACTCGCAGGAGTTGCTAAAAACAAGGCGAGGACCGCGCAAAACAACCCTGTTGGAAGGAGGCGAGAGTTGAATTTCATGGGTAAACTGTTCTTTGATTGCAGAAAGAGCGATGCTGGAGACGTTCACATGCATATAGTGTCGATACGTAACCCAAGAACGAAGGGAAAGGCAAGCAGCCCTCCCTGTTCTGGTGTGAATCCTCTGGATTATTTTGCAATCTTTGGGCCAATAGTCAATACACGTCTATCCCAAGGAATTTTACAGGCACGCCAGCGAAAAATCAGAACATGCTTTTCCGTTTGAATCGAAAAAATGAGCCTGAAGAGAACACCTAGAGAAAGGGGAGCCGCCCTGGTCGAATGTCCGGGCAGGGGACAGGGAAAAGGCATCTCTTCTGTTCGGCAGTAACCGTCCGCTCGAAGGCCAAAATCCGGGCTGTACCGTCGTTCTGTTGGGCTAAAGGCGGTTGGACGCCGAATTGGGAGCGGCGAGACGAACCAAAATGAGTCGATCTGACGCCGTGTGGCTGCTACCCGAAGGAGCTAGAGTGAGATGGTTCCTGTTTCCTCATGGTTCATTTCCTCTTCGGGGGTACATCAAATTGAAGAAAAAAGTGGAGGGATCAGCGCGATTATCTCTTTGCAATATGGCGAGCTGTGTACGGGAGCCGCTGCGGTTGTCGTAGGTGCGACGTTCACTAGGCAAAAGGCGACAAGAGGGGGCGTGATGCTTTCGGACTGATACCATCTCCGAAGGATCGATGTCCCCGTTCAAAACGGAAGTCTGCCACGAGGCACGTCTCGTGACCCTTTCGTTTCGAAACTCTTCCAGCAAACTGCATAACCATCCTCGGCATCTGGGATGAGTTTCTTGCCGGTACTACGGGATGGCAACAGCAACCGTCGGGATCGAAAGGAGTCCCTTGGTCGGAGTTGGGAATCCCCGCCCCGAGGGACACCTCGCGGCGGGTTCGTCTCGAAACGTGTTCGATACGGCAAAGCGGAGGCTTCATACCAACTCCGGGAACTCTCTCTATTCAGGTAGGACGCAGGCGTCCGTATCGCCGGTGGAGTCCAACGACGCTTCTGGTGCCCTCCTTGACGGCGCCGACGATACGAGAGGGAGTTGCGTATTGCACCGCTGTACCTCCTATTTGAAGTCTGCAGCAGGACTCGGTATCCCCTTCAGACGTGAGTGCACTGAGTGTCTCAGATGACTCATCTGAAAAACGGCCTCAGCAGGCTTCAGACGGCGTGGGGTCGACCGTGTGGACCGAGCACAAAGCATAGATGCGGGACACGGTTCGTGCAAATTTTTCGGCCACAGCCTGCGCGACGCCGGCGTGGGCATCGGGGGCAAACCAGGCATCAGGGGCGGCTGTCGCTGTAAAGTACAGTGCAGGGGCGTCCTCGCGGAGGTAAAGCGCATCGATCACGCGGAGCAATCGCAATGCGTCGTCGGTGTTCGAGATCGAGATGTCGGCGATGAAGAGGTGGTCGACTGCCGAGAGGGTATCGATAAGCCGAGGGTGGGACATTTCGGTCGACGCCCGCCGAAGGTCATCGAACGACCACCAGCGGGAGGCATCGTCGGTTGCCCGGTAGGCCTGCTGCATCGCAGGGCGGGTATGCTCTGGAGGGCCGACCCATCCTTCCCCAGTCCGCTCAACGTCTTGTGTCCGTCGATAGTCCGCGCCCTTCACCTCCACGATGTGGTACCGCTCCGAAAATTCCGATTGGAGAAACCGATGCAGGCGACCGCTGCTGAGCTGAGACGACAGGGACGTGTCCGGCGTAATGTTGCTCGTGGCCAGGAGGGGGACGTTGCGCGCGGCGAGCGTCTTCATGAACTGCACGAGGCGCATCTCATTGGCGGGATCGTCGATCTCGACCTCATCGAGACAGCAGACCGTATGCTGGTCGGCCAGTGCGTGCGCGAAATCGGCCGGGGGCTCCGTTTGCCGAAAGAGAGTGCTGGAGTGCAGAAAGGCGCAGGACACCTCAGGGGAGAGTGCGTGGTAGGTGGCGGCGAGCAGGTGCGTTTTGCCCGTTCCGGCGGGGCCGACCAGATAGAGCCCGTTCGGCGCCGACGCAGCCGATAGCCCGAAGAACCGTTTGGTCCGTTCGTAGAGCGTCGGGGAGGTGAGAACGCGAGCGGTAAACCAGCGCACGGTGCTTAGGGCCTCGGCCTGGCTGGGCGTGATGGGGGTATACGTGTCGAATGTGGCCGAGCGAAAACGGTCGGGAGGCGTCATTTCGGGGACGCGAAGACGACGATCACGGCAATATGCGAAGAAGAGACACGCGGCACAGAGACACGTGTTTGCTGCCCGACGCTCCTTCGAGAATCAGGCCACGGGAATCAAAAAAAGCGGCGACCCGCCGTGAAGCAGGCCGCCGCCGAGGTACGAATTTGGAATCGAGGGGACCTCCCTACTGGCTTGTTAGGCCGCCGGTTCTTTTTCTGTCTCCTCTTCGGATTCAGCGCCCATCACGGAGGCGACGGACTGGTCGGACACCTCCACCTCGTCGTCGAAGAAGAACATGAAGAGCAGGAAGACAATGCCCGCAAAGATGGCCGGGACCCACCAGAAGGTCAGCCACTGGTCGGGAGACAGCTGCTCGCCGGTGCGGATGAAGTTGAAGAGCCAGCCCGCGAGCTGGGCGCCGATCAGCATGCCAGCGCCGTAGGTGAGGAGGATAATGAGGCCCTGCGCCTGTCCCCGAATGTCATCGCTTGCCTTCTTGTCGACGTAAATCTGCCCGGTGACGAAGAAGAAGTCGTAGCAGATGCCGTGCAGGGCAATGCCGGAGATAATCATCCACGTGACGGCATCCGGAGCGCCGAGCGCGAAGAGCCCGTAGCGGACGACCCACGCGAGCATGCCTACACCCAGCATCCACTTTACGCCCAGCCGGATGAAGAAAATCGGCATGAGGAGCATGAAGATGACCTCGGAGGCCTGCCCGACCGTTTGAACGGCCGCAACGTCCTGAAAGCCCGAGTTGGCGAGGAAGGTTTGCGTGAAGTTGTAGTACGCCGCCAGGGGAATGGAAATCAGAAAGGAGCTGGCGAGAAAGACGTAGAACGAGGGGCTTCCAAGCTTCTTCAGGGCATCAATGCCGGCAATGCTCCGGACGGACACCTCTTCGCCCTTGGCGGGGGGAGGAGTGTGGGGGAGCGTGAAGCTGTACAGGCCGTAGATGGCACTTACACCTGCCGTGAGGTAGAGCGGGAAGGTCGTTTCTTCCGGAATGACCCCTTCAGGCACGAAGTAGGCTCCGGCAAAGCTGACGAGCAGCCCGGCGACGATCCAGCCAATCGTTCCAAAGACGCGGATCACCGGAAACTGCGACTCCTGGTCCGTCATGTTGTGGAACGCCAGCGTGTTTGCCAGGCTCATGGTGGGCATGTAGCATAGGTTGTACGCCAGCAGGAGCAGGATGAAGATCGTGGGGTATCCAATGACGGACGGAGCCGCAAACATAAAGGCAGCTCCCAGGAGGTGAAGAACCCCGAGCACACGCTGCGTGGCAAAGTACCGATCGGCCACGAGGCCCACGAAGAAGGGAGCGACGAGCGCCGCAATGGGGTTCACGGTGAAGGGCCAGTGGGTGAGTCCCTCCATGCCGTGAGCTGTCATCGTAACCGCGACGGTGGTGTACCACGCCCCCCAGACGAAGAACTCCAGAAACATCATCGCGCTGAGGCGAGCCTGAATCGTACGATTCATAAGAGGATAGGGAGTCTATGAATAACGCGAGGGTGGGAAATCGCATGAATAACGCCGGACCCCATACGTTAAGAAAGGATTCCCTCCTCTACAAGCGCTTTCAACCGAAGTGGAGCGTTTCGGGCTCGTTCACCATTGCAATAATCTGAAATGTGAGTATGGGGAGGAGGGAGAGCGGCGACTCTCTTATCTTCCAAAAGAAATAGAAAACGAGGGGTAATGGTGAAAAAGGAGAACAATATTTTCTGCAAGCGATAGATGAAATCGATTTCAGCCCAGTGAAGGCAAACGAAAACCATCGATGCTATGGCGGCAACCATCCGAGCGGTGGCAGAGGAAGCCGATGTATCGCCTGCAACCGTGTCCCGTGTTTTTAACGATACAGCGCCTGTCGAGGAGTCTACTCGGGAGCGCATTCTCGACGCCGCCGAGCGACTGGGCTACGTGCCGAACGCAACGGCTCGAAGTTTGAGCATCAAAGAGACGGCGACGATTGGGGTGTTGATGCCGTACTTAACGGGGGAGTATTTTCCCGAGGTGATTCGGGGCCTCGATGAGGAAGCCCAGCGACACGACCGGTTTCTCCTGCTTTCGAGTTCTCATCATACGTCCAAGGATCTCCAGCAGGCACTTCGCTCCATGTATGGACGTGTGGACGGCCTCGTCCTCATGCTCCCACAGCTTTCGGCGTCGGACTTTGAGGCCTACCTTTCGGACGATCTCCCGGTCGTACTCCTAAACTGTGCTCCCGGGGGACACCAATTCCACGTGCTCTCGATTGACAACCACGAAGGGGGGCGGATGGCGACGCGCCATCTCATTGAGCAGGGTCACGAACGGATTGGGATCCTGACGGGGAGCCTCGCCAACTATGAGGCCCGCGAGCGTCTGGGCGGATACCACTCGGCGATGGCGGAAGCGGGTTTGTCGGGGCGGGACGAGTGGATTGCGACCGGCGACTTCACGCGGGAGTCGGGCGGGGAGGCCATCTGTGAAGTGCTGGAGGCGGATCCGCGGCCGACAGCCGTGTTCGCATCGAACGACTACATGGCGATGGGAGCCGTTCGTGTTCTCCGAGAGCGAGGCCTCCACGTGCCGGACGATATGGCAATTGTTGGGTTCGACGATGTCCCGAGCGCCGAGTACTTCACCCCGTCGCTGTCGGCGATCGATGCCCGGATGCGGGATCTCGGCTCCGAGGCCATTACCATGCTCCTCGATCTCATCAAAACGTCGGACGATGGTCAATCGGCACGCCGGGTGAAGCAGTTGGATCCGGTTCTCCGCATTCGGGCGTCGAGCACGCGCTAATCTCCTATTCGGCCGACGGGGCGTCGGTTGGGGTGGGGGCCCGGAGTTGATTTTCCAGAATGAGGAAGGGAGGACGAGAAGATGTGGAGTCGGTCGTGCGGCGTGAGGATGAATAGCGTCGAGGGAAATTGCCCAGGACGAGGTCCACGTCGTTGTCGCCATCGTAATCGCCGGCATCCATGCTGATCCATCGTCCTTTGTGCGCAATAGGGGGGGCATGCGGAGTAAATTCCAGGGGGCCATCCTGCTCCAAATACACGAAATCCTGCGCGGCGTCCGATCGGAGATCGGCAAAAAACCCGATCATCCCGATGTCTAGGTCGCCGTCCTCGTCAAAGTCTCGGGCAACGGCCTCGGTGGCTCCATTGAAATGGTAGAAGAATCGCTTCTCGTACTGGAAATCTCCGGTGTTGATGTAAATGTACGCGCCGTGGAAGGGCTTGAGAATGGTGGAGTAGTCGGCGTTGTCTCCGCTCGTGTATAGCAGATCTGGGCGCTCGTCGCCGTTGAAGTCGACGACCTGAAGGCTGGACGACCCATAGTGTGGCGGAAAGCGCACGACGCTCTTCTGCACGAAGTGGCCTGTGCCGTCGTTCAAAAAGAGCCAGACGCCTTCCTTCGAGTGGCCAAAGAGGACCATGGCGTCCGTCCACCCGTCGTCGTTGAAATCGCCGATCTGGGCGTCAACGGCTCCAGGGACGGAGCGAAGCACACGTTTCCGGTACGTCCCGTCGGGCTGCTGCTCAAAGAGGTAGAGTCCACCGCGGTCGTGGCCGAAGCCGCAGACCAGCCAGTCCCGGCGTCCGTCCTGATTGAAGTCGCCAGGACGCGCACAGACGGGCCGCGGCAACTGGTCGGCAATGGTGTGGTGACGTCCCGTTTCCACGTTCAGTCTTTCGACGCGTCCGCGGGCAGAGTTGACGGCGCGCATGGTACCGATGCCCGTAAACACGACTTGCCGGGCCCCCGTCGAGTCCCGGACGAACTGCGTTTCGACCCCCTTCAGTGGTGGGAGTTCCAGGGGGGTGCGCTCAAACGACGGGCTCCACCGGGCCAGACGTCCAGCCGACACGGTGCTGGTGTACAGGCGGTGCCGGGCGGTGTCGATTGCGACCATTGCCGTGGACGGCGAGCGGCGGCGATTGGGAGGCGGTGTCCGTATGGAGAAGAGCGGAAGAGAGCGGCGCAGGGTGGCGGGGGGAGGAGGAAGGGTGACCGAGTCGGGGGCCTGGGCACGAAAGTACGCTACGATCTTGCGCCATTCTTGCAGGCTGAGGACCGAGTCGCGGGGGGTGTTGTCGGGGCGGGCGTCGGGCTTGTAGTAGTTATCGTCCCACATCACCTGAATGCCCAACTTTGGGGCCATGGCGGGGAGCACGCCGTTTGTCCACGTCTCCTTGTCCAGGGTGGAAGGAGAGGCCGGCGTATGGCAGGTCCAGCAATGCTGATTGGCGAGCCGACGGCCGTCCCGCACGCTTTGTGATTCGTTGGCGGAGGGATCTGGCTGGGTACAGGAGAGCAGGAAAAGAAGGAAGAGAAGAGAATGCAGGCGCATCGGTCTCCAGCAGAAGTCAAAAGAAATCGGTTTCGCGGGTCAAAGACCCTATATGGAGAAAGCACGACAGTGAAAGTAACATCGGAATGAAAGCGTCGATCCTTTGAGGGTCAGAGTCGTGAGGACTCTACAGTGACTGGAAGGGATGGTTTAAATTGGACTGGGGAGAAACGGACGGCAGAAGGGGCAGAACCGGGAGAAAATACCGACCCTGGAGGGGCGGAAAATGACACTACCCTCCTTTTGTTCGATAAAACTTCATATATTGTTATAATAAAGCGTTGAGTTTGCGTAACTTCATACGTTCATTTAGAGCGCGGTGCAACTGAAAACGGTTTCTCACACCCTGGTTGAATATTCTTCGTCCATAAAAACGGGAATTTCCCATCTCAAGCGGAAGAGGTATTCCCTTTTGGACGGAGGACATTTGGAACCGGTCCCAAGGACGTGTCGGGACGGCTCTTCCTGCTGAAACCGGTTGCACAAATGCCTCGCCGTGTTCGTCGGGGGCCATCTAGTTTTCTTCCAGCCAGCAACGATGACATGCAGCAATTATTACAACCTTTCCTTTCATTCAAAGCCGCTTCGCGAGGGGGCGGGGTCTTGCTCCTCGGGATCGCGGTTTTATTTGCCTTTTGTACAGTGCCGAGTGCCGTCCGGGCGCAGGATGGTCCCACAGTGTCGGGGACGGTCACCGATGCGGAGAGCGGGGAGTCGCTTCCGGGGGTAAACATTCAGGTCGTGGGAACGCAAATCGGAACGACCACGGGAGCGGATGGAGGCTACGAGATCACGGTACCCAGCGAGAATTCGACGCTTCAGTTTTCCTTCGTCGGATTCAATACGCGAACCGTTGACGTGGAGGGGCGGACGACGATTGACGTGACCCTGCAGCCGTCGACCCTGACCGGTGAGGAAATTGTCGTGGTTGGGTACAGCGAGCAGCGTCGCGCCGACCTCACGGGATCGGTCGATGTGGCCGACGTCGGCGAGATGCAGGAGCTAAGCTCCGCGCAGGTGACCGAACAGCTGCAGGGGCAGCTCGCCGGGGTGACGGTTCGGACGTCGGGCCAGCCGGGCGACGAGCCGCAGATTAACATTCGCGGCTTCAACACCTTCGGCAACAACCAGCCACTGTTTGTGGTCGACGGGGTGCCGACGCAGGACATCTCGTTCTTAAACTCGCAGAACATTGAGTCCCTTCAGGTACTGAAGGATGCCGGAGCTGCCTCGCAGTATGGTGCTCGTGCGTCCAACGGCGTGGTCGTGATTACGACCAGTCAGGGCGGGGGTGACGAGGATGTCTCCGTCAACTACAGTGCCAGTGTTGGCTACCAGGTTCCGGAGTCGGGCAACGTGTACGATATTCTGTCTCCGCAGGAGCAGGGCGAGCTCGTCTTCATGGCCCAGCGGAACGCCGGCCAGGACCCGTCCTCCACCGTGTGGGGCGACGGCGACGAGCCGAGAGTGCCCACGTGGCTTGAGCCGGTCGGGGCGGAGGATCCGAACACGGACGACTACTTCGTAAACCCGCAGTACACGGATCCAGGCGCGCTCGGCAACTTCACGCAGTACGTACGCTCGAATCAAGACGGGACCAACTGGTTCGACGAGATCACCGATCCGGCGATGCAGACCTCCCACAACCTGAGCGTGGGCGGCGGCGGCGATCTGGGGAATTACTTCACCTCGGTGAGCTACACGAACCAGGAGGGAACCGTGATGAACACCTCGTTCGAACGGTACTCCATTCGGGCCAACACGGAGTTCAATATTACGGATAATTTCCGGATTGGAGAGAACCTCGCGTTTACGGTGAGTGAAAACCTGCAGGCGGGGACGCTTCAGGAGGGCCAGGCCCTCGGGATGGCGTACCGCCAGCATTCCATTATTCCGGTACGGGACATCCAGGGGAACTTCGCCGGAACGGCCGTCGCGAATGCCAGTCTCGGAAATGCGTCCAATCCGGTTGCCATTCGCCACCGGGCCCGAACCGACGACGACGAGGATCGGCGCCTCTTCGGAAATGTGTTTATGGAAGTGGACTTCCTCGAGGACTTTACGGCCCGCTCCAACTTCGGCGCCGACATCAACTCGGGGTACTTCAAGTACTTTACCTATCCGACGTACGAGAACTCCGAGAACACGTCCACCAACGCGTACACCGAGCAGGTCTACAACGACCGGAGCTGGACGTGGTCTAATCAGGTCACCTACGACGGGACCTTTGCGGAGAATCACAACGTGACGGTGCTGGCGGCCGCTGAAGCCGTTCAGAACGTCACGCGGTTCGACGCCGTGGGGCGACAGGGATACTTCAGTTTCAATCCGGACTACACGCAGCTGGCGACGGGATCGGGGACGACGACCATCAACGGGTCCGACCGCTCCATTAACCAGTTGCTCTCCATTGTCGGAAATGTCGACTACAACTACGACAGCACGTATCTCTTGAGCCTCACCGTTCGACGCGACGGCTCGTCGAAGTTTCTGAACAATCAGTGGGGTACCTTCCCTGCCGCGACGGCGGGCGTGCGGTTGTCGAACCTCGGGCCGCTGCAGGACATCGGGTGGCTCACCGACCTGAAGCTCCGTGGAGGATACGGCGTCATGGGGAATCAGCTGAACGTTGATCCCAACAACGCCTACACCCTCTACGGCGGGACGATCAACAACTCGTACTACGCGATCGGGGGCACCAACAACAGCGTCCAGCAGGGCTTCCGGCAGGTGCGGATTGGAAACCCGGATGCGAAGTGGGAACGCAATGAGGACATCAACATCGGCGTCGACTTTGCCATCCTGGACGGTCAGTTGGAGGGTACGGTCGACTTTTATCAGAAGAGTATTGAGGATCTTCTGTACAACCCCTCACTGCCCGCGACGGCCGGTGCGGCGGATGCGCCCTTCCGCAACGTGGCGAGCATGCGCAATCGGGGCATCGACCTCTCCCTTCGGGGCTCTCAGGACTTCTCCGACGACATCTCGTTGAGTGGACGCCTGACGTTCACGACGTACAACAACGAGATCGAGTCCATCGCCGAGGGACAAGACTTCTTCAGTCAGGATTTCCGTCGCTTTGGGTTGCCCATCATTCGAAATGAGGTGGGACACCCCATTTCCTCCTTCTATGGGTTCAAGATCGAGGGTTTCTGGCAGAACCAGGAGGAGATCGATCAGGCCAATGCTCAGGCACAGGAGGCGACCGGAAATTCCAGTGCGACGTACATGGACGGGGCCGCCCCGGGCCGCTTCCGCTACGTGGATACGAATGGCGACAACCAGATTACGGATGAGGACCGCGTGCACCTTGGCAGTCCGCACGCCGACTTCTCCTACGGCCTGAACCTGAACTTCACGTACAGCAACTTCGACGTCTCGATGCAGCTGTACGGGGAGCAAGGAAAGGAAATCTGGAACCAGACGAAGTGGTGGACCGACTTCCGCTCCAGCTTTGAGGGCGCGAAGAGCAAGACCGCGCTCTACGATTCCTGGCAAGAGGAAGGGGACACGATGTCCGATGTCTCTGCTCCGATTCAGGAGGCCGACTACTTCGGCTTTGCTACGGGTGGTGTGCCGAACTCGTATTTCGTGGAGGATGGGTCGTACCTCCGCGTCCGGAGCGTTCGCCTCGGCTACACCTTGCCGTCGTCTCTCGTGGGCAACGCTGGGATCCAAAGCCTGCGGCTATACGCTCAGGCCGAGAATCTCCTGACCATCACTGGTTACAGTGGGCTCGATCCGGACATTGGCTTCACGCAGAGCGCCGACAACTCTGGCGGTGCGGGAAGCACCAACTTTGGGATCGACGGAGGTGCATATCCGAGACCGCAGACCTTTACGGTGGGGGTTAACCTCTCTTTCTAACGGTCTCCTCTCCCCTGCACCCCACTGTACACGATACGAGCACATACTGAGATCATAAATATGTCATACCTGAAGACAACACTCACCATCCTCGTCGCCTTATCGGTCGGGGGACTTCTGACCTCCTGCGACAGCTTTCTTTCCGAAGAGCCGAAGGGATCACTGAGCGGAGGGGTCGTCGAGAACGAGAAGGGCGTGGAGACGCTTCTGATTGGGGCATACTCAGCCCTGAGCCCGACCGACGGGGGAACGCTCGCGATTGCGGGGGGATTGGCCTGGACGGCCGACCCCGCCCACTGGCCCTACGGCGCGGTGGCGAGCGACGTGGCCCAAAAAGGATCGGAGCCCACGGACCAGCAGGAGGCCAACAGCCTGATGGACCACACGTGGACCCCGACCAACGGGTACTTCAACGGCCTCTGGCAAAACCGGTTTGAAGGGGTTGCGCGCGCCAACAGCGTGTTGCAGGCGCTCGACAATGCGGAGGGCATTCCGGAGCAAACGGCTACCCGCATGCGGGCGGAGGCACGGTTCCTTCGAGCGTACTTCTACTTCGACCTGAAGAAGAACTTCGGGAACGTTCCGCTGGTGACCGACACCACGGAGAATCTCAACCAGCCCAACGACATCGAGAACGAGATCATCTGGCCGCAGATTGAGGCCGACCTCCAGTTTGCTGCACAGAACCTGCCGGTGGAAATGCCCGACCAGGCCCGAGCCAACAAGTGGGCGGCGGCGTCCTTCCTCGCGAAGGCGCACGTGTATCAGAAAGACTGGGAAGCGGCAAAGGCCCTCTTCAACGGAAGTCCCGAACTGCTCGGGGGACAGAACATCATCCAGGATGGAGCCACGGCCAGCGGCGTCCCCTACGCGCTGGAGGAGCAGTACTCCACGAACTTCAACGCCGCCACGCAGGGAAGCGACAACTCGGAGATCATCTTCTCCGTGGAGATGACCGGAACCGACGGCAGCGGCGACATGGCGAACTCCTGGGCCGGATATAAGCTGAACTATCCGCAGGGCGTTGCGCCCTTCGGGTGCTGCGGCTTCTTCCTCGGCTCTTACGACCTGGTCAACTCCTTTAAGACCGACAGTGACGGTCTGCCGAGGCCGGACGGCTTCAATACGGCCTTCAACGGCATGGACAAGTACCTGAAGAACACGCAGGGCGATGCGCCGACGGATAAATTCACGCCGGCGACAAATGCCAGCCTCGACCCCCGGCTCGACTGGACGGTCGGGCGCCGCGGCGTTCCGTTCCACGACCACGGCCCGCACCCGGGCACCCGGTACATCCGGGCCGATGAAAGCTATGCCGGAGTGTATACGGCGAAGAAGCACGTGTGGCGCCGGGCAAACACGGACATCGCCAATAACCCGAACTCCTGGGCGCCGGGTACGGGCGTCGACTATCCGTCCATGCGCTTCGCGGACGTGAAACTGATGGCGGCCGAGGCTGAGCTCCAGGCCGGCAACGGGTCGGTGGAGCAGGCGCGCCAGTACGTGAACGACGTTCGGACCCGCGCCGCCAACAGCAACGGGTACGTGAACAACAGCATGAATGAGGCCTACGCCCTCGCCGTGGTGGATAACGAGGCGGATATGCTGGACACGAGTCCCAGCGCATTCGACTGGGTCGTGCGCACCGATCGCAACTCCACGTTCATGTACCTTGGAGACGTGAACGGCGGCGGGGCGGGCAATATCGACAACTGGAATGAGTATCCGAACCCGGTGTCGAACTACAACATCGAGCCGTACACGATGGCGGAGTTCACCTCCGGTGTTGGGGCTCTGCGGAAGGTCCACTTCGAGCGGAAGCTCGAGCTGGCGATGGAAGGACATCGCTTCTACGACCTCGTCCGATGGGATCGAGCCGAAACGCGGATGAACGAGTACTTCGATTATCAGGGAGAGAAGACTACGGACGTGGACCCCTCAGACACCTATCGTGGGGCCGGAATCTTCCCGATTCCGCAGTCGCAGATCTCCATCAGTACCGTCGATGGAGAACAGATTCTGCAGCAAAACCCGCAATACTAGAGGTGGAGCTCCTCCTTCCCCGTTCCCGGCTGGATCGCTCCAGCCGGGCGGGCGAGGGAGTATGTATCTTGTTTCCAAACCGGAAAGGGGGCCCTTGGGGCCTCCTTTTCGTTGTTTGGAGGGCGGGATGGGCGTTCGGCACGGAGCGCCCCCCTCACAAGGAGCGCGGAGGCGGGCACGGCTTCTTTTGCGCCCCGAACGAAGTGAGGAAGTAGTTTAGGGCTGCGCCCCGAACGAAGTGAGGAAGTAGTTTAGGGCTGCGCCCCGAACGAAGTGAGGAAGTAGTTTAGGGCTGCGCCCCGAACGAAGTGAGGAAGTAATCCCGGACAGCCTGACTTGTATAGAGCGAAAATTTCGTTCGCGTACGGTGATTGAAATCGGTTTCATTGAGGCGTTCCACCAAGGAAATACGCCGGTCGGAGGTCTCACGGAGACACAGACGACCCACACATCTTTTTCGATAGATACATTGGACTCATGAACGAGCACATCTCTTCTGGTCTCGCGTTCTTCTCGTTTCGGGCGACAGGCCTTGTCGGGGCCTGTCTTCTCGGACTGGTCCTTCTCGTGGGAGGGACCGGTTTGCGCCCGTCGGGGGAATGGGGAGGCGCCCCGTTCGGCATTGCCAACGACACCATTCGTACCAGTAGTGAGTTTGTCGATCATTATCGGGCTGGGGGCTCGGCCGACTGGCCGGACGATGTCCAGGGCCGGGTCGATTCGGTCCTGGCCCGGATGACCCTTGAAGAGAAGGTCGGTCAGATGACTCAGCTTGAAATCGGGATGGTGACGGGGGGAGAGCATCCGGAAACGATCGATCCCGAGAAGCTCGAAAAAGCCGTTCAGGATTATCACGTTGGCTCCATTTTAAATGTCGGAGCAGGAGCGTACTCACTGGACCACTGGCACGAAACGATCACCGCCATTCAGGAATCTGCGCAGGAGACGCGTCTACAGATTCCGGTGATTTACGGCATCGACGCTGTCCACGGGGCCAACTACACGCAGGAGTCAGTGCTCTTTCCGCAACAATTGGGCATGGGGGCCACCTGGAATCCGCGGCTCGTGGAGCAAGCCGCCGCCATCACGGCACGCGACGTGCGGGCCTCGGGCATCCCGTGGAATTTTTCGCCGGTGCTGGACGTGGGGCGGGAGCCGGTATGGCCCCGCCTTTACGAGACCTTCAGCGAAGATCCGTACCTGTCGAACGTGCTGGGACTGGCGATGGTACGGGGCTATCAGGGAACCGACACATCGGCCCCCGACAAGGTGGCCGCCACACTTAAACACTACGTCGGCTACTCGGGGCCGGAGACAGGCATGGATCGCACGCCCGCCCGTCTCACCGAATCGGAACTGCGGGAGAAATTCTTGCCGCCGTTTCGCGAAGCGGTGGATGCGGGAGCACTCAGCATCATGGTCAACTCCGGCGAGGTGAACGGCGTGCCGGCCCACGCCAGCCACTATTTGTTGACGGACCTACTGCGGACGGAGCTGGGCTTTCGGGGGCTTGTCGTATCCGACTGGCGCGACATCAAGAAGCTGGTCGACTTTCACCACACGGCGACCACCGAGCGGGAGGCGACGAAGCAGGCCGTCATGGCCGGGGTCGACATGAGCATGGTGCCGTCGGACTACTCTTTCTACACCCACCTGCTCGACCTCGTGCGGGACGGCGAGGTCCCGGAGGCGCGCATCAACGAGGCCGTGCGCCGTATTCTCTCAGTTAAGTTTGCCCTGGGCCTGTTCGAAGATCCGACGGCGGGCATGGAGCTGGCTGACGAGGTGGGCAGTGCGTCGGATCGACGGGCTGCGCTTCAGGCGGCGCGCGAGTCTGTCACGTTGCTTCGCAATGAAAATGATCTCCTCCCCCTGAGTGGAGATGAACAGGTGCTCGTGACGGGGCCGACGGCCAACTCCATGAAATCCCTCCACAACGGCTGGACGTACACGTGGCAAGGACAGGGGCTTGCCGAGCAGATGTTTCCGGACCGCCCTACGATCGTAGAGGCCATTCGCAATCAGGCCGGCGACGGACAGGTGCAGCACGTGCCGGGGACGACGCTGGACGAGGTGCAGGACATTGAGGCGGTCGTTTCGGCAGCCCAGTCGTCCGACGTGGTGGTGATGGCCCTTGGGGAGGGAGCGTATGCCGAGACCCCAGGCAACATTGGGAGTCTTGAACTGCCGGAAGCCCAGCAGAGATTGCTCGAGCGCGTCTCCAGCGAGACCGATACTCCAATTGCGCTCCTGTTGGTTGAAGGGCGTCCACGGGTCATTGGGGATAGTGCCTACGCGCCGGCGGCGGTGGCCGTCGCTTATAATCCAGCTCAAGAAGGAGGCCAGGCCATCGCAGAGGTGCTCTATGGCGAGGTCAATCCGTCGGGGCATCTCCCCGTCACGTACCCGCGCGTGCCGGTGGGGGCGGTGCCCTACGACCACACCTACTCGGTGGGCGAGGGGCAGCAATCCGAGGTCATGCAGGGGCAGGCCGATGCCGTAGGGCCGCTCTTCGACTTCGGCGCGGGCCTTTCGTACACAACGTTTGAGTACGGCAACCTCACCGTTGAGGATACGACCTGGAGCACCGATGCCATCGCACAGGGCGATTCCCTGTCTGTGTCTGTGACGATCGAAAATACCGGCGACCGGTCCGGAAAAGATGTCGTACAGCTCTACGTGCAGGATCACGTGGCGTCCCTCACCCCCTCGGTAAAAGAACTGCGTCGCTTCGCGAAGGTGGACCTGGCCCCAGGCGAGATGCAGACGCTTACGTTTCAACTGGGCCGCGAGGACCTAGAATTTATCGATCAGCAGGGACGCTCCGTCGTGGAGCCGGGACGATTTAGCGTGGAGGTCGACACGTTGACACAGGAACTGACGTTGGAGGGGGATCGACTCTCGAGCGACGTGGCTCCTGCGCTTCGCTCTTCAGAATAACCCCGCCCACACAATGGGTTTTCAAGACGCATCTTTCTCGCACGGAGGAGATCCCCCCGGAGACGGCTGGAGCGAGGGGATCCCGCTTTGGGACCGGGGGTCTCTGTTCGTGCTCGTTCTTCTCGTTGGAGGGGTGGTGGGGTGCACTGGGGCCGGCTCGACGCCCGATCGGGGCGGGGCGCACGGAGAGCCGTCCGGCTGGCCCAATGATCCGGAGTGGGTTCAGGTGTGGGGCGACGAGTTTGCGGACGAGGGACTGCCCGATTCGACGAAGTGGACCTACGAAACTGGGGGGCACGGCTGGGGGAACGAGGAGCTCCAGTACTATACCGAGGCCCGACGCAAGAATGCTAGGGTCGAGGACGGCCACCTCATCATTGAGGCACACGAGGAGTCGTACAACGGGAGAGCGTACACGTCGGCCCGGCTCAATTCGGAGCCCTCTTGGACGTATGGCCGCTTTGAAATCCGGGCACGGGTTCCTGCCGGACGGGGCACCTGGCCGGCGGTCTGGTTACTGGCGTCCCAGGACACGTACGGCGATCAGTACTGGCCCGACAACGGCGAGATCGACATCATGGAGCACGTGGGGCACGATCCCAACGTCGTTCACAGCACCGTTCATACCAAAGCGTACAATCACGTGAAGGGCACCCAGCGGGGGCGTTCCATGGACGTGCCGGATGCGACATCCGCGTTTCACGTTTATGCGGTGGAGTGGACGCCGGACGAGATCCGGTCGTACGTGGATGGGGAGTTGTATTTCCGATTTGTACGGCCGTCGTCGCCCGATTACACGAAGTGGCCCTTCAATCACGATTTCCACCTCATCCTAAACGTGGCAGTGGGCGGGGGCTGGGGCGGGGCGGAAGGCGTGGCCGACGACATTTGGCCGGAGCGCATGGTGGTGGACTACGTTCGGGTGTATAAACCCGAAGGAGAGGTTGAGCCGAGCCCTTCGGATTCGTGAGACGACAATGCCGAGCCTCAACCTGTGTCGTCGAGCGCACCGTTCAGGCGGCCGCGCACGAGTTGGCAGAGGGCGGTGAGCGTCGGGTCGGTGATAGAGTAGTAGACGTGTACCCCGTCGCGCCGCCGCGTGAGGAGGTCGGCTTCGGCCATGCGACTCAGGTGCTTGCTCACGTTGGCCTGCCGTTGGCCCGTTGCCTCGACGAGGTCGCTCACGCCCATCTCGCCCTGGGTGTGGAGGACATTGAGGATCTCCAGGCGCACCGGTTCGCCCAGCAGGCGAAAGCGCTCGGCCACGGCCTCACGCTGGTCGGGGGGGACGAGAGCGGGCATGGGGGCGTGATGCGTGAATCGTGATGTGTGAATTGAGAGAGCGGACGTGCGGTCCCGCGTGTCCTCGTCCAGGCGTCACGGATCACGCTTCGATCCGACCCAGCCGCGAATGTACAGGGGCACGATTGGTGGAGAACGCGCTCGCCCGCTAAAAGGTGAGGCGGAGCCGGGCGTTGAGGGTGCGAGGCGTAAGGCGTTTGGGAATGCGGGTAATGTTGGCCCCGGCGCCCGCCCAGCTGTAGGCAACGGTATTGTCCATGTCGAAGAGGTTGAGTACCTCTAGCGTCAGGTCGAGGGTCACCGGTTCGGAGAGGCCCTTCTCGGCCAATTCAAGCTCTTTGGTCGCCCCGACGTCCACGCGCCGGTAGGCCGGAAGGCGCTGGGCCATCCGTTCCCCGGGCACCCGTTGCTGGACGCGATCGTCGGTTCCCTGTTCTGGATTGACGGTGGTGTACGGCAGTCCGCTTCCATACAAGAGACGCAGGTGCAGCTTCCACGACTTGTCGCCCGGCACGTAGTCCTGCACGAACGCCGAAAAGGTGTGGCGCTGATCGGTAGGGCGCGGCATCCAGCCCTGCGTGTTCGAATCCTGGAACTCTTGCTTAAAGTTTTCCCGGGCCACCATAAAGCTGTAGTTGAACCAGCTTTTGAGCCCCGGCACGAACTCTCCCCGAAGCTGGAGATCCAGCCCGTAGGTGTAGCCGTAGGCGTCGTTCTCGCCCGAGTAGTTGACGCGAATATCTTCGATCGTGTAGGAGATAATGTTGTTCAGATCCTTGTAGTACGCCTCCGCCCGGAGGTAGAGGCGACTCTCAGGAAAGAAGTACTCGCCGCCCGCTACGATCTGCATCGACCGCTGCGACTGGAGGTCGCGATTGAGGATATCGTCGATTGTGTCGTCTCCCTGGGGCGTGCCCCGAAGTTCCCGGTACGCGGGTTGCTGGGAGTAGATGCCCCAAGAGCCGTTCAGGGACAGGCGCTCGTTGTACTTGAAACGAGCCGAGAGGCGGGGGGAGATCGTCCATTCGTTGTTGAATGAGTAGTAGTCGGAGCGGAGGCCGCCCGTCACGACCATTCGATCGCGGGTGGAGAGCAGGTCGACGGCATCCTGCAGGTAGAAGCCCAGCTGATGTTCGTTGAAGGTGGCCTGATCCTTGAGGTCGTCGACGACGATGCGGTCGATGTTGACGTCCGGGTCGTTAATCACGAGAGCATTCTCCTCGTTCAGGCGGTCGTCGAAGTGCATGCGTCGGGCGCTCCATCCCCCCTCCAGTACGTGGCGGTCCAGTACCCATCGGTAGTGTCCGCTACCGGTCAGGCGCTCTACGTCCACGAGATTGTCCGCAAAGCGAATGCGCTCTACGTTCGTAACGGTCCGCGTGCAGTTGTCGGGGGTGTCTCCGGCCGTTGGAGAAACCTCGCAGATTCTTCCCTTGCTTGTGACGTCAAACGATTCCGTTTCTCGGGTGCCGAAGTATGAAATGTCGTGTTCGATGGAGATCCGCTCCGACAGATCGGTGTTCAGGCGAAGTCCCCCGAGCGTTGTCGTATACCCGTCCGTCCGCTTTCCGTTGAAGCTCGTTCGGAGCGCTTGAAAGTCCGAAGCGCTCGGGTCCTGAAGACTGATGACCCCGTAGTAGGTTGTGCGCTCCCGCGGCTCCAGCCGAAAGACGTGGTCCGCCCAGATGCCGAGGGCCTCGACCGACGTTCGGTCTGAGAGACGATACACGAGGCTCCCCTGCACGTCCTGAAAACGGGGGTCGTACTCGCCCTTCAGGTCCTGCGTATTGAAGAACTGCCCAGGCTGTGCACGGCGGGCGCCGACGGCCCACCCCAGGTCGCCGTCGAGGGCGGAGGACTGTGCATGCACGCTGGCGTCGAGCGTGGAGAGGGATGCCGATCCGGAGAGCGATTGCTCCTCGGGCTGGGCGTACTGCACGTCAAGGGCCGACGAGAGCTTGCCTCCGTAGCGCGGGGGGAATCCTCCTGTGTAAAAGGTGATGTCCGTCGCCATGTCGGGATTCAACAGCCCCAATCCTTCCTGCTCCCCTTGCCGCGCCCGAAAGGGCATGAACACCTCAAAGCCGTTGATGAAGATCAGGTTTTCGTTGTAGCCGCCGCCGCGGACGGAGTATTGCTGCGACAATTCATTATTTGTGGCGACGCCGGGCACCGTCTTGAGTGCGCGAAAGCCGTCCTTGAACGGCGTCGGGATGTTCTGCACGTCCTTCGGGTCGATTTCATACACCCCGGTTTCCTGTTGCACGCGGGTGTCGGTAACGGTGAGCCCGTCCATCTCCGTGATGCTGGAGGCGAGGGTCACGTTCAGCGTGGTCGGTCCCTGCTCCTCGTCCGTCACACGAACCGAGTCGACGCGAGTGGTGAAGCCAACCGAGGAGAACCGCAGGGCGTATCGGCCAGTGGGGAGGCGAAGCGAGTAGCGCCCGCTCGGGGTCGTTGCAGTGCCAAAGTCGGTGTCCTGCACGATCACCGTCACGCCTGGGAGCGGTGTGCCGTCGGCCGAGTCGGTAACGGTGCCCTGTACGGTGCCCCACCGCTGGGCCTGTACGGGCAGGACGAGGAGGGCGAGGCACGCACCGAGGAGAAACGAAGCAAGCGAACGCGGCACAATCAAAGGCGCGTTGTGAGAACAGCAGGCGGCGTAGCAGTATCGGGCAGGTACGTAGTGTGACGTTGGGAGAGGAGAGGGGGACGATGACCCTGCGCACATCAGAGCACGCGGCAACAACAGAGTCGCCAAACGCCGGGGCCCCCTGCGAAAGTTCCGGTTGAACAGGGGAGACGCGACGCGATTTGCCACAGGAATTTTGAACGAGCGGGGCCTTCGACGGAGGACCTCGACAAGGCCCTACAGCCCTAGGGACGTTAGAATGGAGAGCTCAGCGTAGGGGGCCACCAGGCCCAAGAGGGTGCCGGCGGTGGCCTGCCCCAGCGTATGGGCGCGGCTACGGACACGGGCCCATAGAAGGAGGGGCACGAGGATGCCTCCGGTTCCCAGCACTGTGCCACCAAGAAGAGAGGCGTTCATCAGAGAGCCCGGTACGTGGACGTGTACGAAGGCCAGTGTGCCCACTGCGCCCGCCACCGAAGCGCAGTGGATCGATATTTTCCACCACTGCGTGATGCCCATGAGCAGGATTGTGTTGAGGAGGTGACAGGCAAGCAGAGCGGCCAGCAGGAGTTGACCGTGCACTTCCACTGCACTCACCAGAAGAAGAGCTGCAAGTGTGGCCCCGAGGACGACGAGAAACGGTTCAGTTCGCTTGCTCCGATCCCGAATCTCGAGCGACCCGATGTCGCCCCGTGCTCGCATCCATCCAACATGGGCGAGGGGGACGATCCCGAGGAAGACGCCCCCGATGCTCGCCCCGATTGCGACGTCGCCGGCCGAGGCTCCGACGTGGGCCAGTACGAGCCCGTACACGAGCGGGGGAAGAATAAGCGGGTTGACGACGTAGCTCACGATGACGGCAATGGTGAGCCCGACGCCGGGTGGGGCCTCTACCTGAGGAGCCGAGAGAACAGACGAGTCAGAGGGCATGGAAGAGAGGCACAACGAGCGACACAGCGAACCGCAAGGCTACATGAGCGAAACGGTCAAGATGACCAATAGAACGACGGCGCCAACCAGGATGATTCCGTACGCGATCAGTAGGACCGTCATTTTGTTGAGAGTGGATAGCGGCGATTGTTTGTACACGTGTCGTAGGGCAAGAAAGAGATAAACAAAGGGCGAGGTGGCCAGCCACCAGTCGAGGGAGAGAGCCACGTTCCAGGCTCCGAGCAGGGCGCTAAGAGTGAAGGCAATAAAGGCCAGGGCGTGCACGTGTAGGGCAAAGATGAGGTGTTCGAGGTATAGCCGTTTATGTCCCAGGTACAGTGCCTTTAAGAGCAGGGCGAAGGTGGGCACCAGCAGAAACATGAGGTAGGGGGCCCGGTCGATCATGTCGCGAACGAAGTCGCGGGGAGTATGGAGAAGACGCAGCACCTTTGCTTCGACAGCGGACGGGGACGCCGAGTTGGCCTGCGTGTCTGCAGGGGGGCGACGGGGGGAAGGCACCACCATCTCCAGTAGGTTCTGCGAGCGGGAAAGAGCGGCGTCTGAGGGAGCGAGGGCGGCCTCAATCCCCGACACGTTCTGCTCGATCGCCGCGAGGGAGCCGGTCGAGTCGGCGGGAACGGCTCCTCGTGCTTGCATCTGAATCAGGGCGGTCCGCAGAGAATCGATCCGGTGCTGCGCAGCCTCGATGTCCTGCTGAACGGCCTCCGCGTCGGGACCGAACGAGAACGAAAGCCCGTTCAGGTTGGTGAACGCGAGCACAGTGAAGAGGAGGAAACTGGAGAACAGGTACAGGCGGAGGGGACGAATGTATCGTCGGCGCCGCCCCTCTATGTACTCGATCGTCAACCGGCCGGGCCGGAAGAAAAAAGTGGGGAGCGTTCTCACAATGCGCAGGTCGAGGTCCAAGAGGTCCTCAAGAAATTCGTTGCCTACCTGCCAGAGCGGCATCACGCGGGGCGTGGCGCGCTGGCCGCAGGTTCCGCAGTACGGAGTGTAGAGAGGGGCCTCGCAGTTCGGACAGCTCTTGGAAGAGGAGACGGGGTTCAGAGGCTCGGAGGCCGTAGAGGGCTCAGGAGAGGGCGTCTTTGCCGAGGGAGAAGACATTCGAACACGAGGAAGAAGGGCTGGACCGAGGGCGAGCGGGGCTGTCGAGATGGCCCGTTGTGATTAACACGGAGGGGGCGTACGATCTCCGAGTATGCTCAACGTGCCCTTCCTACTGCACAGCGTACCGTCACATCAGTAATATGGCTACGAGCAAGAGAAGAGCGAAGCCTGTGGCGAGTACGATGCTGTAGATTAGGAGCAAAATAGACGCTTTCAAGGTGGATTTGATGAGGCCCTGATCGTAGACATGGCTCATGGCCAGGATGAGGTACAGGAGAGGGGAGGCGTCCACCCAGGGCGCCGTTGCGTTCAGCCAGTCGATGCTCGACTCGTTCAGCAGAATGCCCACCGTGAACGCGAAGAAGGCCAGGGCGTGCACGTGCAGGCTGAAGATGAGGTGTTCAACGTAGAGGCGCCCACGCCGGATGTAGAGGAGCTTCAGTAGAAAGGCAAAGATCGGCAGCATGAGGAACATGAGATACGGTCCTCGATCGATCATGCTGCCGACGGCCTCCCACGGGTTTTCGACGGCCTGGGCCATCTTTTTCCGAAGGAGGGCTTCGAGGCGGGCGTTGGCGGTCGAGTCGCCGTAGATGGGGGCGTTGATTTGAACCGCATTCGTGTCTGTACGAATGCGCTCCGCAAGCTTTTTTCGGTGTTCGGGGTTGTTGAACAGGGAGCCCTCGCGGCTGCTTGTTGCGGCGGAGTCGGACGCCGTTGACGAGTCGGGAGCCGCGGCCGAGTCGGCGACGGTCGTTTCCTCCGTCGTATCGGATGAGGAGGAGAAGGAGGCCTGGATGGCCGTGTTCGGTGGGTTGAAGCGGGTCGTGCCCTGTGGGTCAAGGACGAAGCCGAAGTTTCCGGTCGTCGTCAGGGCGATCACGGCGAACAAAAGGAAGGTCGCGAACAGGTAGAGGCGGAAGGGCCGGATGTAGCGCTTCCGGCGCCCGTTGATGTACTCCTTGGTGAGGCGACCGGGCAGAAAAAGAAACTTGGGAAGCGTACGGAGGACGCGGAGGTCCAGCTCAAAGACGGCCTCCAGGGCCTCGTTGATCATGTGCCAGATCGGCACGATGCGGTCGGCGGCCTTCTGCCCGCACTGCGAGCAGTAGGGTCCGTCGAGCAACGCCCCGCAGTTTTCGCACTGATCTTCCCGCGGGCCGTCCTCGGCGGACGAAGCGGGATCGGCGTCGGGTCCGCCCTCCGCGTCCGGAGCCGCTGACGCTGCTGCAGAGCCGCCCGAAGCAGCCTCGGCCCCCGACGGATCGTCCTCTGCCTGCTTCTCGGCATTCTCGCCGGCGTCCGGCGTTTCGTCCAGATCGGCGAGGGCCTCGATCTGGGCCAACGCGTCCTCCGCCTCTTGCCGCGCCGCCTCGGGGTCCGACGCCGCCTCTTCGGACGGGTCCACGTCGTCGGCCCCCCCGCGATCGTCGAGGTCATCGAGATCGCCGAGGTTATCATCGTCGTCGGGGGGCGGCTCGGAGCCGGACGGCGGCACACTCATCGCGTCTCAAAACGAAATGAGAAGTGAAAGGCGACGATTGCCAATAATCTTTAGGTATTGTCATCCACGCACCCGAACCTGCAGATGTTACGCACCGAGGATTTCATATTCCGTATTTCGTATTACGTCAAGACCTCCCGGTCGCCACCTACGAAATACGCAATATCCGCCGTGCCCCGAGGCGTACGATGCTTCGGCGATTGCACTGCGTTCGACAGCGTCTCGATCCGGGTTAATACGCCTGGGCAAACAGCACGCGACCCTCGGACGGTTCGCCCGTGACCATGTCTTCGCCCGTGTCATGTTCGTCTCGGTCGAACGGAATGAGCCGGATGGTGGCCGACGTTTCGTCTTGAATGCGGGCCTCCGTTTCCTCGGTCCCGTCCCAGTGCGCCCAGACGAAGCCGCCCTCGTCGATGACCTCCCGGAACGTGTCGTAGTCGTCCACGACGTGGGTGTTGTTTTCCTCTCGCTCCAGCGCCTGATCGTAGAGGCCCTGCTGAACGTCGTCGAGGAGGGTGAGCACGCGGTCCACAATGCCCTGTTGCGGCACCACCTCTTTCGTTTGCGTGTCGCGGCGGGCCACCTCCACGTTGTCGTTTTCGAGGTCGCGTGGGCCTACGGCCAGCCGGATCGGTACGCCCCGCAACTCGTGCTCGCTGAAGCGCCAGCCCGGGCTTTGCGTGTGGTTGTCGTCCATCTTCACGCGGATGCCCTGGTCCTCCAGCTTTGCCTGCAGTTGCTCGCACTTCTCCATCACCGGTCCTTCCTGGTCGTCGTCGAAGAAGAGGGGCACAATCACGACTTGGTGTGGGGCCAGCTTGGGCGGCAGGACGAGGCCCTGGTCGTCAGAGTGCGTCATGATGAGGCCGCCGATGAGGCGCGTCGAGACGCCCCATGAGGTGGCCCAGACGTAGGTCTCTTCGTTGTTCTCGTCGGTGAACGTGCAGTCGAACGCCTTTGCAAAGTTTTGCCCGAGGAAGTGACTGGTGCCGGCCTGTAGGGCCTTGCCGTCCTGCATGAGCGCTTCGATGCAGTAGGTGTCCACCGCACCCGGGAAGCGTTCGCTAGCCGTCTTGCGGCCCTGTCGTACCGGCATAGCCATGTATTCCTCCGCAAACGTCGAGTAGACGTCCAACATCCGCTCGGCCTCCTCGACGGCCTCCTCGCGCGTGGCGTGGGCGGTGTGCCCCTCCTGCCACAGAAACTCGGCGGTCCGCAAAAAGAGGCGCGGCCGCATCTCCCAGCGGACGACGTTGGCCCACTGGTTGTAGAGCAGCGGCAGGTCGCGATACGACTGGATCCACTTGCTGTACGTGTCCCAGATGATGGTCTCCGACGTGGGCCGCACGATGTAGTTCTCACCGAGCTCCGACTCTGGGTCCGGAATCAAATTTCCCTCCTCGTCCTGCGTGAGGCGCGAGTGGGTGACCACGGCGCACTCCTTGGCAAAGCCCTCCACGTGCTCGGCCTCCCGCTCCATGAAGCGCTCCGGGATGAAGAGCGGGAAGTAGTAGTTTTCGTGGCCCGTATCCTTGAACATCTGGTCCAACTGGTCGCGCATGTTTTCCCACAGGGCCATGCCGTTGGGCTTGATAATCATGCACCCGCGGGCGGGCGAGTTTTCGGCCAGTTGGCCGTTGCGGACCACGTCCTGGTACCACTGCGAGTAGTCCTCGTCGCGAGGCGTCACTGCTTCTGCCATTGTCGTTAAGACTCGGTCGTTCGTGGAGGGTAAGGAGAGGCGGCTGTCCGGCGGTCCATACGGGGTCCGGACATCGGTTTTGCATAAGATAGGAGAAGCGGGACGCAGATATCAACGTATGCACCGCGTGTTTATCGATTCTCCCGATCTGATCGTAGGAATGTTGATCGCTGTCTCTTCCGAAAGGGAGTGTTCAAACGCCTCAGCGTCCACACGCCCATACCCCCAAACGTTTCAAGCGCAGTCTAGAACAGGAGGCCTCTGAGTCTTCCCCCTTCGAAAAGGATCGCAAGATCCGATCATCTATCGTTGACGGTTGCGGCGCTCCTTTCATATCTTACAGGCTGCTGCGCACTCACCGTTCTATTCTTCTTCTACGATTGACGCATGACGCCTGATCTGCTGCTTCGTGACGGCACGCTGGTGCACCCAGCGTCCGGCACTACCGAGACTGCCGATCTGCTCATCCGGAATGGGACCATCGCCGAGATTGGTACGGCCCTGTCGCCCGAAGGCGAGGTTCCCGTTTACGACGCGTCCGACAAGCTCATTTCGCCCGGCTGGATCGACATGCACGTCCACCTCCGGGAGCCGGGCTTCGAGCACAAAGAGACCATTGCGACCGGGGCCGACGCGGCGGCGGCCGGCGGGTTTACGGACGTGGCCTGCATGCCCAACACCGATCCGCCCCTCCATACGCGCGACGTGATTGAGTTTGTGAAAGAGCGGGCGGCCGACACGCTGGTGTCTGTGCATCCCATCGGGTGCGTTACGAAGGAGCGGGACGGCGAGGAACTGGCCGAACTGGCCGACCTGGCCGAGGGCGGCGCCGTGGCGTTCAGCGACGACGGAGCGCCTGTCCACGACGCGGGGCTCATGCGACGAGCGTTGGAGTACAGCACCATGCTCGATCGTCCCATCATCAACCACATGGAGGTGCCGTCGCTCAACCCCAGCGGGCAGATGCACGAGGGAGAAGTGTCGGCCCGTGTGGGACTCGACGGCATTCCGGGCCTTGCCGACGACGTTATGATCGCGAGAGATATAGAGCTGGCGGCCTTTACCGGCGGGCACGTCCACGTGGCCCACATCTCCACGGCCCGGGGCGTCGAGCTGGTGCGCCGGGCGAAGGCGCGCGACCTGCCCGTCACGGCGGAGGTTTGCACGCACCACGTGACCCTCACCGACGCGGCCGTCGAGCAGTCCGGCTTCGACACCCACACGAAGATGCACCCGCCCCTCCGCTCGCCCGAGGACGTGGAGGCCCTCAAAGAGGGATTGGCGGACGGCACGATCGACGCGCTGTGTACCGACCATGCCCCCCACGCGACTTTCGAGAAAGAAGTCGAGTTTGCCGCGGCGCCCTTCGGCATTACGGGATTGGAAACGGCCTGGGGCCTCATCGGACGCGAGCTCATCGATCCGGGCGTGCTGTCGGTCACCGAGGCCGTGCAGGCCTTCACCACCAAGCCCCGCGACATCTTGCGACTCGATCCGCCGACGTTGACCGAAGGCGAAGAGGCCTCACTCACCGTGTTTGATACGTCTACGCGCTGGACCTTCACTGAGGAGCACGTTCACTCGAAGAGTCACAACACCCCCTTCCTCGGCGACGAGCTCGTGGGGCGGCCCTGGGCGATTTACAACGACGGCCAATTTCTCCAGCAGGAGGCGTAGTCCTCAGTGGGGAGGGCTTCTGGAGCAGGGCCTGAATCGGGAAGACGTGATGCGTGAGTGCGAAACCGAGGCCTCACGTTCGTCACGCTTCTCTCGTCACGCTCACTAAAACGACGAGCGGTCCTGGTTTATGCCGGTTGTTTGCTTGGTCACTTCCCGGAGAAAGTCGTCCATGTGCCAGGCCACCACTTCGGGACGCTCCTCAGGAACGAAGTGGCCCGTGTCTTCGAGAAGACTCAGCGAGGCTTGCGGCAGCGTGTTCACGAGGCGCTTGGCCACGTCCACGGAAAAGAACGGATCCCGGTCGCCCCAGAGTACAAGGGTTGGCAGGTCGAGGGTTGGGAGGAGGGTTTCCGTTTCCCGGTAGGTCTCTTGGAGATTGGCGAGGCTACGGTGGAAGGTGCGCCACGTTTGCCGGCGTCCGGACGGGGTGAGGTGCTGGTCGAAGTCGGTCTTTCGGAAGGCGTCTTTGTTGTGAGTCGCAATGTGGTACAGGAGACGAAGGCCAGGACTTGTGCCGGTGAAAAGGCGAACGACGGCCCGGCCGAGTCCAGGAATGCTGGCGAGACGAAGAGGAAGTGGGACGAAGGGATCCGTGAAGAGGTTTGTCGCGGAGAGAACGAGCCCGTGAACCTCCTGGTCGGGAAAGAGCCGAAGCAGGGTTAACGCCACCGGTCCTCCAAAGTCGTGTCCTCCGAGGTATAAGGCCTCAATCTTGAGAGCCTGAAGCAGTTGATGCACGGCCTCGGCGTGCGCTTCCATGTAGAAGTCATGGTTGAGATGTAGTTCTTCCGTCAGGGATTCCGAGGCCCCGAATCCCCCGAGATCCGGGAGGATGACGTCATAGTGAGCGGCAAGGAGAGTGCCGGTCTGCTCCCAAGTATGAGCGGAGCCGGGGATGCCGTGTAAAAGCACGAGCGGCGGGCCGTCTCCCCCTCGGAGGTAGCTCAGAGAGCCGCGCTTGTGGCGAGTAAGAACCGAGGACATAGGGAAGGCGAACGGGCGAACGGACGGGGCAGAAAATCAAGATCGCCCGTGGGAGGGAGAAGAAACTGCGTCTTTTCTTCCGTCTGGTGGTGTACCATTGCCGCATTCGTTCGACGCAGGAGCCAGAGTTGACTCGGATCCCGTGTTCACGCGAGAGTTCTCGTCTGGGGAGCCGACCGGAGCGTCCCTATGGACGGCCGGGGCACGTTTGCATTCCGAATGTCGTTCACGACTGTTGTGCTCGGAACGGTAGGGGCGAGAGTTGGGCGGTCTTTCATGCTGAGAAGGACTGCACGCCGTTCTAGAGGGCAACGCGCATCGAGAGTAGCCGTTGAACCCATATTCCCTGCTGATCTCTCCGTTGTTTTTCCTGGGTTTGATACTGAAGTACTATGCTCGCCGCGATTGTGGGCCGGCCGAATGTTGGCAAGTCCACCCTCTTCAACCGCCTTACTGGCACCCGTCAGGCCATTGTCGACGATGAGTCGGGCGTCACGCGCGACCGAGTCTACGGGGAAGCCGAGTGGGAGGGGCGCACCATCCCGCTCGTCGACACCGGGGGCTATGTCCCCCGCTCCGACGACCCCTTCGAACGGGCCATTCGTGAGCAGGCCGAGACGGCCCTCGCGGATGCCGACGTGATTCTCTTCGTCGTAGACGTGACGACGGGCCTCACGGACGTGGACCAGGAGATTGCGCAGGTGCTCCGCACGGCGGACGCGCCGGTAATGGTGCTCGCCAACAAGGCCGACAACCAGGAGCGCGAGTGGGCGGCCAGCGAGTTTTATCAACTTGGGCTGGGAGAGGTGTATCCGGTCAGCGGAACGACGAAACGGGGGGTGGACGAGATGATGAGTGCACTCGTGGAGGCGTTGCCGGAGGAGACGGACGAGGAGACGCCCGACCGGACGCGCATCTCACTGGTGGGCAAGCCCAACGCGGGCAAGTCCTCGCTCGTAAACGCGACCCTCGGATTTGATCGGGCGATTGTGACCGAAACGCCCGGCACAACGCGCGACGCCGTTCACTCTGTGGTTCGCTATGAGGACCAAGAACTGCTGCTGATTGACACGGCCGGCATGCGGAAGACGTCCAAAACCGAGGGAGTTGAGTATTATGCGTCGGTGCGCAGCGAACAGACCATCCGGGACGGAGACGTGTGCATCCTGGTTCTCGATGCGACGGAGGAGATTCACAAGCAGGACCTGTCCGTCCTCACGACAGTCAATGAGCACAAGAAGGGCATGGTGATTGCCGTCAATAAGTGGGACTTGGTGCCCAAGGATGGCGGTACGATGGATCAGTTTACGAAGTACCTGCGCCAATATCTCGGCACGCTCGACCACGTGCCGCTGGTGTACACGTCTGCGGTTACGAAGCAGCGGGTCTACGACCTTTTGGACACCGCCCTGGAGGTGGCGGAAAAGCGCGCGCAGCGAGTGCAGACGAGCGACTTGAACGACGTAGTGCAGGCGGCGCTCCGGAAAAAGCACCCGCCATCAATGAGCAGTGGGGCCTTCGTCAAAATTAAGTACGCCACGCAGGTGCGCACAGCGCCTCCCGTTTTTGTGTTCTTTGCCAACCATCCGGAGGGCGTTCGGGACTCTTATAAGCGGTACCTTGAGGGCGAAATCCGCGAGGCGTTTGGGTATGACGGCGTGCCGCTCACGCTGGTGTTTAAAGAGAAGTAGGGGCAGGGAACGGACGCTGGCGGGATGGAGAGCCGTACAGGTCGAATTGGGAGACCGGTACGGGGAATCAGCGTATGGATATCTTCTTTTTCCCGAACCTACTGCATTTCGGGGTCGTACGAGCCCACCCATCGCAGAAAGACAATCCGATGTTTACCACCGATCTAAAGGACCGATCCGAGCGTATGCGATTGGGCCGAAAGGCCCGTGCGTACCTGGTCCACATCCTCACCGCATCGGGGGTGGCCTTTGCATTTTTGGCGATGGCCGAGGTGGTTCGGGCAGACCTCGATCCCCGCTGGGTCTTCGGGTGGCTTGCCCTCGCGGTGCTCATCGACGCGGCGGACGGGCCGTTGGCGCGAGCGTGGGACGTGAAGAGCCATGCCCCCCGCATCGTAGGAGGGACGATCGATCTCATCGTCGACTACCTGACGTTTACGTTCATTCCCCTGGTCCTCGTCTGGCGCATGGACTGGCTGCCCGGATGGGACGGCCTCTGGGTTACGCTCGTGATGGTGGCCAGTCTCTTCGGCTTTGCGAACACATCGGCCAAGCAGACAGAACAAGGGTTTTTTCTTGGGTTTCCTTCGCTCTGGAACGTGGTGGCCTACTACGTAGGCTTTATCGCCGTCGAGTATGGAGCAGCGGGAAGCTACGCGTCTCTGGCGGTTCTTTTCGTGCTTGCCGTGCTCACGCTTTTGCCCGTTCGGTTTGTGTACCCGAATCAAGTGGCGATGCCGTGGCGGGCGGTCGTCACCGTCGGGGGCGTGCTGTGGCTGGTCGTGCTACTTGCTCTGCTGCCGTCGTTTCCGACGCTGCCGGAGTGGGGGGGCGAGTGGGTGCTGTGGGGGTCGCTCGTCTTTCCGGCGTTCTACTTCGGACTTTCGGGCTGGCTCGACTGGAAGAATCGGGGCGACGGCCCGGACGGGTCGTCCGGCCTGTAGCCGATGCCGAGGCGGCGGCAGGTATCACGGGCTGCGGCTCGAACGGCCGGGTGACCGTGATGGGCATTGGTGCGGAGAGCTTCTGCCGGAACAGAAGAGGCCTCGTTCCACAGGGCCGGGGTCGACTCAGAGGAGGTCGCGGCGTTGGAGGGGGCATCTGTCGGCAGGGCGCCCGCCATTGCACAGGCGGCCCGTCGGGCCGGAGCGGGCGCATCCGATAGATGGTCGGCGACGAGCGAGGCAATCTCGTCTCCAAACGGGGCCGCAAGGGCGCGCAGAGCCTCGAGTGGATAGTCGTACTCTCCGGAAGTGGGAGAAGAGGGGGGATTGGATTGCAAAAGGTCAAAGAGGGTTCGGCAGGCATCCGGGCCGGCAAACAGCCGGAGCGACTCCGCCAGAGCGAAGTCGGGATCGGAGGCGGTGCAGAGCTGACGGCACGCCGTGGCTACGGCGTCATCCCACTCCAGCCAGAGTCCCCATGTGGCCAGTGCGGCCCCGTCGAGTGGAGACGTGCGCAGGTGGTCCGTCGTGGCTGTGAGATCCGGAGAGGGGTGGGCTTCCGGGCAGAACAGGCCCGCCGAGGTCGACACCGCGTGCACCCTGTCCTCATGCATGAGCACGTCGTACAGCTGAAGGGAGGAATTTTGGGAGGGCGGAAGGGTCGCGAGTGTTGTGAGGATGCGGTCGGCGGTCGCGCGGTCGTCGCGGAGGTAGGCCGTCCAGAGGGCTGCATCGCCCGCCAGGTGTTTTAGGCCAGTTGCGTGACCACTGCCGTCCGAGAGGTCGAGGCGGAGAGCGGTTCGAGAGCGACGGGGAATGACGACAGTGGCAGCGCCAGAGTGAAAGGGGCCGGAAATGTCGTCAAGGGCGGGCAATTCAACGTCGTCGAAGGCAACAAGCGGCTGAAGGGCCGACGGGGTGTAGGGAGGATCGAGGGCCCACAGGCCGTCGTTGCCCAGAAGGAGAAGGCGATCGGGGTTGGTTGGAGGGCTCCACCCCGCCAGCGGTTGGGCGAGGTCATGGGCTTCGAAGTGGGCCTGCTCTTCGAGCCCCTGTTCCGTAATTGAAAACAGGGTGTATGAGTCCGAATTGGCGTCGGGACAGAGCAGGAGGCCTCCGTACATCGGATGGGCGTCGGTAAACGTCGAGAGGTTTCGCCACCAGGCCCAGTCGGTGGCGCCGGCGGGAAGAAACCCAACGTGCGTACCGGCGCCGACGAGGAGCCCCGATTGAAGTTTGAAGCCCGAATCGAGTGCGGCAGGGGCTGGAGGAAGGGCATCCCATCCTGCATCGGGACGCCACAGGTGCGCTGAGGTCCCGGTCCACGTACAGAGCGCGCGTCCAAATGAACAGCCGCCATCCAATTCTGCTTCGCCGGAAGGGGGAGTGTAGGTCATAAGCGAAAATGATGACGTGGACGGATGAGTGCGGGGCCTCTTGGGGTTCCTCCTCCGACCCAACCGAGAACCGCGCGGCAAGGTTCAGGGCACGGGCCGTTAGGGGTTGGGCAAGGCAGAAGAGCGCTACACCGTAATTTCGACCCGATTGTTATCCGGGTCGCGAATGACGCTTTCGTAGTATCCGTCCCCCGTCCAGCGCGGTTCGCCGCAGACGGGGTACCCGTCGTCCCGAAGACGTTCGGTCAGGGTGTCTACCGCATGCTCTGAGCCAACCGAGATGGCGATGTGGGCGTAGCCGGCAGCGGGCTCTTCTTCCAGTGCCGAGGCCATGTGGGGAGTGTGCATCAGCTCCAGTCGGGCGCCCGACTCAAACTCCAGGAAGTACGACGAAAAGTCTTTCTCGGGGTTGACGTATTTTTCCCCGGCCGATGCGTCGAAGTAGCGTTCGTAAAACGTGCGGGCCCGTTCGAGGTCGGGCGTCCAGAGGGCAGTGTGCTCGATGTGCGGCATGAGGATGTGTAGCGGCGCGAATAGTCGTGAGACTGGACGTTGAGATACATGAGGCACATGTCGTTGCTACAATAACGCCGGCGGCCGCCGAGGTTCGGGGCTTCAACGATCCTTCCATTTCCGCGGGGCACGTGAGAGCAGAGGCCGCGTTCGTATAGTGGACAGAGCGAACGGTCCTTATGAAAACGATCCTGCTCCGCTTCCCGCCACAACGTCACGCTGTCGTGTCTGCGCCCGAGCCTTCTGTGCTCAAATATTTTTACGAGGAGCCCGCGCTTTTAGAGCCGGTGACGCCAGACGCAGACCCGGATGCGCGCCGCCGGGAGGATCGGTCGGATCTGCCAGAAGGGACCTCGGTTCCCTTGGACGATCTGCTCGATACACGCGATGCCTACCGGGGATACCTCGCCGGAACGAACCGAGCGGACGACGCGGTGGGACTGACGACACTTCCGGCAGAAGCCTACGTCCCCCCGCTGCTTGCGGCCGTTGGCCAGGCCTGGTGGGGAGAGTGCACGACGAACGGGCAGGTGGAGGAACTGGACGACGAGGCGGTTCGAGGACGGCTTCGGGGGCCGACGGACACGGCGGTTCTCGTAACGGCCGAGGCCCCGGTGCCCGCGGAACGGATCGCCGCGGTTGCAGGTAGGGCACGCCGTCGGGCCCTTTCGTCCCTCCGGTCTCTTCTCGACACTGCCGGGGTCGTCTTTTTTCCCGAACCGGCTCACGACGGCTTCGACTGGAGCTTCTTTTCTGCGTCGCCGATGCGCGACCGCCTCGTGGATGCGTTGCAGCGTCGCCCCACGGAGAATGTTCGCCGGTTTGCTCTTCCGTACCAACGTGCCCGTTCCGAATCCAAATTCTATTTCGAGACATGGCAGCTGACGGAGTCGCCGCTCCCGGACTACATCGAGGAAGTGTAAGCCCGGCTACGGATGTGGGGCACACGCCCTGGATGAAGCGGTGCCTAGAGATTGCAGAAGCGGGCGCTGGAGCCGTAAGTCCGAATCCCATGGTGGGGGCGATCCTCGTCGGGACGGACGGCACGGTGCTGGGCGAGGGAGCACACGAGGTGTACGGAGGGCCACACGCCGAGGTGCAGGCGCTCCGGGCGGCAGAGAATCGGCATGGGGCCGAGGCCCTTCGGGAGGCCACGCTCTACGTGAATCTAGAGCCTTGTAGCCATCACGGCAAGACGCCCCCCTGTACGACCCTCATCCTTGAGAAAGAGGTGCCGCGCGTGGTTGTCGGCACGATCGATCCCTTTCCGCAGGCCCAGGGCCGAGGCATCCGGCAGCTCCGAAAACAGGGAGTAGAGGTGGAGGTGGGGGTGGCCGAGCAGGCCTGTCGCCGCTTCAATGAGGCCTTCTTTCACCACGTCGACACCGGCCGTCCGCTCGTGACCCTCAAGGTGGCCCAGACGCTCGACGGGCGTGTTGCGACCCGTACGGGCGATAGCCAGTGGATCTCCGGCGAGGAGTCTCGCGCGCTCGTGCACGAGTGGCGCGCAGCGCTCGACGGGGTCCTCGTGGGGCGCGGCACGGCCGCAAGCGACGATCCGCGCCTAACGGTGCGGCACGTCGACGGTCGTCAGCCGGTGCGCCTCGTGCTCGATCGAAAGGGGGAGCTGGCCGCCGACCGTACCCTTTTTACCGATGCCCACGCCGATCAGACGGTGGCTATCCTTGGGGAAGAGCGGGGCCGCCCTGCCTACGCCGATGTACTTGAAGAGGCGGGCGGACAGTTGCTTCGTATTCCGGAGACCCCCGACAGCCATCTTGATCTTGTCGCCCTCCTTCGCCGCCTTGGGACGGATGGGGGACGGGAGGCCAAACCGATGCAGTCGCTCCTGGTGGAGGCTGGCCCGGGGCTCGCGACGGCTCTTTTCCGGCAGAATCTTGTTGATCGTTTCTTCTGCTTTGTGGCCCCGAAGATCGTGGGAGATGGGGTTTCGGTGCTGGGCGATCTCGGCATCACCGAGATGGAGAACGCGCTCACGTTCGCGGAGCAGAGGTGGCAGTCCGTTGGCGACGATCTGTTGCTTCGAGGCTACTGCCGCCCCGCATAGGTGTAGAGGCTTCGAGGCAGGCCGTTCACGTCCGCCACACGTCCATACGTCTATCCACATCCCGTGGTCAATAATTATTACACCCTCCGGGCCCTCGTTCGAGAGTGGCAGTCCGATTTGGCGGGCGCGACCGTGTTGGACGTCTTTTCCCAAAACAAGAATGAGCTGAGCGTGGCCCTTGCGGGCGAGGAGCAGGACTGGATGGTGCGCGGCTCGGTGCAGCGCCCTGATCTTCACCTCTTCCGCGTCGAGGGATACCACAAGGCCCGTCGCAACGTGGCGACCCTGTTCGACGACGCGATTGATCAGACAGTGGCGGAGGTACGCATTGCCGATCGCGATCGGCTCGTGTATCTCGACTTGGCGGACGGGACCACGATTCTGTGGCAGCTATTCGGCGCGCGGGCCAACGCCTTCCACGTTGATTCCGGGGGCACCATCCGGGAGGCCTTTCAGAGCAATGCGGAGCATGCTGGCACGGAGGCGCCTACGCCGTACCCGGCCCCGATGCCGGAGCGGTTTGCGGACTTTGAGGAGCGCTGGAAAGAGAATCGAAACAAGACACGTCAGGCTGTGCAGTCCGCCGTGCCCCTTTTCGGGCGCACCCTGGCGCGGGAGACGCTGTGGCGAGCAGGGGTTGAGACCGAGTCGCCGGAGGCGTGTACGGAGGCGGAGCGCCGCGCCTTGTTCGAGGCCGCGATGGAGCTGTGTGAAGTCCTCGACGCGCCGGCGCCCGTCATCTACGGCGAGGGACAGTTTCCGGATGCGTTTTCCCTCGTTCCGCTCCGCCACCGCGCCTCCGATCCGAGCGAGGAGTTCACCACCGTTGATGCAGCGGTGCGCAGCTTTGTGCGACGGACCCTGGCGAAGCGCCACTTTCACCGCCTCTACGATCCGCTGGTGGAGGCGCTTGAATCGGCGGTGGAGCACTACCGTCAGAGTGCCGAGCGGATGCGAGAGGAGCTCGATAGCGAAAGTCGGGCGGGCCGCTACGAGCGGTGGGGGCACCTTCTCATGGCGCAACAGGACCGGGTGCCGGAAGGGGCGGAGGAGGTGGAGCTCCCGGATTTGTTCGAGGACGGAGCGCCGATGACCATACCGCTTGATCCTGCCAAGTCGCCCGTTGAGAATGCCCAGCACTACTACCGACGGGCGCGTCGCACGCGTCGGTCGCGGGAGGAGGCCGAGCGTCGGCTCGACGAGACGACAGAGCGAGCCGAGGAGGCGCAGCGACTTCTCGATGCGCTTCGAGACATCGACACGCTGGATGGCATCAAGCAGTTTCGGAAAGAACAGGAGGATGCCCTCGTCCCGTTCGTCGAGCGCGAGGATGCGGATGTGGATCGGTTTCCGTATCGCCGGTTTGATCTCGGCGACGGATTCGAGGTGTGGGTCGGCCGCAATGCGCGCCAGAACCATGAACTCACCTTCCACGCCGCACAGAAGTACGATCTCTGGCTGCACGCACGGGAGGTTCCGGGGGCCCATACGGTGCTCCATCTTCCCAATCGGGACGCAGAGCCAGGCGCGCATCGCATTCACACCGCCGCGGCCATCGCAGCCCACTTTAGCAAGGCGAAGGGCAGTGCCCTGGTACCCGTGATGGTGACGGAGCGCAAGTATGTGACGAGCCCAAAAGGAGCTGATCCAGGCGTGGTGCGGGTGGATCGGGAGGAGGTTGTACTGGTAGAGCCGGGACTGCCGGGGTAGGGCTCAGATTCCGGTCTCTTCTGCCGTTTCATCGAGTGGGAAAATCTGGTGTGCCTCCTCGTCGATGAAGGGCGGAGGAATGGGTTCGGTCGAGTCGTGGTCGCCCGAGGAGGGCGCATGAGAAGACGCCTCGGAGGTATCGTAGACTTCTCCCTTGAAGTCGGCCCCGGACTCGATATTGAGGGAATCGGCTTGGAGCCGGGCTCGCACGTTGGAGGAAGCCGACAGCACGAGCGTGTCGTCGGCAAGGAGTTCGCCCCGTGCCGTGCCTGCGACGAGGATCGATTGGGCCTGTACAGTCCCGTACACCGCCCCATCTTTTGCCACGACCACGCGGCCGTCCCGCTCCACGTCTGCCCGAATCGTGCCCTCAATGCGAAGATCGCCCGAGCCGGTGATGGTATCCCCATGAATGGTGGTGTCGTCTCCGATGATCGAAAGGGTCGGGAGCGGAGAGGGCTCGTTGGAGCGAAAGAATTGAATCAGACCAAACATGACCGAAAGGGAGATCGTCCGAGGAGGGGAAAGTAGTCGCCTGCGGAACCAGCACAAAAAGAGACAGCAGAAGAGGGACTTCCCCATGCTCGAATCGATGAGGGCGGCCTGCACTTTCGGCGCAATTCACTGTGGATGAGCGGCGTTAGTGATGTCCATTTTGCCGGCGGCCGGTGGAGGAAGCGCGTTCTCGCAGCGACGGAGTGATAAGTTTGGAAACGACCTCCGACGGGCCCGCCCCATGCAGGCGGCGGAGCAGCAGATCGGTTGCCTGCTCGCCGATGTCGTGCATGTTCTGGGCCACGCTGCTGAGCCCGATAAACTGGCTGATCTTGATGTCGTCGTATCCCACGAGTGCTACGTCCTCGGGCACGCTCAGGCCCCGTTCGCGGAGGGCCTGCCAGGCGCCGATGGCCTGCACGTCACTGCTCGCAAAGACGGCCCGAATGTCGGGGCTCTGATCGAGAAGTGCCTCCATGGCTTCAAAGCCGGACTCCTCGCTGAAGCCTGCGTGCTTATCGGTGTTGCCCACCGCAATCCAGTCCTCGTCGGGCTGAATGCCGGCAGCCGTGAGCGCGTTTCGGTAGCCTTGAACGCGGGCGTCGCGGATTGCGGTTTCGTGGTGAGTGGTGATCATGCCGATCTGCGTATGTCCCCGGTCAACCAGGTGCTCCGTGGCCATGCAGGCGCCCTTCGTGTCGTCCCAGTGAAACGAGTCGATGTCGTCCCAATGGGAGCCAATCAGGATGGCAGGGCCTCCCAGCTTCTTGACCTCGCGCGCCACGGCCTCCGTCATCGGCAGGCCCGCGGCCAGCAGGCCATCCATGGCACCGCGCTCCAGAAACTTCGTCAATGAGGCCTCCGGGGCTGCCCACTCCAGATCGCAGAGCAGCAGGTCCGTATCCACCGTTTTGAGGCGGCTTCGCACGCCCTTGAGAAGCTCGTTGTGGAACGGAGTGGTGAAGGTGGGGACCGCCACCGCAATCGTTTGTGTCGCTCCTTGCGAAAGCGATTTTGCGGTACGGTTTGGACGATAGTGCAGCTCCTCAACGGCTTCGATCACCCGCTCGCGGGTTGTGTCTGCCGTTTGGCCGGTTTCGTTGACGACACGAGAAACGGTGGCGGGCGAGACACCGGCCCGATCGGCAACGTCGTGGATCGTGGAGGCGCTTTGGGAAGAAGGCATACCGGACGGATCGGCAATAGTGAAGGAGGAATGTACAGTGGCCTCTGTGTGTAGCCCATTTCTTCTCGAAAGCGGCAGGGCGTCGTGAGGACCCGAGTAGACCCCATCTCCGCCTCTGCAGAAAGGACTCTTTTTGCAACTTCCGAGGGAGGGGAGAGAACCGACAACGTTAGCCGCGAATCGAGGCCGGACGCGTCGGTCTTTCGAATTCCGGTCGTCCCCCCAGGTTCGCCCCGGCCCCCTCCGAAAGGGCTTTTTGCGGACATGCTTCACGTGCCGTCCACGAACCCTTCATCGAATAGGGGGCAAAGCCGGAAAGGAGAGCAAGATTTGTAGGGTTTAGCTCTTCATGGGAAAATTTGTTTTCCTTATTCATGTAACGAGACGATTAATTGTGGGGACAAGTGTTGAGGGACAACAGGTAAAACGAGGGGATGTAGCGGCGAGAGACTGCTCGGCGTTCAGCCGGTGGCGCCCTGAGCAGGACGACGTTCGATTCGGGGCCTCGGGGAGGTGACCTCGACGAGAGAAATGTTGGGGACGGATGCAACCGATCCGCTGATACCCCTGTCTCCTTCAGACAGGGGATCGACACCCTTGCACTTTTTCTCCAGCGACGACTCCTGCTATGAACAATTCCAGACGTACGGTTCTGCTTCACACACGCTCACTGATTGCTGCAGATGCTCTTCGTCCGTCTCTGCTCATGCTCGTGGGGCAGACGCTCGTCGCGTTTCTTGGCGCGGTGCTCATCACGAATGGTCTTCTGATATAGAAGCTGGAAATTGTATTTGGGGGTGGGTGTGCCGAGACACAGTGGTCGACGTGAGAGGCCACAGAACGTCCGCCACCCCGCGTCTGAATCCGTTTCTCGGTGAGAGCGACCGGGGCACGAGCACGTTTGCTGCGTTCTTCCCAATGTTTGTCACTCCGCTATGTCTACGATGTCCATTCGCACGGTACTCTTTTCACTGACTGCCTGTCTTCTGCTCTTCACGCCGTCCCGAGCGCAACCTCGAATCACGAGCGGAACGGTGGCACTCGACGCCGACGGAACGGTCCGCGTCGGCAACCACGAAGGGAGCATCACTATTGAGGCGTGGGATCGGGACGAGGTGAAATACAAGGCTGTCGTCCGACCCGAAAGCGACGCCGACCACCCAGAGGCGACGGTGGTACGGGTGGACGAGACCCCCGGTCGGTTCGCGATGCGCACTGAATACGACGACTCAATGACCGACGGCGGGTCGGGATGGTTCGGGAGCAGCAGTCAGAACATTATGCCCGTGGAGTACACGCTTACCGTGCCTCGGGGCGCCCACGTCGAGATTGAGGATCACGAATCTGACATTCAGGTTGCGGGGCTCGACGGACCTGTGCGCATCGATACGCACGATGGATCGGTGATGCTGCGAGCACAGGCCGGCGATGCTGAGGTGAACTCCCATGATGGCCCTATCACGGTGGAGGAGCAGTCCGGATCCTTAGCCATCGACACCCACGACAGCCGTATCCGCCTCCGTTCGATACGAGGGCGGACGGAGATCGACGCACACGACAGCCGAATCGAGGGAGAGGGGGTACGGGGCGGCCTTCGGATTGATACGCACGAAGGAGAGGCGCGGCTTTCGTTCGTGGAGGTCACCGACGACGTCGAGATCAATACTCACGACGGAGATTTTGTACTCATGGTGTCCGGCGACACTGGGTTCGACCTCCATACGGACTTTGACGATGATGCCGCCCTCACGGCCGACTTCGACTTGTCGCCGTACCGAATTACAACGGAGGATGAGGACAAGGTGAACTACAGTGGGCAGGTCAATGGGGGCGGGAAACGTCTCGACCTGCGGGCGCACGACGGCTCGTTTGAGATTCGAATGCGATAGGAGGCTGCGACCGGAAGAGGGGCCGTAGTAGGTGAGGGGCAGACCGCAGAGGCCCCCCTCTGCGGCCCTTCCCCATCACGTGTTTTCCGGATTGTATATGGGGAGGTCTCCAATGGTTATCGGCGCGAGGGGGCCGGCCTGGAGGCACGGAGGGCGTCGGCCAGCTCCGAGTCGGCTGTCGTCCAGCCGCCGTCTTCGTAATGGGCAATGAGCTCCTCGATGGCGTTCATCTTGTCGTCGTACTCCTCCTGTAGTGAGGCAAAGAGGGTCCGGGCATCGTTCGGTCGTGGGCCCCAGGTGAAGCGCTCGTCGCCTGCCTCCGAAAAGGCCACGAGCTTCGGTATGCTCCGACTTCCGTCCGTGAGGTACTGATCCATCACGTCCAGATTGTCGTCCCGCAGCAGAATGCGGAGGGTAATGTTCTCGCGTAGGGCTGCTGCTTCGGCGATGACGGGGAGAAGGAAGGCAGAGTCGCCGCACCAGGGTTCCGTGAGCACCATCCAGAGTTGCGGCTCGTCAATGCCCGTGAGGGCGTCTTTCAGATCGTCGGAGGGGGTGTACTGTTCGTGGACGTGCGTTTGGCGCTCCCAATTGTAGTTGAGGTAGTGGAGCGTTTTTCGTTCCTCTGGATCCAGGTCTGCTTTGGACCGGTCTTTCTGGGCGCGCCATTTCTCACGGTATTCCTCATAGGTGAGACCATTGTGGGGGCGGCCAGCATCGAAGAAGTCAGGCATAGGGGGGAGGGAAAGCTCAAAAAATACGCGCCACGGATGCTCTATTCATCATAGTGGATGTGGTTCGCAGGGCGAGTGCGTGTTGCCCCGGTGAGATCAGGAGCGCCAGCTCGCCTGCGGTGGGGCTCCGCTCGTGGAGGGACGTGTGAGAAGCCGGAATTCCTCGGACAGTCCAGGAGGACGAACGAGAGTGGGATTGTCCCTCCATGACCGTTGTTGATGGAGAGCAATTTGGGCAGGTGTCAGTGCTGTACAGAAACCGGCTCAATGGGTGGAAATGAGTGATCTGCCAGGCAGCTTTTGAAATCAAAACAGTCTCAAGGATTCCAATCGAGGAGACGAGTGGCCCACTCCCTGGTTAGGACTCTGTTTCGGGAGTCGGAAGGGTGACGCTTTGGGGCTGAGTTTGGGCAGGCTCGCCGTCCCGATGCGTGGTGAGGTCGATCCGCTCGCCGTCGAGGTGGTGGGCGACCTCCTTCGCGAAGTAGGGATGACAGGTAAACACGAAGAGTTGTCGTTCCTCTGCCATCTCATTCAGGATGTTAAAAGCAGCGTGACGGCGGGACTGGTCCCAGTTCACGAACACCTCGTCCAAGAAAACCGGGAGGCGCTCGCGGTCGGCATCGAGGTGATCGATGATAGCGAGGCGGAGGGCAAGGTAGATCTGATCGAGAGTGCCACGGCTTAGGGGCGGACCGACAGATTGGGAAAAGGCCTCGTTGGCTTCGAAGACGACGAGACGATCGTCTTGCTCGTCGAGGGCGAGGCGTTCGTACCGGCCGTGCGTGATGGTGTGAAGGTAGCTGGAGGCACGACGAATGACGTCGGGCTGGTGCTTGCGGCGAAATTCCGCGTCGGCCGTGCGGAGAAGTCCGGCGAGAAGCATTCGGCGATCGCGTTCCTCCCGGACCTCTTCGAGCCGGCGCTCCACATGGGCGAGTTCACTGTCAATGTCCCCTACTGTGCGCTGGTCGAGCAAGTGCTCCACCTCTTTTTCTTTTGCGGTTCGGGCCTTTTCTTCTTCGCGCCGCTCCTCCGCGATCTCGTCTAAGCGCTGCTCCATTCGGGCCCGCTCCTCATCGGTAAACGTCCATCCGTCGTTGTTGGCTTCGATGTCATCGATCTCCGCTTTGCGCTCCTTCCAGTCCGGATACTCGCTGTGGAGGCGGTCGCGGCTTGCCTCGGCTCGCCGTGCAGCGTGCCGCCGTGCCTTCAGGGCGTCGATTCCTGCTTCGAGGTCCCCGTCGCCCAGTGATTGAAGGCGAGAGGAGACGGATTCGCGGCGTTCTCGGACTTGAGACAGCTGGTCGGCCAGCGTTTCCACCTCAGTTCGGAGCTCGGGGACGTCCTCCTTTGCATTTTGAGCGGCGACGTGCCGCTCCTCGGCCTCGTCGAGCCGTCGTTCGAGTGTGGCGACAACTTCGTTCACCGGCTGCTGGGCTTCGTCGTCGGACAAGCCGCAGTCGAGCGCGAGGCTTCGGAGGGCGGTTTCTTCTTCCTCAATGTCTGCCGCTTTTTGGTCGGCTGCCCGGGCCTTTTCGTCTCGTTCGCGGAGTGCCTCTTTCAAGGCCTGAAGATCAGCCACGAGGTCGGCACTCGGGTGCTCTAGGCGTTCGGGAGGAAGCGGCAGGGCTTCGACAAGTAGTTCAACCTGGGCGGCGCGCTCCTCGGCTTCTTGCTCTTTGCGATCGAGGTCGAGAGTGTCCTCCTGCACGTCGATCTGTTGGTTGTGGCGCCAGGCGGCCGCAGCCTGGAGGAGCCCAACGAGGACCAGTGCCCCCCCGATCACGGGTACGGCATACGAGTCGGCCACGGGGCCGGGAAGCGATACGAGCAGGCCAATGCTCGTCGTGGCAAGGCCGAGCAGGAGAAGGACGATCCATGGCACGAGCGACTTGCGGGCCTGAGCGTGCAGCCCGACAGTCTCGGCTCGGGCACGAGTTTCCCGCAGGCGTCGCTCAGCACGCTCGTACATCTTGATCCGCTCGCGCAGATCGGCCATCGAGAGGGACCGAAGCGGCTCGGCGTAGGTGTCCTTCCACGGCTCGGAGAGAAAGGAGGCGACGTCATCGAGCCGGCGCTGGGCATCGGACTCGGCACGGCGGGCTTCTTCCAAATCCACTCGCTGCTTCTGGTGGCGCTCCACGCGTCGTGTCCATCCTCGAATCGCGTCGGCGTGCTCCAGTAGTTGCTCGTCGTCCTCGGTCCGAGCGTCGAGGGCGCGTTGGAGGCGGCGGAGGGTGCCACGCTTATCCTCGACCCGGGCTTCCAGGTCCGCAATTTTGTCGTCGAGGTCGCCGAGCAGCGCCTTGGGTTCATCCGGCACATCCTCGTACGCCGATAGGTCGCCGGCCTCGGCGTCCAGCTCCTCGATTTGGTGAAGGAGGGAGCGGACGGGGGCGAGGCGCTCAGCCCGTCGTTGTTTCCCTTTCAATTCTACCTCTTCCGCCTTCAGCGCGTCGATTTGTTCGGTGTGCTCAGCAATCTCGTCCTTGAGGCGACGAATCTCGGCGTCGCGCTCACGAGCCTCGGTGGCGGCTTCGCGCAATGAGCGCCGGCGCTGCTCCAGCTGTTTGGCGTCCGGTTTGCCGCGATTGTCGGTGCGCCAACGATCGGTGGCTTCGTCCTCCAGCTCCTCAATGACGACGCGAGCGGGACGGATGTGGTCGACGCTGAGGGTGCCCAGCAGGCGGTCCTGCACCTCGTCCCAGGCGTCCCCGTCCAGCCGCACAAGGTCGTCGAGCTGGAGGGCATAGACGGATCCGTAGACCGACCGCGGCACGTGCTGGACGGCGGGAACGGTGCGGTTGCGGAGACGGGTTGAGTCTGCGTCGGACTCGTGGAGACGGCCCTGTGGCGTGCTACGCAGGCGGCGATGAACGGAATAGGTGGTGCCGTTGCGGAGCCGAAAGTCGAGACTGCCCGCCAGCGGCTGTCCGGTGCGAGGAGCGTAGGGGTGGTTGCCGGCATCCGTGGGATAGATGCCGTAGAACATGGTTTGGAGAAAGTGGAAGAAGGCCGACTTGCCGGCCTCGTTCCGACCCTGCAGGACGACGACGGAATGGTCGAGGGCATCAAGCTCCAGATCCAGAAGGGGGCCGAAGGCGTCGATCGTACAAGACTCAATTCGAAGAGACACAGGGCGCGTGTGTGGATGTGGAAATTCGTGAGTGTGGGGAAGAAGGAAGGCATTGGCGGAGGGAGACGGAGGAGGCGGAACGGCCCAGATGTTTGTACTACCAGGACCATTTGGCGCAGTAGAGGGGCCGTCCACCTCGCGTTACCCCCCCGTGTTTTTCTCCTCCAGCAGCCGAGCCACGGCTTCCCGGTTTAGGCCGTCGAGTAGAGAGCGGAGATAGGCACGGCGGGCCTCGGGATCGTCGTTTGGGCCGCCTGCCACCACGTCCGGGGCCGCAGCATCGAGGATCTCATCGTCGGTGCGAGCCCGGTCGAGGAGGTCGAGGACCTCGCCAATGAGGTGGGTTTCGCCCCGGTGCTCATCCGGATTCACGGGGGGCACGAGAGCACGGGTGCGCACCTCTACGTCCCGGACCGACAATCGCTCTGCGAGAACCTGCTCGAGTTCGTCCTGCTGGTCAGGAGACGACAGATCCGATGCCATCGGGCAGGCGCCGCGAAGCGTAAGGCGCAAGAGCCAGTGGGTGGCCCGAGCGTCGCTTGCTTTTTCCGCAAAAGCCGTCGTGGCCTGTTGGACGAGGGCCTGCACCGTATCGACGTCCTCAAGCGTGTCGAGGATCAGGTGCTCCCAGCGCGTCGGCGCAAAGGGGCGAAAGTCGACGTTCGGGGATCCGTCCTCAAGAGTGACGAGTAGCCCCCCTCGGGCGCCGGTTTCGCGAGGAGATCGGCCTTGCAGGTTGCCGGGGTACCAGGCGTGGGCGTCGCCGTCCACCTGCTGGCGTGTGTGTATGTGGCCGAGTGCCCAGTAGTCGTACCCGGGCGCGCGCAAATCCTCGACCGAACAGGGTGCGTACCGGTCGTGTGCCTCCACCTGGTGGGCCGAAGTGACGTGGGTGTGGAGGAGTCCGATCGTGGGGGTATGAGGATCGGCCTCCGGAAAGCGGGCGGCAAGGTTGGCTTCCTCGTGGGCGTCCACGTGGCCAGCGGCGACGACGGTTGCACGGGGCGTGCCGTCCGGACCGGTCAACTCAACGGTCGTGGGCGATCGGCTATCGACGTAATGAAAGTGGGAGGGCCAGTCGATCTTGGCGGCTCGGAAGCCGCTGCCCCCGGGGTCGTGGTTGCCCGTCACGTAAACGGTGTCGATTTCCGCATCGTCGAGCCGCTCGATCTGGTTTACGAGGAAAGCCTCCGTGGCCACGCTGAGGCGGTCGTCGTCGAATAGGTCTCCAGCCAGGAGAACGGCGTGCACGGACTCGTCGATGGCACAGTCCACCGCTCGCTCGAATGCCGTACGGAGCGCCCCCCGCAAATGACTACGAAGAGCAGCCGATCGGCCCTCGAAGGCGGTATCGAGGTGAACGTCGGCAAGGTGGAGAAAGCGGACCATGAAGGAGAAGGATTGCGCGGGGAAGTGTCAAACGGGGGCAAAAGAATTCTACGCAACGGCCTTTGCACATGGGATTCGTGTCAACGGTCGCACAGGCCTTGAGGCTCGGGGGGCGGGGACGTTCAAGGACGGGGAACCGGATGGACAGTATCAGTCGTGGCCGATGGGAGATAACGAGGACGGAGACGCTCGCTTGTGCTGGGGGATAGCTTCTGCCAATCGATTGCGTTCGGCGTGCTTGCGGCAGATCCAACACCGGATGGGACCGTCTTGCCTGAGCCCTGACCGTGAGCGAGTTTTCCTACTCAACGATAATGCAAAGATCACACCTCAAGACGAGTTCAACGGTAGACCGATGCTCTTCCGCTTTGCTCATATTTTCAGCATCCGATTGCCCTGACGCCTCTGCGTTTCCCTCTTCATTTTGTCCACGCACTCTTCACGGAGGATACGAAAGTAAACGTAGAGACGCTTTGGTCTGAAATCAGTATTCTAACGAGTGCACTAAGATGGACGGGTAACGGTTGCGTCCTGATCTCACAATTGGCTTCACCTCTTTTATGCTTCGCTCTTTGCTTTTCTCGTTTCTCTCGGAGGAGTGTGCCGACATGAATCTGCTTTCGGTCGCAGGGTGGGCATACCTTGTTCTCGGTATTTCCAGCGGCGTTGGACTGCTCATTGGGGCCGGCCTGTCGCTGCTTGCTGGTAATGGAATGCTCCATGGATGGAGCACCGTACTGTGGGCCGTTGCCATTTTTGCGTTGAGTGTGACCGGATGGATGGTACTGCGGCACCTTCGCACGATTGAGAGTTGGGTCGGTGCTTTGCTACAGAAACGACAGCACTCATAAACAACCCTCGCATTCGCATGAACATTATCGCTGTTGTTTTGAAACAGGGACTTTTCGGACTCACCGGCCTCCTTCTGATTGGAGGACTCGCGTACACGGAATCGAAGCTCAGCCCCTCACAGTCCTCGACGCCCCGTGTCGACGCGGAATCCCCGCAGTCTCTCTCTCCGGAGCAGCTTCGGGTGCTCGCGTCTGGGGTGCGGTCCGGCGTTCGCATTGGATCCTCCTACGCAGTCGAATCAGACCAGCAGGACGGCGTCTGGTACGTTGGTGTTAAGATGTATCACGTGCCCCAGGGAGAGATCCAGACGGCGACCTGGCTCATGACGGGATCAAAGTCGGCTCCCGGCCTCGTGTTCTCGATCGACTCGACGGCTCAGGCTCTCAGTATCTGGCCGATGGGGCAGGACCGGGTGCCGGCTTCAGAAGTGGATTCCGAGGTATGGGCCCTGATGACTGCGCTCCACGAGCGGTGATGCCATCTCGGCAAGCGTCATTGGGGGGCATGTAGGAGGGGGAGGCGATTTTGGTTCTTTTGGGCACCCCGCACAACGCCCGACCGAGGCAGTCGGCAGTCGTCACGAGACCTGTTGCCGCCGTGACGTGGGGAAGGGGCAAGTCGGGACGGTTGGGTCAGGCGAGGGGAAGCAGAAGAGAGGGAATGTTCCTATCAACACGAAAACCGCCCGTCCCCGCGATTGGCGGGAACGGGCGGTAGAAGGCCGAGAGCCGACCTCAAGTTGTATGTGACGTTAGAGGCTGTTTGGGTACCAAAACAGCCTCTTCGTTACTCCTCGTCCGACGGGGCCTCATCGGCGCTCGGGTCGAGAATCTGATCGATGCGCGCGAGCACATCTTCCAGGTGAATGCCCGTCTGATAGTCATCCACGCGCCGGAGAGACTGCTCAACTTGTCCCCGAAGCGTCGTCAGTTCGCTTCGAACGTAGGCCCGGATGTCGGACTGACGCACGTTCACTGGCGTCTGGATCATGTAGTCCTCAGCCCAGTCCGGCATCTCACCCGACTCGATCTCGGCGTTCATCAAGTGGTCCATCCGCGCCAGGTAGCCGCGCTGCAGGTTGCGGCGGTAGGGGCCGATGGGCGTGCCGTCCTCCAGTTCGCTCCAGAGGCCGTTACGCAGATTTTCGAGCATCGCGCCGAGCGGATAGGCGTCCTCAGACACCGCCTCTGCTTCGAGCAAGCGGGCCATTCGCTGCGGTTCCAGCAGGAGATTGAGGGTGCCCACCTGTGCCTCACGGATGCGGTTCAATGCACCCGAGGCTTCGAACCGGCGCAGCACGTCTGCCTCCACGAGCCATTCAGGGGTGCTGAAGGCCTGCTCGTTTAGGAAGCGCATCGCCTCACGCTGCTGAGCAGCAGGGACCGGGTCGTACACCGGGCCGTCCTGTTCGTAGGTCTTAAACGTCTCGTAGACGCCGCCGACATGGCGCGTGGTGTGGTTCAGGTACCGCTGCCACTGGCTGACGACGGAACCGTAGATTTCCTCCAGCTCCGTGTAGTCCGCGCCGTCTTTACGCGTCCACTGCACGAGGTTCGGCACGATGCGCTTGAGGTTTGCGACGCCGAGGCTACCGGCGGCGACAGCATTCCGGCCGAGGTCTTCGCTCTGCGAGCGCGGATCGACTGGGTTCAGCGTCTGCCGACCGTAGAAGTAGCGCGGGTCGCCAGCGTGCTCCAGAATCATCTCGTCCAGGGCCTGGGCCTGTGCCTCCGGTCCCTCCTCGTCGGGCATCGACTGGTAGCCCCACTGGATGGACCAGCGGTCGTACACCCCGATGTCCGGCGTAAAGCGCTCCACCCCGTCGCCCGGCTGGGCGATGTAATTGAAGCGGGCATAGTCCATGATGGACGGGGCCGTGCCGTGGTCGGACGTGTAGGAGGGAGACCGCAGAGAGTCGACCGGTACGGCATGGCTGGAGCCCCAGTTGTGCGGCAGGCCGAGCGTGTGCCCCACCTCGTGCGCGACAACGAACTGCAGCAGCTTGCCCATCACGTCGGTGTCGAAGTTGCGCCCGCGCGCCTCCGGATTGACGGCAGCCGTTTGCACAAAGTACCAGTTGCGGAGCAGGCTCAGGACATTGTGGTACATGCCGATGTCGCTCTCCAGAATTTCTCCAGAGCGTGGGTCGTGCACGTGCGGTCCGTAGGCGTTCGGCACCTCGGACGCAAACCATCGGACGGTCGAGTACCGGATGTCGTCCGGGTCGAACGTAGAGTCGACCTCAGCGGGGGTTCTCGCCACGATTGCGTTCTTAAAGCCAGCGGCGCGGAAGGCTTCCTGCCAGTCCTCGATGCCCTGGGCCACGTAGGAGCGCCATTTTTCGGGCGTCGCCGGATCGACGTAGTATACGATCGGCTCCTTCGGCTCTACGAGTTCGCCGTTTTGGTAGGCCTCCATGTCCTTTGGTTCCAGCCGCCAGCGGGTAATGAAGCACTCCTCGGCGGCCTGCTGCTCCTCGGAACTGTAGTTGATGTGCTCAATGTTGAAGTAGCCGACGCGCTGATCGCACAGCCGGGGCGTCATCGGCTCTGAGGGCAGCAGCACCATCGAGTGATTCATCTCCACGCTGATGGTGCCCGTCTGCTCGCTGGATGGCGGATTTTGGGCGCTGTACGTGAGAATGGCCTCCACGTCCGTGTTCTTGGGAAAGCTCTCCACACCGGACAGGTACGTACGGTCTTCGTCGAGCCGGCCCACGCCGTATTCCTCACGGGCCGATTGGGGCAGGCCGAGCGACGAGACATCGGTTGTGTACAGGTCCGTTGCGTCAATGACGACGCCGGTCGAGTCTTCATTGAGGGCCTCGATCGAGAACGACTTCAGGATCGGTTCGAAGCTGGAATTTTGTACGGCTTCGAACACCGGATCCTGTGGATTGGCCGTTTTCTCGTAGCTGGCCACGCGGAGGAGGAGGTCGTCGTCTCGCCGTTCCCACCGGAGAACCTGTGAGTTGGCCTTCTGGCCGCCATAGGCGAGGTTCGACTGGGCCTGTGCCAGCCGCGACACCATGAGAATTTCCCGGCCCATCAGGGAGTCCGGAATTTCGAAGTACAGCTTGTCTTCTGTGCGGTGCGTGGTGATGAGGCCGTTGTCCGTCTCGGCCGTATCGGGAATCACCTTGCTAAAGGGCTTGATTCCGTTTTTTGACGTCTGCTCACTTTTCTGAGATGACGCCTTTCCGCCGTTGGAGGCAGACTGCATGCTTGCGCATCCTGTGGCAACGGTGACGACGAGACTGAGGGCAACGAGGAGCGACCACCGCATCCGCGGCAGTGGTGAAACGTGCATTAGGAGGGAGCAAAAGATGAGACGAGGATGAGAAAGCGCTTCCGGTCTAACGCCGCTGATATTCCGCAGACCCAATGGCTATAGGAAGTCAAACAGAGGGAGAATGGCAACCGGGGGCCTCGCCGAAACGCACAGGTTGCATAGAAATGTTGCAAATCTCACGTCAGACCCGCTCAGTTTGCCGACAGGGAGCCCGATAACCAGGATCGGTGCGGAAGACGAGAGCGCTCGCCTTTGATCTCAGACCCATCAGGTTGAAGTCCAGCGGGCGCCCACGTCCCGGATCCGTAAGGATTTTGTTTTCCCTGGACGGCCCGTTAGGCCACCTGGGCAATGAGGGCGAACGCAAGGACGATGCCTGCAAAAATGCCGAGGGCAATGAGAATTTGACGCTTGACGCGGCGGTTCATGGGAGACGTGTGGATTGTGAGTGGAGTGTGGCGTAGGACATGCCGTCTCCTCCGAAACCCGGAGGGATCCGGTGAATGTTAAGATCGTAGCAACCCGACGAAGTTTCCACTGTGTAACCACCACAGACCGTTTGTATTTTGGATTGCTGGATTTGTGGTCTATATTAGCCCCCGATCCCCACGTAAGCCTTCGGTTCGATTTGATGACCGAAGGTACACAATTTCATTCTCTTGTTCATTCAGCCCGTAGGTTCAATGTCGATAGTGTCGAAGTCCTTTTCCATTCTCGTTCTTCCGTTCATCGCCTTCAGTTTGGTTCTCACATCCCCCGCTGCCGCCCAGGAGCGTGGCAGTGAAGAGGTGCGCGCAAGTCCCAACGCGGCCGTGTCGCAGACCATTGGCACCACCGAGGTGCGCATTACCTACGGTCGTCCCTCAGTGAACGATCGCACCATCTTTGCCTCCGATGGACTGGTGCCGTACGGCGACGTGTGGCGCACGGGAGCGAATGAGGCCACCACGATTTCCTTTTCGTCGGACGTGACCGTGCAGGGCGAATCCCTTTCGGCGGGGACGTATTCGGTCTACACAATTCCGGGAGAGGAGTCTTGGACGATCATCTTCAACGACGCGGCGAATCAGTGGGGCACGGAGTACGACGAGAGTGAAGACGTTCTCCGAGTAGAGGCCACGCCGGAGTCCGCTCCACAGCGGGAGATGATGATGTTCTACTTCCGAGAGGTGTCCGATTCTTCCGGAACCTGCGTTCTCCACTGGGCTGACGTGCAGGTGCCCTTCACAATTTCGGTGGCGAATTAAGTAGCGCCCAGTCTCGTCGGTCTGACGGACACTGCAGATCGAGTCTTTGCTCGGGGCGTCGAATGGAATGGAGATCCGTAGGGGCCGAAGGGGACGCTCGGCCCCGTTTCGGATACGGGCGCCCGCTGGTGCTGCTTTCGCTCGACATCGTAGTCCCTCCACCGCCTCGTTTCCAGGTTGTTTATTCCTCCGTTACGATATGCGATCCTTCTCCGTCCTACTCGCCCTTCTTCTCATTGGGGGGATGCCGCTTCCCGGACTTGCCCAAGAGGCGGACACTACGGGAGGGATCCCGTCTGGGACCGCGACGCAGCCCGATACGCCAATCGAGCAATGGAGCGGGAAGACCATCTTGGTGACCGGGGCTCATCCGGATGACGACGGGTACGCATACGGTACTCTCTCTCGCCTTCAGCAGAACGGCAATGAGATCCACGTCCTCATCATGACGACGGGGAATGTGGGCACGAAGGATCCGGACATGACCCGCACCCGGCTCTCACAGATTCGCCGGGAGGAGGAACTGGAGGCGCTCTCTGCACTGGGCATCCCCAAGGATCACTACATCAATCTCGGCTACACCGACGGCATGCTCGAATTTGCGGATGAGGAGGAGGTTGTCAAGCGCCTCGTCCGTCATATTCGCACGATTCAGCCCGACGTCCTCGTCTCGTTCGATCCGGGCTGGGGGTATCAGGTGTGGCACAAGACCGATCACCGCGCGGCGGCGTATCTTTCAGTCGATGCGGCACGGGCCGCGGAGTGGCGGCTCCTTTTTCCCGGGCAGATTAATCATCAGGGGCTCGGCGCCCATCGCATTGAGGAGTACCTGTTTTACGACAGCCCCACGGAGGCGCAAAATGTGACGGTCGATATCAGCGGCGAGCACGCTGAGAAGAAGGTGCAGGCCGTCGCGGCACACAAGAGTCAGTTTAGCTCTGCGTGGAGGGATTACCGTCCCGAGTTGCCGCCCGAGGAGCGGAGCGAGTATCTACAACGCATCCGGGAGCGAGTGTACGCGGACAGCGTTAATGGGAAGCCCGTCGAGCGCTTCCGCTACTATGAGGGGCTTCCCGATGGGGCGGGCAAGCGTCACGGGGGATACTGATGCGTTCGGGAATTCGAATGTCGGGGGGAGTTGGGCGTAATGGGTCTGGGGCATTCCCTCAGCCCGCTGCCCAGCCGGGGATTGTGCCCAGTTCCACACCGAAGGCCACGCCCAACAGTGTGTAGCCGAGGAGGCTGACGACCACGATGAATACCAGGTTCAGCCATAGGCCCACGGTGCTCATCTGGGGAATGGTGAGCAGATCGCTGCCGTAGACGATGGCGTTGGGCGGGGTGGCCACCGGCAACATGAAGGCACAACTTGCGCTGAGGGCGGCGGGCACGGTAAGGAGGAAGGGGTTCTCGCCAAGCCCCACGGCCACTGCGCCCAGAATGGGGAGAAAAGCGGCAGTCGTGGCGGTGTTGCTTGTGATTTCGGTAAGCATGACGATGAGGGCGACGGTGCTCACCAGCACGAGCAGAATGGGCCACCCACTCAGCGCTTCTACGCCCTGTCCAATCCACTCGGCCAGTCCCGTGTCGCTAATGGCGGAGGCGAGGCTAAGCCCGCCGCCGAACAGGATGAGCACGCCCCAGGGCAATTCTTCGGCGTCTTGCCACGTGAGAAGCGCGTGATCGTCCGTTCCGGAGGGGAGCAGAAAGAGGACGAGCCCGGCGGCCATTGCGATGCCCGCGTCGGATAGTCCCGGAATGACGTCGCTCAACAGAGGCCGCGTCATCCAGAGCAGAGCCGTCCCCCCGAAGACGAGGGCCACGCGCTGCTCTGCCGTACTGATGGGCCCCAGCTTCGCCTGCTCGTCGTCGATGATCTGTGCACCGCCCGGAAGCTGCTCCAGCTCGATGGGGTAGACGGTTGTGAGCACGACATAGACCAGCGGTAGGGCCACGATTACGAGCGGCAGTCCTACGATCATCCATTGCGCAAAGCCCACCTCCACGCCGTACGTTTCGGAGGCAAATCCGGCAAGAATCGCGTTCGGCGGCGTGCCAATGATTGTGCCCATGCCGCCCACGTTACAGGCATAGGCGATGCTCAGCACCAGCACGATGCCGAAGTGCGGCGGCAGGTTGGTGCCTTGCTTTTCCAGCCGGTCGCGCGTGAGGTCGATGATGGAGAGGCCAATCGGCAGCATCATGAGGGCCGTGGCGGTATTGCTCACCCACATGCTGAGGAAGGCCGACGCCAGGATAAAGCCGATGATGATCGAAGAGGGATTCACGCCCACCCACTGCACAATGCCGAGCGCAATGCGCCGATGTAGACGCCACGTTTGCATGGCCTGTGCGATCAGAAAGCCCCCCATGAAGAGGAAGATGAGGGGATTGGCGTAGGGGCGTGCCGCGCCGTCGATGTCTGTGATTCCCAGGAGCGGGAAGAGGGCGAGCGGCACGAGCGCGGTGGCGGCGATGGGCAGGGCCTCCGTGATCCACCAGGCGGCCATTAAGAGTCCGATTGCGGCGGTGCGCCAGGCGGCGGGATCGAGGCCAGCTGGCGTCGGCACCAGCAAAAGACCGACGCAGAGGGCCACGCCAACGGTGAGGCCGATGCGTTTGCGGAGCGTTGTGGCGGCGATGGTCATGGGCACGATGCGAATGCGAAATGCCGTGACGTGATGTCGTGGACGATAACGTTCTGTTCGAAGGGGGGATTTCGTAGGATCGACCGGACCAGCCAATCCTACTTCGGAGGGGCTTTTCGTTCAAGCCAGTACATCAGGGAGGGCACGTTGTAGGCGTGCGTCCAGCCAAAAATGCGGAGGCCGTTGGTGAGGCTCCAGATGGGACGGCGATCGGGGTGTTCACGGGAGCGGGGAAGACGATCGACGGCGTTGAGGGCTTCGAAGAAGGTTTGTTGCGACGTCGTGTCGGTCATCGAGAGTGTGAGCGAATCCGTGCGGAGGGCCTGCGCGCGGTCATACGCGGTGCGGTAGAGGGAATCGTCGCCGGAGAGCTGGTAGCCCTTCAGCAGCGTCGAGATACTGGAGAGGTACGACTCCATCTCGTGATTCAGCGGCGGATTGTCGCGCACCCATCGCGCATGGCGGATGAGCGCATCGCGCACGGCAGAATCGCCCGTCAGCTGATAGTATTTGCCGAGGCCCTGTGCGACGTAGACCTGCGCGTAGCCGTAGCGATCGATGATGAGGCTTCCCCCTTGCTCTCGCTGCAGTTGAAGCATCCGATTCACCCGCGCATCCAACTCCTCCCGAATCTGCGGGTCTTTTGTGGCATCATAGAGCTCGACGAGATTCCACACTGAGAGGTACAGGCGGCGGCCCGTGAGGCCGTGTTTCCCAAAAATGCGCCGACGGTAGTAGTCGCCGGTCTTTTCAGCGACTTCCAACCCGCGGTGATACCCGTCCAGGTAGTAGGAGGCGAGCCATCCAGCCACCCACACGTGTGCGCTCAGCATGGCCGTCCAATGCTGGTTCCCGTGACGGCGCCCCATGCCCACGTAGGGCGATCCAGTAGTGTCCGCCTTCGCGTGCCACCAGTCGAGGGCCGAATTGGTGTCCCCCCGGTAGTCCGTCCCCGCGGGCCAGTGTGTATTGTCCACGTCCATTGTGTGGCGACTCATAGCCTGACCGGTCAGTGCGTACTTCCGCTCGCCGGTGCGCATGAACTGCTGCCACCACATGAAGTCCTCAGCGGGCTCGTTATTGGAATACTCGTACCAGGTGCCGCCAAAATAATAATTTTTGCCGTCGCCGTAGGTGAAGGCCCCGTACCAGGGCTCCCACTGCTGATTGAAGCGCCACCACCGGAATTTGTAGTCCATCCCGCGCTCGAAGGTCGCATACTCGTCGGAGTGCGGGGCCATGCGGCCGTAGACGCGGCTCTTGGTGTACCAGGAGGGCGGGGCATGGGCCACGGCGGGGTCCAGCACGTAGTTGAGCGAGCGCCGCACGTCGGCGAGGTCGGTCTCTGCCTCGTGAAAGCGGTAGACATACTCTGTCGTTTTGGTGAGGCCCTGTGCGAAGTTGCCGACCATGCCCCCGTCTTCCTCGCTCGACCACCGGGCAAAGCTCATCGGGCGGGCCGATCCGCTCCACAACTCCGCGTCCACCCGCTGGCTATCGATGGACAGCGTGATCTCCTTCGGATAGGCCTCCGTGAAGTGCCGAATGCCGACGCCCACGCCCCGCTCGTCGCCCACGACGTCGATCCATCCGGCCGCTCGTGTGGCATCGACCTGCTCGGTATCGTCCGAGAGGATTCGTGCAGAGAAGTCGTCGATGCGCTCCGTGGGCGAGGAGTTCGGACCGGTGGGCACGGAGGCGGAGTCCGGTCCCGTTTGGATGAGCGAGAATTCGTTTTCAGCGGAAATGGGACGCTCGTAGATCTGCGGCTCGTCGGGCGCCCACCAGGTTCCCTGTTGGTACGAGGTGCGAACGGTAAGCGGCCCGGAGAGGTCGTAGTCGAGGCTGAGGCCTGCCGCCGCGATTCGATCGTTCGGAATTGTCCATCGCGGGTCGCCCGCCAGGCTGTCCTCGTTCACGACGTTTTCGGCACTGGTGGCGATCTGGGCGTGCTGGCCATCGAGCGGCGGGTGCTGATCGGGGTCGCCAGTATAGGTGAGGGTGTGGAGGACGCGGAGGTAAGGCTTTCCGGCGTAGGCATGGATCCGGGTGACGAACGGAGCCGAATTGTTGTCGTCCCGGGAATAGTGGTAGGTCCCTTCGATTCGCAGGATGGCGTGGAGGGGACCGGAGCCTTTTTCCTTGTAGGTCTGCGTGACGGTAGCGCGGGAGGAGTCGAGGCCCGCCGCGTCGAGAAGGTCCAGATACGAGCCACGCCCGTCCGGCTCCGTTGCCATCCGGTCGTCTGCTTCAAAGCCGTCGCCTTCTGCGTCGAAAAACACCTCTTCGAGGAAGCTGCCGCCCGAGCCCTTTTCAATTCGAAGGCGGAGTGGGCCGGTCGTGATTTCCGTATGGCCGTAGGGGCGCTGGTTGTTCTTGACCCGCAGTCGATCGCCCATAATTGGGGCGCGCTGAACGTTAGGGCCGTATTCGAGCTGGTATGAGTCCCCGTCGGTTGCAAAGAAGAAGACCCAGACCCACTTGAGGCTGGAGTCGGCGGGGGCCCAGCTCGTGACGGGCGTAATCTGTGACGGGATGGGTGTGCCGTCCGAGGTGAGGACGCGCATGTGCTCCGGCGATTGGAGCTCGCCCTTTGGAAAGGGGAGGCCCACGGTGATCGGGGCGCCGGGCTGTACATGGTCGACCGTGATTCGGATTTGGTCCGACGCGGTCGCCGTTGGGCCGTTAACAGGGAGGAGAAGAGTCAAGACGCCGACGAGGAGGATCGTACGGACCAGCGTGCTCATGTTGAGCGAGAGGGGCCGGGAAGCTTAAGGATGTGACATTGAGGATAGGGGATGATGGGGAGAGAGTCGAGGAAGGGACGAGGATAGAGAAATGAGAGTCGAACGGGGAGGGGCAAGGGGAGGGCGAGAGAGGAAGGACGCTAGGGAGGCTCTATCCTCGATCCTCAACCTGAAGGCCCAGGGCAGCAGCGCCCAGGACCCCGGCGTGCTTCAGAGACGAGATCTCGATCGTCAGATTGTCGAGGGCTCGGGGGTAGGCAAACGACTCCAATTCTTCCCACATCGTCTCCTCGAAGAAGGAGTACGCATGTCGCACGGAGCCGCCCAGCACGATGTGGGCCGGGTCGATGGCGTAGAGCACCGACTTCAGGGCTCGTCCCAGGTGGGTGCCCATTTCTGCAAACAGGGACTGTGCGGAGGCGTCGCCGTTCTGTGCACGCTCAAAGGCCGCTTTGCCTGTGGTGTTGTGCTGCCGTTCAAAGAACTGTCCGGCGCAGTAGTGTTCGTAGATGCTGTCCTTGTACGGTGCGGTGCCGAACTCGCCTGCCCCGCAGTTGTGTCCTGAGAGCAGGGTGCCGTCCACCACAATGCCTCCGGCAAAGCCCGTCCCGAGGATGAGTCCCACCATCGGCGACTGCCCCTGTCCCGATCCGTAGTGGTATTCAGCAAGTGCAAAGCAGTTGGCATCATTCTGGATGACGGTCGGTACTCCGTACCGCTCTTCCAGCCGTGCCTTCAGGGGCACTTCTGTCCACGACGGAACGTTTTGCACGTCGTATACGATGCCGTTGTCAACGTCAACCACGCTGGGGACACCTGCTCCGATGGTTGCGGCCTGGCCGGTCGGCATCCGATCGAGGAGGGCAAAGATCTGAGCCATCACCTCCTCCTCCGTTCCCTCCGCCGGGGTCGGCTCCTGGTGAAGCACCCGCACGGCCCGGTCTTCCACTATTGCCGCGCGGATATTCGTCCCTCCCATATCGATACCAATGCGAAACATGTCGTGCGCTGGAGGACTGGTGTGTGGAATGACGTGAGGCTACGCCGCCTTATGCCGTGACAGCATGGGGAAGAGCTGCCGGATTTCTGAGTCGGACGGCTGGTGGCCGTACTCTGCTAACTGGAACGACTCGGAGTACTGGACCGATGTCGCTTGTTCGGCCCCGTACCATTTGGAAAGGCTCGTTCGGGCCGTCTCCGACACGGAACGGATCCATTCTTCCTTCAGCCACGCTTTTCGGGAGGCGGGAGTGTCGGGGACCTCGTCGAGGATCCCATTCACCCAGGGCAACCATTCGTATACCTGAGACTCATGGGCATCCAGGGCGTGGACCTTCTGGTCGACGACGGAGTCGATGGCGACCGTAATATCGTGCTCGAAAGGGTACGGCTTCTGAAATCGGTCCTCGTAGTAGAGGAAAACAGGATTCCCATCGGTGGGAGGAACCTCCGGCAGCACGTTGGGGACCTGAACCATGTAGGCTGCATCCTGCACGACGCGTGCGGCGTAGCGGTGGTCGGGGTGGTAGTCATTCGGCCGGTGGCTCACGACCACGTCGGCGTTCCAGTTACGAATCAGGCGAATGATGTCCCGGCGCACCTCCAGCGTGGGCATCAACTCGCCGTCATGGTAGGACAGCAGTTCATAGGCATCGATGCCCAGTCGCTCGGCGGCCTCTGTGGATTCCGCCCGTCGGCGCTCAACCAGTGGATCCCCTCCCATGTCGTAGTGGCCAGCGTCGCCGTTGGTAACCGATACGAACTTGACAGCGTGGCCGTGGGCAGCCATCAGGGCCGCAGTGCCACCGGCTTTGATGTCGCAATCGTCTGGGTGGGCCCCGATGAAAAGAATGCGGATAGCATCCGAATCGGTGGTGTGCGGGGAAGGAGAGCTCATAAGCGAAGGCGTACGAAGAGACTGCGTAGGGCAAGAAACGTACTTGATTGATAAGCGCCCACGAATACACGGAGCGCAGGCATATCGTCCCTGAGAGGCTGTTTTAATTTCATGCGCAGTGGGTCTGGCGGAACGCAACGACTGCGGGCCCATCCGTCTCCGCCGGGGAGGCAGACGCATCTCTACCGATATGCTTCTTGTCTACGAAAATATCGGCATCGGATGAGGCGACGGACGCAAATGAAAACAGGTTCTGAGACGAGGGCGGGCGTGGATGGAGGATTCTATCCCACTGGTACGCGGGCCCCGTCCGCCGCGACCGAATCGTAAATTGCCTCAATCACTTGCAGGTCGCGCAATCCTTCCTCGCCACTGACGCGAGAGGGTCGATCCTGCCGAATGCATTCGGCAAACGCGTCCATCTGACGGGCCTGCTGGTTCACGGTCTCGATTTCCATCGGTCCCTCATGGGTTCGTCCCTTCTGTCCTCCGTACCCGTAAGAGGGACTGATCTCAAACCATCCGTCGCGCGCCGTGGCGTACAAACGGTTGTAGTTGCCGTTGTAGGTTGTGCTTCCGTCGACTACCGTTCCACTCGGAAATTCGAGCTGAAAGAAGAGGGTTTCGTCGACCTCAGAAAAGACCTCGGGACGGGTTTTGTACTCTTGTGCGGTGACTGCCACCGGCTCCTCTCCCGTCACGTAGCGAGCGCCCTGAATTGCGTAAATCCCCACATCCATCAGTGCCCCGCCGCCGGCCATTTCTTTGTCGAGGCGCCACTCAATGTGGGGCTCGTCCGTTGCGCTATCAGAGATGCGGAAGCCGAATCCATTCTGCATTACCGTGACCGGACCGAACACCTCCTCCTGTCCCAGTGTCATGACCCGCTGGTGGTGAGGCTCGAAGTGCAAGCGATACCCGATCGAGAGTTTCACGCCCGCCGTGTCGCAGGCGTCGATCATGTCCTTGCACTCCTGCACGGAGGTGGCCATCGGCTTCTCGCAGATCACATGTTTGCCTGCTTCCGCCGCCCGAATTGTGTACTCGGCGTGCATGCTGTTGGGCAATACCACGTAGATGACGTCGATCTCGTCGTTGTCTACAATCCGGTCGAAGGTCTCGTAGTTATAGACGTTCTCGTCTGGAATCTCATACTTTTGTTTCCACGTTTCGGCCTTCGACGGGGTGCCGGTCACGATGCCCGTCAATTCGCACTTCGTCGTTTCCTGTAGAGCAGGGGCCAGCTGGCCGGTGGCGTAGTTTCCGAGACCGACCAGCGCGATGCCGATTGTTTCGGCATGTGGGGCGGGAGGGGCCGCGCGGCCTACGAGCGGGGCCGCTGAGGCTGCAAGGGCGGCCCCGCCGGCGCCCCGAGAGAGGGTCTTTAAAAACTGACGGCGAGTGGGAGCGTCGATCTGCTGGGACTGGAAGGAGGACATGGTCATGCGAGAATGGAGGAGCAGGGGACGCAGAGATCTACAAGCTACCAACCGATGGTGGCTTTGTCAGACCCCTGGGAGCGGTCCCACGATGTAGTAAATTTGAAGAATGTGTGATCGGGTAGGGCGGGGCCTATAGGTCGATTAAGCGTGTGCCTCCATCGAGGCCCACCGTTGTCCCGTTCCATTCAAAGGTCCCAGAGACGCCGTCCGGGAGCGTGACGGTCCCGCGAATGTGTTCGTCATCGCGTTCCAGGTTGACCGTGATCGTGCCCTCGGGGTGGGGCATGGACGCCTCAATCTGGTGGAGGGGACCAAGGGCGGGCGCAATGCGCACCGTTCCGAAGCCGGGGGAAGAGGGACGAATGCCGGCGACAATGGCGAGTAGATTGTAGTTTGGGTGGGCACTCCAGGCGTGACTGTCCGAACGGGTAGGGTCGGGTTCCTCTGCGAAGGTGGTGAGGCCCCGCTCCAGCATCTTGCGCCACGGCCTCAGCTGGGCCACGTAGCGATGGCCCAGGTCTGCCTTCGCCAGTGCACGGTGCAGGTAAAATTGAAAGTAGTAGGTGGCTGAGGTGAGTGAGGAATCCGCCAGCACGCGCTTCATGACCGCCGTCTCGCGCTTGTCCGGAAACAGGTCCGTGAGCACGCCGAGAATGTTGGCGTGTTGGCTAAACGATTGCTGGGCGGGCGTGTCGGCCAGTAGGCCCTCCTCCGCGGTCCAGGCCAGGTCCATCACGCCGGTCGTGACCGAGTCCGATAGCTGTCGGTAGTGATCGGCGGCGTCGGGGCGGTCGAAGGCCGACGCGAGATTGGCGGCGTGGTCGAGAGCGTAGGCATACTGGAGGGAGAGGATTGTCGAGCGCCCATACTCGCCCCCCGGCGGGACACCGCCCTCGAACGACCAGTCCACGAAATTCCACCACGGCCCGGCCCTCACAAGTCCCGTGTCCGTGACGTACGGCTCGTACCAGTCGACGACGTTCCGGATGGAGGTGAGGAATGAGCGCACGAACGCCGGATCCTCGCGATGCATCCAGTAGTCGTGAATCATCGAGATCCACAGAAGGGAGTAGGGCGGAATGAACTGCTGTTCGAAGGAGGGATACCGACTCTCCGTGAGCCCTTCCGAGACCCGGGAGTGATCGAATGAGCGAAGGGCCTTGCGCATGAGCCGGTCATCGCCGTCCACATAGAGGGAAATGAGCGATTGCAGGCGCGTGTCGCCCACGTATTGAAGCTGTTCCCAGTAGGGCGTGTCGAAGTAGGTCTCGTTCGCACAGACGCGGGCCGTGCGCCAGCCGACGGTCCAGAGGGAATCGAGGGACGTCTCGTCACTGGAAAACGAGGCGTTCGCCTCGAAGGGGTAGGCCGTGTACGTGCTCCGGACATCGTGCAGGCGAAGGGGAGCGTCCGCCGTCTCAATTTTGAGCTGCACGTATCGGAACGTGCGCCACCAGAGCGGCCGGAAGGTGCGGTGCTGTCCCCCGTCGGGCATATACACGTCGTAGTAGCCGCGAATCGATTTGTCTGTCACCGCGTCGCGGTTGCCCTTCCGTCCCTCGTCGTCGTATAGCGACTCCCCGTATGTGACCTGGACGCGGCTTCCGGTCCCGCCGCTTATTTCGTATTCCGGATAGGCCGTCGTGAGGTGGCCGTGATCGAGGAGGAGAGTGGCGGTCGTGTCGGCAGGCACCACGAGGTCGGCCGTGCCTCGGAGCACCCCTTTGTTCGGCTGAAGACCGCGGGTACGCTCCAGTTCGGAGAACCGCTGTTTTGTCATTTCCATCCGGGGAATGGAGCGAGGCACGAGTTTCCAGGCCTCGTAGATCCCGGTGCCGCGTGGTCCTTGTTTGGGCATGCCGGGGCGCAGCTCCTCAGCCGCTGCCCACCCGCTATCGTCAAATCCGCGCTCGGCCCAGCCCCACGGATATTTTGACGCGTCGATCTTCTCCCCCGGCCCCACCACCAGGTAGCCGTCGATGGCCCACTCGCTCCGGGAAATGGGCTGATACGCCTCGTTCGTCGTCACGCGCCACTCGGCGTTGGTATTGATCTCCGCCGACTGGGCACTGTTGCCCTGCAGGAGGAATCCCGTTTCGACGCTCATCTGAGCACGGGGACGATGCTCACCGAAATTCCAAACGACTGCCGAAATGACATTGGCTCCCTCTTGCAGGTGGGGGGCGAGATTGGTGGTCTCGAAGCGCCAGTGGGCAATCTCGCCGCGGGCCGGGCCGATGCGGACGCGCGTGCCATTGACAAAAAGCTGGTACCGGTTGTCTGCCGAGGTGTGGACGACGAAGGAGTCGACCGGGGCGTCGAGCGTCAGTGTATGCCGAAAGTGATACACCCCGAACGCCTGCCGGTCGGTATCCGGGGGAGCGATCCATTGGGCCTCCCACGGGTTTTCTAGCAGTCCGGGTCGGAGGGGGGAAGGTGCCTCGGTGCTTGTCTGGGCGGTGCTGAGTGCCGGTCCGCAGGTGAGGAGCAAGAGAATCGCTGCGACGAGCACGGGCGAGTGGGGAGTCGAGAAAGAAATGGGCATACGTATGAGAGGGAGAGGAGGACCAGATGCGTGTGCCGATTCAATAAAGGGATCATGGGACCGAGTCGCCATCGTATTCGGGCACGCAGGCGGCCTGGAGGAACGGAAGAAGGAAGAGAAGTCTCTCTTTTTCGATCCAACGAGAAGAGCACGAATCAGGAACGGGAGATCGAAGGTGGACGCTTATGGTGTAGGGGCCGGTTCAGTGGTGCTACTGTTAGCACCTGCGTCGGGGACCCCGTCCTTTGGAACCCATTGCCCTACAGGATTTTAGCTTCTCTCGATCGTATTTTATATAAGATTCGGTTTCAGTCTCAAATGAGACGAGTTCTTCTTTTCGGTTTTGCGCTTCTGCTCGTGCCGGCTGCATCGGCTCAGGTGCCCTCCGCTCCCGGTACAATTGTACAAGACACGACGATCGATGCAGCCAAAGCCGACAGCATCCGCTCGCTCATCCGCATGACCCGGTCAAGTCAGATCGCCGAGCAGATCTTCAGTCGAGTTCTACGGATGCAGCGGCAACAGTACCCGAATGTCCCCGACGAGTGGTGGAGCAAAGCACGGGAGAATGCGGATTTCAGTGGCCTAATCGACCAACTCGTTCCGATTTACGCAAAGCACTTTACCCACGAGGAGATCAATCGCCTGCTGGAGTTTTATCGAACCCCGGTGGGGCGGAAGGTGATCGATAAGATGCCCAGCATCATGCAAGAGTCGATGTCCCTGGGCCGGACGTGGGGCAAGCGTCTCCGGCAACAACTTATCGAGCAATTGAAGAGCGACGGCTACATCGAAACGTAGCCGCGACCTCGGGGAAGCATCGACGCCATTGGGCATGAGCTGGGCGACGCGAGCGCGATTCATACGAGACGCCCCGGAACGGCAGAGCGCACTGCGCCGAGATAAAACGCCTCAATAAGAAACGCCAGGATCCGGAGTGGATCCTGGCGCTGAAGGTCCCGAATGCGGGACTCTGTGGCGAATGTGACGCAATGGGTTACCGCTCAATCACGGTCCCGCCTGCGCCCACGGCAATGGCGGGCGTTGACGACGTGCCGAGCACGACCGCGTTCAGATTCTCGGAGGTGGGCGTGGTCTCAGCGGTCCACGACGATCCGTCGTAGGCGAACACCGATCCGCTCGCACCAATTGCGAATCCACCGTCGTCATTCTCGGCCACTTCGAGATCCTGGAGATCAGGTTCTCCAATTCCAGTGCGGGTCCACTCAGAGCCGGTCCAGTGATACACCGTGCCACTTCCGGCCGCCACCCAGACGTCGTCCGACGCGTGGCTATCGAGGCCGTAAAGGCTCACGTCGGCATCTGCAATTCCTGTCTTCTCCCAACTGCTTGCGCCGTCGGTTGAGGTGAAGAGGCTCTGGTTGGCATCTACGACGTGGGCCTTCCGGGCATCGTACGTATCAATTGCACGAAGCGCCGATCCGCTTCCCGGCGTTTGCATGTTCCAGGTGCCTCCGTTGTTGGAGCTGAAGTGCACCTGGCCGGACCCGCCGCTGATGTAGACGTTGGCCTCGCCGGAGGAACCGGTGACCGCGACGTCCTGAAAATTGTTGGTGACGTCATTCGGGGCCGAGTGGTCCTCGACCAGGCTTTCCGTCGTCACGTCGTACTCGCCAATGGCGCCGCTTGCCCCCACGAACCAGACGTGATTGCCGTCGCTCGTGGTGCCAATCGCGAGGAGGTCATTGCCGTTGCTGGACGGCCCATCGCTGAGGATCGTCGACCATGTTTCTTGTTCTCGCTTGAGAAGAAGCCCTCCATCCGCGACGGCATAGACCCCTTCGGACGTAACGGCCACGTCGTTGATGGTATTATCGGTGCTGGTTTTGACGCGAGTCCAGCCTTCGCTTCGGCCCTCGCTGGGGGCCGCCGGTGGGGTCGTGATCTGTTCCTCTTCGGTCAACATACTTTCAGTGCCGTTCCCAGCGACACTAGAGACGGCGTAGACGTATGCCGTCCCGTTTTGGGGGTCCGAGTCGTCGTACTCAAGGGCCGAAACGCCGCGTGCTAGAGGAGAGGCGTCCGAGGCGTCAATCGTGTCGGTCGAGCGGTACACGTTGTAGGTGTCCGCGCCGTCCGTTTCCTCCCAGGTCAGCTTCACCGTTCCGTCGTCCTGCACCGCGGCGTCGAAGTCGTCTGGCGCCTCAAGCTCGTCCTTATCGTCGTCTCCGTCGTTCCCGGCGCCATTCGAGCCGGTGGCGTCGCAGCCGGTTAACGGAGCAACGACAATCGCCAGAAGACCCGCGGCGAACAAAAGCGTCCGTCGCATGGATGATACAGTCGTTCGGTTTCTCAAAAAGTCAGTCATTTTAGAGTAGTCTAAGGGTTGTTCGGCAAAATATGCTGGTCCTGTATCGCAGAGCACCACGGATACGGACCGGGTGCATCGTCGTATTGGGGGTGAAGGATCAACAGCACGAAATGCGGCCTCGGAAATGCGACGCCGACGTCCTCGTCACCGACCCGGATTGGGTTGTTTTCATGCCGTTTCCGGAGACGAGAAGGAGGCGTAACGAGACACCGGCGATCCACTGGAGACGGCAACTGGCTGGGAAGGGGGGCGACGGAGTGGAACGAAAAGAAAAGCCCCGCTGTCCGGAGGGACAGCGGGGCTGACGATCCACAGTGGAATGGGGAGAGGTTGCTAGAACAACTGGTCGTCTCCGGAGAAGGACTCCAGCTCGGTGACCACGCGCTGAAGGAAGCTTGCCCCCATTGCGCCATCAATGATTCTATGATCGTAGCTGAGGGAGAGGTACATCATGTGACGAATCGCAATCGAGTCGCCGTGCTCGCCCTCCATCACGACCGGGCGTTTCTGGATGGCACCTGTGGCCAGGATGCCGACCTGCGGCTGGTTGATGATGGGCGTTCCCATCAGAGAGCCGAGCGAACCGATGTTGGTAACGGTAAACGTTCCCCCTTGCAGCTCGTCGGGTTGGAGCTCCTTGCTGCGAGCGCGGTCGGCCATGTTGGCCGCCTTCCGAGCGAGGCCCGTCACGCTGTAGTCGCCCGCGTTGCGCACGACGGGAGCCAGTAGGCCTTTATTGCCAATGGCCACGGCCACGCCGACGTGAAAGTTCTTCTTGATGACGATCTTGTCGCCCTCCACGCTGGCATTGAGCATCGGATGCTCGCGCAGGGCCTCCACGGCAGCCTTCACAAAGAAGGGAGTGTACGTAAGCTTTACGCCTTCTCGGTCCAGGAAGGCGTCCTTGTTCCGTTCGCGGAAGCGAACGAGGCCCGTGACGTCGGCCTCGGCAAACGAGGTGACGTGGGCGGAGGTGGCCTTTGATCGCACCATGTGTTCGGCCGTAATCTTCCGCATCCGGTCCATGGGCTGCACCTCGATGCGATCGCCGTATTGCTGCTTCAGTTGGTTCTCGCTGGGACCTTCTTCCACCGTGTAGCCGCCGCGGGAGGACGGGGCGGAGGGGCTTGGCTGCGGCGGACGTTCGGGGGCCGTGCCTGGCGCTGCAGTGTCCGGGGAGGCAGGCGTGCCCGACTCGGCCGGTTGTCCTTCGCGTTCTTCGAGGTAGGCCATAACATCCTCCTTCGTCACGCGACCCTCGCGTCCGGAGCCCTCAATGGACTCCAGTTCGCTCATCCGCAGTCCTTCCTCTTTTGCAATGGAGCGAACGAGCGGTGAGTAAAAGCGGCCATCGTCCCCGCGACGCTTGATTTCCTCTCCAGCGGGCCGGTCGGGCGTTCTGTCCGGAACGGCCCCATCGCCAGAGGGAGAGGGGAGCTCCTCGGACTCTTCGTCTCCGGTGTCGGGAGCCGGACGGTCCACCGCGTCGGCTTCTGCCTCTGAGGCCAGAATGGCGATCACGGTGCCGACCTCCACGGTTTCGCCTTCCTCCACGAGTCGCTCCTTCAGTACCCCCGCGGCGGGCGAAGGGACCTCAGTGTCGACCTTGTCGGTGCCGATCTCCAGGAGCGTTTCGTCGACATCGATCTCGTCGCCAATCTCCTTGTACCACGCAATGACAGTGCCTTCCGTGATGCTTTCGCCCATTTTGGGCATCACCACTTCGATGTCCTCTTCCGCGGGCTCTGCGGGGGCGGGGGCGCTATCGGCGTCGGAGGACGCCGGGGCGGGTTCGGCAGATCCCGATTCCGTCTCAGGCTCTTCTTCCACCGGCGGCGTGTCGGTCGGCTCTTGAACCTCGGCCTCTTCCGCTTCCGTCTCGACACGGGCGATGATCGTCCCCACCTCGACCGTGTCGCCTTCCTCCACCAGCGTTTCGGTGAGGATACCAGCCGTCGGCGAAGGGACCTCGGTGTCCACCTTATCGGTGCCAATCTCGAGCAGAATTTCGTCCTGCTCCACCCGGTCGCCGGGGCTCTTGTGCCACTCGATGACCATGCCTTCGGTGATGCTTTCGCCCATCTTGGGCATTTCTACGTCAACCTGCGCCATAATTCAGTCCGCTCGTTCAGCGTCGAGAAGAGTGCGTGGAGGGTCGGAGCAGTGGAAAAAGCGCTCCCACTGCTGGGAGGCTTGCCCGACACGGCCGTTCAGCAATCCCCTCAGGGAAGGGAAAGGTCGCTGCCCCGAAGCGAGGGCCATGTCTAGTCGTCGGATCGCTCAGGCGGGGCCGTCGTCGGCCGCTAGCAACAGCAGAGCGACGGGCCGTTCCGGCAATCACGGATCACATCTGTCGGCAAGTTCCCAGGGGGCGGATCCACAATGTACGGAACCGCACCCCATAATAAAAAGTGGGACGGACGGTCGGGGCATGCCCCACGCCGTCCATCCCACTCGCTGTATTCAGAAGGAAGGGGCCCGCTCGTACACCGTCACGAGTAACGTGTCGCGATGTTAGAGCAGCGGGGCAATCACCAGCGAGACGACGGCGATGAGCTTAATGAGGATGTTCAGGCTCGGGCCGCTCGTGTCTTTCAGCGGGTCGCCCACCGTGTCGCCCACGACAGACGCCTTGTGGGCTTCGCTTCCCTTGCCGTGCGTTTCGCCGTCCTCGGCCGTGTAGTTGGCCTCGATGCGTTTCTTGGCGTTGTCCCAGGCGCCGCCCGCGTTGCTCTGGAAGATGGCGAACAGGACGCCGGAGACGGTCACGCCGGCCAGGAGTCCTCCGAGCATGCCCTTGTCGATGAAGAATCCGACGATGACGGGCACCAGAATCGCGAGCAGGCCCGGTGCGGCCATTTCGCGAAGCGCGGCCTTCGTCGAGATGTCGACGCAGCGCACGTATTCGGGCGTGCCCTCTCCTTCCATGATGCCCGGAATCTCGTCGAGTTGGCGTCCGACCTCTTTAATCATGTCACCCGCCGCTCGGCTCACCGCCGCAATCGACAGAGAACTGAAGACGTATGGCAGCACGGCTCCGATAAGGAGGCCGGCCAGGATCCGCGGATCGGCTACATCAATGCTCTGCACGTCCGCCTGCCGCATGTAGGCGGCGAAGAGCGCGAGGGCCGTGAGGGCGGCAGAGCCAATGGCAAAGCCCTTGCCGATGGCCGCGGTCGTGTTGCCAACGGCGTCGAGTTTGTCGGTGCGATCGCGCACCTCCGAGGGGAGTCCGCTCATTTCAGCGAGGCCGCCCGCATTATCCGAGATCGGGCCGTAGGCGTCAATGGCAAGCTGCATGCCGGTAATCGAGAGCATCCCGACTGCGGCAATCGCGATGCCGTAAAGGCCGGCAAAGTAATTGGCGCCCACGATGCCGATGGCAATGATGAGGGCCGGCAGACCCGCCGACTGCATCCCGACGCCGAGACCGCTGATGATGTTGGTTGCTGTGCCGGCCACGCTCTGCTCGGCAATGCCTTCGACCGGGCTGTACTCGGTGCCTGTGTAGTATTCGGTTACAATTCCAATCAGCAGGCCGGCGGCCAGTCCGATGAGAACGGCCCAAAACACGCCGATGGCGGTATACTCGCTTCGGGCACTGAACGCAATGGCTTCTGTGCTCCAGGTGGCGGGCAGCAGCCAGGTGATGATGAAGTACGACGCGACGGCCATAACGCCCGCGGCGCCAAACTCGCCGGTGTTGAGGGCCGTCTGCGGATCGCCGCCTTCATCCACCGTTACGAACCAGGAGCCAATGATGGCGACGACGATTCCCACGCCCGCTAGTACCAGGGGCAGCAGTACGCCGGCCAACTGGAGCGTTCCGTCTGCATTGCCGAAGGCCGCGGTGAAGGAGGCCCCGAGGACCATCGTGCCGATGATTGCGCCGACGAAGCTTTCAAAGAGGTCGGCGCCCATGCCGGCCACGTCGCCCACGTTGTCGCCCACGTTGTCCGCAATCGTCGCGGGGTTGCGGGGGTCGTCCTCCGGAATGCCGGCGTAGACCTTTCCGGCAAGGTCGGCGCCCACGTCGGCGGCCTTTGTGTAGATGCCGCCGCCTACACGGGCAAAGAGCGCAATGGCGGAGGCGCCCATCGAGAACCCAGTGATGACATTGATGACCTTATTCAATTCCCAGGCCAGCGCGTTGTCGTAGAGGAGGAAGAGACCACCGAGGCCGATGACGCCCAGGCCGACGACAGAGAGGCCCATGACAAGGCCGCCGGAGAAGGCGACGTTCATGGCCGGGCCGAGGCTCGTACGAGCGGCCTGCGTGGTGCGCACATTCGCCTTCGTGGCCACGGTCATGCCGATGAAGCCTGCCAGCCCGGAGCAGAACGCGCCCGCTACGAACGAGACGCCGATCCACCAGGAGGAGTCGGCCTGCCCGAGATTCGCAACAATGAGGAGGCCGGCCACCACCACCACGAAGATGCTGAGCCAGCGGTACTCCCGATTCAGAAACGTTCGGGCCCCCTCCGCAATGTTGCTCGCGAGGTCCACCATCTGGTCGGTTCCCGCGTCCTGTTTGTTGATCCACCGCGTGCGGGTGAAGGCGTACAGGAGCGCCAGCACACCGCTCGCGGGGATGAGCCATTTGATAAGCATCGTCGTGTCCATAGAGAGGGTCTTCCTGTTCGTTTGGAGGTATGCTCGAAGGGACGGGGGAACGCACTGCGTGGCTGCGGGCCATCCGAGAGGGGACGCGCCGCTGTGGTACAACCTGTTGGTATCGTGTGGGGACGTTCCCCCTACGTTGCAAAACGGCTTGTAACCTACCGAGCGAGGGGCGCGGTTGACAGGAACCTCTACGTAATTCAGAGTGAAAAACTGCCGAATGTGCAAGGATAGAGCAGAAACGGACGGGAATGAACCGCTAGTCTCCCACTCGGAAGTGAGTCAAAGACGGGAGAGAAAATCTGCAGGGAGCAACGCACAATTCCTTCCGGAGGGCCGAAGGCAGATGAGGGGACGAAGGAAAGCTCAGTTAAATTGATTCATTGCCGTATCGAGGTCTGCCCGTACGGAGGTAAGAATAGCGTCGCCGGCGTTTTGTACGGCGTCCTCGATATGGGGCTCTTGGCTCGGCGTAAACGGCGACAAGACGTAGTCGCTTTGTTCTCCGCTTCCGAAGTCGTCCCCAATGCCGATGCGGAGACGGGGAAACGCCGTGGTGCCGAGGTGGTGGGCGACGTTCTCCAGGCCGTTGTGCCCGCCGCTACTGCCTTTTGGGCGGAGCCGAATCGTGCCGACGGGAAGGTTGAGGTCGTCCACGACCACGATGAGGTCGGCAGGAGACACGTCGTAGTGCTCGCACAGGGCCGCCACTGATTGTCCGCTCCGGTTCATGAACGTGAGCGGCTTCGCGAGGCCGATCCGTCGGTTTTTATGCTGACCCCAGCCCACGAGGGCTTGGTGTGACCGGTCGAACGAAGACACGCGCAACCGGTCGGCGAGTGCGTCGACCACCCGAAAGCCGACGTTGTGTCGGGTGTTTTCGTACTTGGGACCGGGATTCCCGAGGCCGACGACCAGACAGGAAGGAGAAGGAGGCATAAAGCGAGAGGGTAGACAAAAAAGAAGGGCGGCCAAAAAGGGCCGCCCTTGCAGGACTCAAAATGTCATCAGGAGAGGAAAGGGAAGTACTATCCCTCGGCCGGTGCTTCGCCGCCTTCTTCGGCTTCGCCTTCTTCGGCCTCGGCTTCCTCGGCAGCCGCTTCGAGCTCGGCAAGCTCCTCCTCGGAGAGTTCGGCCTTCTCTTCCTCGCTGAGATCTTCGAGCGATACGGCCTCTTCCTCCTCTTCCTCGGCGGTCGGCGTCGGCGCGGTCTCGATGTGCGGCGCGACGACCGTGACGAGCGTCTGCTGGTCGGCCATCTTAATGTCGTAGTCCACATCAAGGTCGTAGATGTGGATCGAATCGCCAATGGCGAGATCCTCAATGTCGATGTCGATCTGTGCCGGGATGTTTTCCGGGAGGACCGAAATCGTGAGTTCGCGGACAATCAACTGCGTGTCGCCGCCGTTTTTCTGACCGAGCGGCACGCCCTGAAAGTGGATGGGCACCGTAAGGGTGACCTTGCGTCCGTCCTCCAGCGCCTGAAAGTCGGCGTGGAGGGGCCGATCCGTGATCGGGTGCAGGTCAAAGTCCTTCAAGATGCAGTTGTGGCTCTCGCCATCCAGGTGCACCTCGGCCACCGGGGCCGATCGCCCGTGGATCAGCTTGTTCAAGGCCGGGATCGGAACCTGCAGTGGGGTGGACTCCACGGCTGAGCCGTAGAGGATGCAGGGGACATTGTCGTTTTGGCGAACGTCGCGCGCGGCCTTCGAGCCGGTCTCGCGCGGCTGAGCTTCAATGACGGTGGCGTCCATGACGGCAAGTCGGTCCAGTGAGTACAACGGTCCTCGAATCCCGCACAGGTCGAGCCTGCGTGCAGAACCCATCGTAGCGCAGACCCCTGTTCAAGTTCCGGGTGTGCCCCCGATTCAAGCAAAATGGATGGAGAGGAGCGGCAAGAAGGAGAGCGGGGCTAGTCCGTAAAGAGGGTAGAGACGGACTGGTCGGTGTAGATATGGCGGATGGCCTTTGCAAAGAGGTCCGACACGCTGACCACCTCGATGCAGTCCGAGGGGCGCTTAAGCGGAATGGTGTCGGTGACGATGAGTCGCTCGATGGGCGAGGCTTCGATCCGATCGTAGGCAGGACCGGAGAGCAGCCCGTGGGTGCAGGCCGCCATGATGCGAAGGGCACCATAGTCTTTGAGCGCCTGCGCGGCGCGTGTGAGCGTACCGGCCGTGTCCACGATGTCGTCGATGATAATCACGTTTTTATCCTCCACATCCCCAATCACGTTCATGACGCGGGCCTCGTTTTGACTGGGCCGCCGCTTATCGATGAGGGCGAGGTCGACGTCCAGACGCTTCGCGTAGGAACGGGCCATGCCGAGTCCACCCACGTCCGGTGCCAGTACCACGAAGTCTTCCAGGTCAAACTGACGGACATGGTCGATGAGGACGGTGGACCCGTACAGGTGGTCGACCGGGACGTCGAAGAAGCCCTGGATCTGCGACGCGTGCAGCTCCATCGTTAAGATGCGGTCGATGCCCGCCGAGGTGAGCATGTTGGCCATCAGCTTCGCCGCGATGGAGACGCGCGGCTGATCCTTCCGCTCCTGACGAGCGTACCCGAAGTATGGGATGACGGCCGTGACCCGGGCGGCGGAGGCCCGTTTGGCGGCGTCGATAAGGAGCAGGAGCTCCATCCAGTTGTCGGCCGTTGGGTGCGTGCTCTGGATAATGAAGAGGTCCGCCCCGCGAATGGACTCTTCGTAGTGCACATAGATTTCCCCATCAGCAAAGTCTCGGATGGTGAGGTCGCCCAGGGTCGTGCCGTACGATTCGGCGATTTTCTGGGCGAGGGCGGGGTTGGAACGCCCGCCGAAGATGGCGACGGGCCGGTCGTTGCTGGACGTACGCATTGGGCAGGGAAGGGAAGAGTCGAGCCGTCGGGGGAAGATTCTGGGACCGTGGGCTCCAAGGGATCGGACAGGGAGTCGACGGCACACGCGACGAGGAGGGAGGAGAGCCCTGACCGATCCACGAAAGAATCCAGGGGTGGATTCTGCTCAATCGCTCCACAGTCTCTATGATCAGGGGGTTGCAGGAGCGGTCGCACAGAACGGAACGGCTGCCCGGGGTGGATTCGAACCACCACTAACGGCTCCAAAGGCCGCTGTCCTGCCATTAGACGACCGGGCAAGGAATCTTTGCGAACATAATGTCCGCAGAAGCACACACTACGAAAGACAGGGAAGGGTATCAACGATGTTCCCGGGGGGCGGTTCGTGAAAAGGGTCTGAGGACCGGAGCGATCCTCCGTGAACCCCTGTGCTCGTTCGGGGTTCTCGGCAGCGCATGGCTGTCTCTTTACCGACTGTTCTGAAGGGGCGAGAGGGATTGTTTGCAATTCTCCGTGCCGACCCCAAGCTAAATATTAGTTATACAACTCTTTTGGTTTGTTGCGTCATATCTTCAACAACGTAAACTCTTTCTATGCCCGCAGCCGCACGACAAGGCGACCCGACGGCCCACGGCGGCACGATTGCCGTAGGAGACCCGACCGTTCTCATCAACGGACTGCCCGCCGCCCGCCAGGGCGACATGCACGTGTACCCGATGTGCAACCCGGGCCCGAGCCCGCACGTGGGCGGCCCCATTTCGATGGGCGCTCCGACGGTGATGATCAATGGAATGCCGGCGGCGCGGATGGGCGACGTGTGCACGTGCAGTGGCCCGCCGGACACGATCGTGGGCGGAGAGCCGACGGTGATGATCAACAGCGGGGGCAACCCGGTGATGATCGGGGGCTCGGGCATGGTGATGATCGGGGGCTCCGGCCCCGTCATCATTGGTGGAGGTGCCGGGGGCAGTGGAGGAGGCGGAGGCGGCAGCGCGGGTGTGCAG